>CAZNWO010000041.1:8735-22445 GCA_964576585.1 uncultured Puniceicoccaceae bacterium | reverse complement strand
GGTGCGATCGGCTACAGTAAGAATTCTCAGTGGCTGAACGTCGACAAGACGGGTGGGAGGTTGGTTTCCGACGCTTGGATGGGGCGTGATCCCGAAGATTCTCCCTCAAACAAGTCCATTGCCTTTATCACCGACCGGTGGATCACGGCAGACGGATGGACGAGAGGATTCTATGCCGCCTACGCGGTCAAGAAGGGTCTCGATGCAACTGGTCTGAAGAAGATCCAGACCCCCGAGGGAGAACGCGACTGGGACGCCGACATGGCAAGCTGGTTCCTCGGCGTTGACGCAAACCTCGATCCTGCAATGAATCCTGCCCGAAGGCAGCTCACCAAGGGCTTTGGGCAATATGCCGACGGGCATTGGCAGGGTTATCGCTCGTCCAACTTTTCCACTGCCCTCGCCTTGGCGATCCTGAGTCGAGGCGTGACCGACTTCCCCCCCATACCCGTTGCATCTTATCCCGCTGGGGTGGCGAAGCAGACGCCTTTCCCTATTGATGCCTCGGGCAGTTACCACAGTGATGCGGGGAGATCGATTCGCGAGTGGAAGTGGAAATGGAATTGGACGGGATTGGAAAGTGAAATCGACTGGAGTTCTCCCGATGCCGTTGGCCCTCGTCCAACTCATCCCGGCTTTGATCAAGAAGGAGAGGGCGAGTTCGCTCTCATGATCACCGACGATTCCTCTGCTGGAAAGAGCGTTGTGAAGGTTTTCAAGGTTACCGTGAGCTCGGGTAATCATTCTGCCATTCCCGAACCCATTCCCCTTGCACAACTTCCAGTCTATTCCACGAGGATTAACCAGAAAATTTCCTTGGACGGAAGCTCGTCCGTTGACCTAGATCTCTACGACAGCGTTACCGGGTTCTCTTGGGACCTTAATGGGACGGGGACTTTTCAGGAGGGCAGCCAGATCATTGAGGTCGGACCCTATGGTCATACTTTTCAGGGACAGGTGGGTTTGCGAGTCAGGGACGAGGACTTCACTTGGTCTGACCCCAAGTACGTCGATCTCTACGTTTCCGGTCAGGATCTAAAAATCATCGAAATGGAGATCGAGCCCTTCAACATGGAGGACGCGAACTTCACCCTGAACCTGACGGTAGAGAACGACCAGAATTCCAGTGGAATCATCAGGGATACAAAAGTTCGGTTCTTCGATGGTAATCCGTTTACCGTCGGGACTGCTCTCGGGGTTGCATCATTGCCTGACATGGCCCCTTCGGGCAGGGGAGTTGCCAGCCTCACCTTGCCCATCTCCTCGTGGACCCCGAAAATCTTTGCGTTTGTGGATTCCTACCAGCGTCTTCCGGAGTGGGACGAGGCCAACAACATTCTGGAGTTTGCAATTGTTCCGAACTATCCTCCTCATGACCTGAACGTGACCTTGCCGGGTCTTCCTGAAAACCAGCCTGCGGGAACTTTGGCTGGAGAAATCCAAGCCTCGGATCGTGACGACAATGGCTCGGGAACTTATCGTTTTGAGTTGGTCAGCGGTTTCAGCGACCTAGACAACCCCGCCTTTTACATCGAGCAAAACCGACTCCATGCCGCCCGAGCCTTTGACCACGAGGAACGCGAAAAATATTACGTCAGGGTTCGCGTTTACGACGAGCGCAACGCCAGTTTCGAGAAACCGATCGTGATCCCCGTGTCGAACATGGACGACCATTCGCCGATTATACACCTGAATGGTGATGCTCAGGTTTTTCACGAGGCATTCGAGAAATACGTCGACGCGGGAGCCTACTGGACCGATGCCATCGACTCTTCGGGGAAAGTGGAGAGCAACGGCACCTCCGTTGCCCAAGGTGTTGTGGACATCGGGACTCCGGGGACGTACCAGGTTCATTACGATGCGGTTGATGCTTCCGGTAACCAAGCGACCCGCGTTTATCGGACGGTTACGGTTCAGGACACGACCAAGCCAAACCTTTTCCTCCAAGGTCTTCCCGAGATTGCGATCGAAACCTTCGGGTTTTATCAGGATCAGGGGGCTCTGTGGGTTGATGCAGTTGATGGCCACGGCCAAGCCGAGGTAAACGGAACCGTCGATTTTAATAAGCCAGGTTCCTACATTCTTACCTACAGGTACTCCGATGCCGCCGGCAATCCTGCAGACCCCGTCCTCCGCACAATCGTTGTCCGGGATACCGTGCCCCCGCTTCTTCGGTTGAACGGTTCTTCTTCGGTGGTTCATGAGGCAGGTCTTCCATACCTTGATCTTAACGCCACTTGGTCGGATGCGGTGGATGGCAACGGCACTTTGTCGGGCATTGGAATCGTGGACTACTCGAAGCCGGGTACTTACTCCTTGAACTTCGTATTTGCCGACTCCTCCGGCAATGTTGCTGAAGCCTTGACCAGAAAGATTCAAGTCGTGGATCGGACAGCCCCAGTGATCACTCTCCGCGGCAAGGAGGAAATCTTGCTGGAAGCGGGCGAACCATACGTAGACCAAGGTTCCTTCTGGACGGACGCCGTCGATGGTAACGGTTCCCTGCAGAGTTCCGATGTCGTTAACCATGAGCAACCTGGTGTTTACAGGCTTTCCTACAGTTTTACGGACTCCTCCGGCAATGAGGCCAAGGAAGTTTCACGTGTCGTTCGCGTGGTGGATTCCACCAAGCCCGAACTAACCATGCTTGGAGAAGAGGAGATTTGGCTGCAGCTTTCTTCGCCCTTCAAGGATCCCGGCGCTGTTTGGTATGATTCTTTGGACGGAAATGGCTCCGCTTCTTCTTTCGGCAAGGTCGACGTCAATGCACCCGGAACTTACTCGCTTACTTACGCTTTTACCGATCGGGCGGGAAATCCGGCGACAAGCGTTTCCCGCAAAGTCGTAGTTTACGAGCCTGCCAAGATCCGACTGGTGGGGGATTTGGTTGAAGAGAATTTGCCTGCGGGAACTCAGGTCGGAAACGTTGTCGCCTTCTACGCGATTGATCAGAATGACTCCGGAGGATTTCAATTTGTTCTGGCGGAAGGTAGCGAGCTCTTCTCCTTGTCCGAGAATGGTGTGCTCAGGACGAAAAAGCCCTTTGATTTCGAGGAAAAAGAATCCCACCAAATCCGAGTCAAGACCACCGACCCACATGGTTTTCTAGTCGAGGAAACCCTTGTGGTATTGGTTGGGGACTCTTTCAAACCCGTGGTTGAGACCTTGTCTTTTCGCGAGGACACGGTCAGGGAGATGTTGCTTCTTTCAGGGGAAGTTGTCGACTCTGGTACAATCCAAGGGAAAGTTGAGCGTGGGTTCGCTCTCAGCAGGTCGCCCGATCCCACGGTTGGTGAGAACTCTACTCATGTTCTGCTTGCTGCCGAAGGTATCGGCTCGTTCGGGGCAACCCCGGCAAATCTTGTGGAAGGTAAGAGGTATTTCTTTAGGGCCTTTGCTTCCAACGGAGAGGGAATCGCCTACGGAACACAGGAGAGCTTTTTTGCCCCTAAACAACCCCAAGGGCCTTCTTGGGCAAAGGCCGAGCTAGTTGAGTCGGCTCCAGGTTGGTGGAAAAGTTCTTGGTTCGGTAATTTCTTCCTTTCCGGTAACGGCTGGATTAATCATGAGTCGTTGGGATGGCTTTTCCCTGCTCCTGCAGCAGACAACGAGGTGTGGTTTTGGCATCAGGAGCTAGGTTGGATTTGGACGGGTCAGGGATTGTTCCCATATCTTTACGTCCAGAATTCGAGAAGCTGGCATTATTTCGTTGGCAGCATTGGAGGCAGAGTTCTGCTGTTCCGATACAGCGACAGCGAATGGCTGGACGTATCCGAAGGCAGTTCGGCAGGAGAGTAAAGCCATGAGCACTTCTTGGGAAACTTGTCGATCGATTGCGTTGCATGGGCTGATTTAGGATCCGATTGTTTTTCCATGCGTTCCCTTCCGAAAAAAACGATTTTGTTATGCTTGAGGTCTTGCCCTACTTGAGAACCATTACAAAGCCGGATGCAGCAAAGCCCGGAGACTTGTCCGAGGCTATTCGAGGACTGGACGACATTCTGGTCAACCGTGGCAAGGAATTGCCGGGACGCTTGAGGCACTTCCTTGAGAATCGAAGCTATCAAAAGGCGTTGGTTTTTCTTGAGGGAGGAGAACCTGAAAAGGGTACATGCGGAAATTGATCCTGTTGTAATTTACCTGATTATCGCTAGGCTTGGGTTCAACTTTGAAGAAGAGCGAAAAGAAAGCGAACCGGATTTCCTTGGAGTCTACGGACTCAGTACTCGTCGACAATCCTTTCGGAAATCTGGAATTGAAGGGATTGGGAAATCGTCCAAATGAACCCGAGAGAACTCAAGGCAAAGCGAAGAAGGTCAACCTTACTGTCATTGGTAGGGGAGAAAGGTTGGACGTTCGTCGAGAGAAAGCTGGAAGGGGTGGCAAGACGGTCACTACCGTGACTGGTTTCCCTTCCTCGCTGTCCGTCGATCGTCAAAAACGAATGCTGGGAGAATTGAAGAGGCGCCTAGGTTCCGGTGGATCCATCGTTGATAAGCGATGGGAACTTCAGGGCGACCATCGAGACCAAATCTGCGACTGGCTCTCCGTTAGGGGCTTCCGACCTGTCTTGGCAGGGGGGTGATGAGCTGGTGTCCAGAGTGCCTTAATTACCCTTTAGGGTAATACGAGGCAAAACTCTCAAGGTCAGGAAGCAGTTTGCTTCTCACCCTCGTGGTGGACTGCTTCTTCGCTTTCTTCTGAAGTTGCGTGGACGTCTTCTGTGGACTCAGTCTTGAAGTCGTGATCCTCTAGAGGCTCTTGATTCATGACATCATTGATGTCTTGCTCCCATTCGGTCTTGGCTTTCCGGAATTCCTTGACGCCTTTCCCCAGCGACCTGAATAGCTCCGGGACTTTCTTGGCACCAAAAAGCAACAGCACGATCAGGAAGATGAGGATTATTTCCCCTCCTCCGAAGTTGCCGATGAACGCCAAGGCGGGTTTGTGCGGAAGTATCATGATCTAGAACTTATTAACGTTGGCCTGTCGGCGCAACTCTTTTTGGGATGATGGGAAGAGTAATTTCAGATAGGATCTCTTACAGGCCCAATTGCCGCAAAGCTTCCGGCTTTGGTTTGTTCACGGAACTCTGGTCGGCTTCGAAGAATCCGTGTAACTGGCGAATGCGGGTCGGATGACGCATCTTCCTTAGTGCCTTTGCCTCGATTTGTCGAATACGTTCCCTGGTCACCTTGAATTGTCGACCCACCTCTTCCAAGGTTCTGCTGTAGCCGTCCTTGAGCCCGAATCGAAGCGAAAGTACGTTTCTTTCGCGGTCGGTCAGCGAATCCAGTACGTCGATGATTTTTTCCCTGAGAAGCGAGTAAGCCGTCATGTCGTAGGGGTTTTCCGCGCTTTTGTCTTCAATGAAGTCCCCGAAATTGGTGTCGTCGCTGTCTCCTACGGGGCTCTGAAGGGAGATCGGCTGTTGGGCCATTTTCATGATGTTCTGCACTTTGTCCGCGGGTAGTCCCATTTCCTCGGCCACTTCATCGGCGGTTGGCTCGTGTCCCAATTCCTGAAGCAGCTGTTTCTGGATCTGCATGACCTTGTTCAAGGTCTCGATCATGTGTACGGGAATCCGGATGGTGCGCGCTTGGTCTGCAATCGAACGGGTAATGGCTTGGCGGATCCACCATGTGGCATAGGTCGAAAACTTGTAGCCTCGGCGATACTCGAATTTTTCGACCGCCTTCATCAGCCCCATGTTGCCTTCCTGAATCAAGTCCAGGAAGGACAAGCCTCGATTGGTGTATTTCTTGGCAATGGAAATGACCAGCCTTAGGTTTGCTTCCACCATTTCCGTCTTTGCCTTGTGGACTTCGTGCATAAAGCGACGAACTTCCCTTATAAGCAAGACTAGTTCCTCTGGCTCCAGCCTGTATTTCTGCTTGAATTGCTCAAGCTCTTTGCGGACTTTCTCGAGCTTCACCCCCTTGCGTTTCACTTTTACAGTGTCCTTCTTGGCCATGGAGAGGTGCCTGAGGTGCCTTGAGATGATTTTCAGGTCGGGATTGATCTGCGCGATGAAGTCCTCGAAAATCTTTAGCTTGAAGCAGCACTTCTTGAAGATCGGCGCCAACATGGATCGGTATTTCAAGAATCTGTTCTTGGCTCTCTTCCGCTGGGTTGCATTCTTGGCGACCAAAGATTGATCCCAAGCCCTCTTCAGCTTCACCATGACGTCGTTCCCCGCCAAGATCTGCTTGGCTAGGTTTCTGAAGTAAGCTTCCCTGCTGTCGATCTTCTTGTCCAACACCACGCGATCGAACCTTTCCTCCCGATCGATCAGGTTTTGAGCCATCACCAACTGGAACTCTGCCGTCAAGTCGACTGAAAAAAGGAGCTTCAAGGCTCCGGATTCGGCTTTCTCTATTCGCTTGGAAATCTCAACCTCCTCTTCACGCGTCAGCAGGGGAACTTGCCCCATTTGCTTAAGGTACATCCGGACGGGGTCATCAAGCATGTCCGATTGAGTGGTACGGGCATGTTCCTCGGCAGATTTCTCTTGCTTTTGCTTGTATTGTTCGACTTCGGCGCTATCGAGAATCTTGATCTCGAGGTTGTTGAGTATGGAGATTACGTTCTGAAGCTCCTCTGGCTGACTGGCAATCTCCGGCAAAGCTTTGTCAATGTCCTTGTAAGTCAGGAAACCTTGTTCACGCGAATGATGGATAAGGGTTCGCACCTTGTCCGTTATTGCGTCGTCGAGGGGCTTGGGGGTCTTTTTAAGGGCTGCGGCTGAAGCGGCCTTTGCAGGAGATGCCGTTGCTTTCGAACGGGAAGCTTTCGTTGCTGCAACCGGCTTTGGGGGAGTTTTCTTTGCCGACGACTTGGATGCCCTCGCTTTTCCTTTAGGGGTAGCTTTGGTCTTGGAGCTAGAAGACGTATTCTTCCGCGTCGTTCCTTTCTTCGCGGATAATGGAGCGGCCTTCTTGGCGGCCGTTGGCTTTCGAGCCTTCTTTTTCGCTGTCGGGGCTTTCTTTGCGACCGTTGCCTTCTTCGTTGCCGGTTTCCTTTTGGAAGCGGTTTTCGGGGCGGTGGTTTTCTTTGCTTTCGAAGCTCGAGGTTTTGCTTTGGTCGTGGTCATTAATTGGATGACTATTGGGCGATGATGGTGAAGATAAATTTAAAATTGGGGAAACTTTTCGTTTTTCTCTCAGGTCGCTGAGTTCCTTTCTCAGAAGTTCCAGCTTTTCCTTACCTTCGTTTCCGAAGTTTGCAAAACGTTCGCGAACGTCACTTTCGCGCTTGCTAAGATGGCGGAGGAAGAGGGTGCTGAGACAGGAATTGCATGCCTGTACGTAGCTTTCATTTTTGTCATGGGTTGAGCTTCGAGAGAGTAGAGAATAGGCTTTTCTTTTTTCTTGTTCTTCTTCCAGCAATTCGTCTAGCGATTCGGTTCCCCGCCAATCGCCTTCACGAATTTCGGCAACTGCTTTGGCCAAAATCCTTCCTGAGTCTGAATTTCGATCAAGCCATTCAGGGTCAACGACTTGCGCGAGAGGGAACGCAATCTTGTCATGATGCAAAAGGAGAAACAATAGGTCATCTTCAACCGTTGTCAACTTTCCTGAATCGTTTTCTTCAAATTCTTTTGCCGCACTTTCCTCGTTGGCGGAATAGCTTCTTGACTTTGCCCTTAGCTTTAGGAAGCGATTCAATTCGTGCCTTGCCGAGCTTTCGTCAACCTTAAGAATGTTTACTGCTTGCGAGAGGTATTCGTCGCGAGCGATGAGCGAGTCCGTTTCGCTGATTACTGCAAAAATATTTTCCAAGATAGTGGTCTTGCGTGTGGGAGTGAGATCCTTGTTTTCCTCGATTTGCATGCGGATGGCGAAATCTATACCGCTTTTAGCTTGAGATCGTATTTTTTCGAGTGCGGCGGAACCACCAACGCGCAGCAATTCGTCGGGGTCTTGTCCGGGATCGAGAATCAGGAAACTGGGTTCGATGCCAGACTTCACTAGGATGGGAAGCATTCTCATGGCAGCCTTTCGACCAGCCTCGTCTCCATCCAGTAGACATTCGACTCCTGCGGGGCGAAAGCGTTTAAGCAGGTAAGCTTGACCTTCTGTAAATGCCGTGCCTTGTGGTGCCACTACAGTTTTGGCGCCTTTTTCCCAGCATCGAATGGCGTCCAACTGACCCTCAACCAAGAGGAATTTCTCATTTTCGTTTACGTTGCGCCTTGCCTTGTCGAGGTTGAAGAGAATGTTGCCCTTGCTGAAAATCGTTGTCTCCGGAGAGTTTACGTACTTGGCCTCGCGAGCCGGGTCGTTTGCAGGGGTTACTGATAGCTGGCGAGCGGTAAAGGCGACCACTCGTTCCTGATTGTCCCGAATCGGAATCATCAGCCTGCCCCGAAAGCGAGGCATAAAGGCGGAGCGACCCCTCCTTTCGAAGAAAAGGCCGCATTTGTCCAAGACTTCGTTGGAAAAATTCTTGCTCTGAAACAATTTTTCCAAGCCTGAGCAATCCGGTGGTGCAAATCCAATGCCGAACTCCTCCGCAATCTCAAGGGTGAAGCCTCTTTCTTGCGTCCAGTAGTCTCGGATGAATTTCCCTTCTGGAGATTCCTCCAGAAAGCGACCTCTGTACCATGAGGCAGCCAATTCATGGATTTCAAAGAGCTTTCTCCTGTTGGAAACAACGTTTGGGGAGGTGCCCCCCGACGAGCTCTCCTCGTACCTGACAGGTACGTTGAAGCGATTGGCTATGTATTCCACGGCCTCTTGAAAATCAAGGTTTTCAACCTTTTGTATGAAGCTGATCGCATCCCCTGCCTCTCCACTGCTGAAACACTTGAAGAAGCCTTTGTCGGGATGTACCAGAAAGGACGGAGTCTTTTCCTGCTTGAAGGGACTGAGGCCTTTCCAACTTGAACCTGCTCGCTTCAAGTTTACGTATGGGGCAACGACATCGTGCAGGTCTACCCTGGCCTTGAGCTCGGTCACGAAGTCCCTTTGAAATTTTGCCATCCCGATTCCTAACCTATCGTGCGAAGAATATTTTCAGGGAAGTTCTCCCAAAGCCTTGAGTTCTCTTTCCGCTTCCGGTCGCAAAGGATTGTCCGGAGGAGCGTTGGCAAGTAATTTCCTATAAAGGACAGCTGCAGTGACTGGTTTATTTTCGGCAACATGGTAACGTCGGGCAAGTTGCCAAAGAATCTCTATGGACTGAGGGAATTTTTCATGAGCTTTTTCCAGTTCCTCCAAGTATTCGCGTCCCTCAAGGGTTTCGCGGGCGATTCGCAGGTAATCCATATGATAGCCCAAGTCATCGGGAGCGTGACGAGTGGCTTCCAGCGCCTTCATTTCCGCTTCCTCGTTTTCCCCAAGCAGGAAGTGGGCCTGCGAGGCGAGATGCCAAGCGGATGCATTCTGAGCATCTTGACGAATTGCCTTACGGGTAAACAAGAGTGCGCTTCGGTATTTTTTCTCCACCATGGACAACTCGGCTTCTTCCAGAAAACTTCTCTCTGTTGGTTGCGATTGTTCTTGCGGAGAAGAGAAGAAATCCGCCAGTGAAGTCGATGGATTCGGCGTAGTGTTGAGCGGTATGTTCGTATCGGTGTCGATGGCGGGAATAAGTGTAACTTGTTGCGAAGGCGTTTGATCGGGATTGGAGGCGGAATCGTTTTCGGGAGGCAGCTTAGATGTGGCTACGACTGATCCTGTCTCTTCGGTCGGAGCAAGAAGTGCTGCAGCGAGCTCGGATGCGTTTTTGCCTTCCGTGGGAATTCCCCGCCTAAAAAAGTCCAACCCTCTCCTTCGCGCCAGCAATTCCGCTACATGATTGTTGCGGGTGCTCTTCTCCAAGGCTCCCGGATGAACTTTCTCCAAGGCCAATGCATAACTTTCGATTTCGTTCTCTTGCTTCAGCTTGATTGCCACTTCAATTAATCCCAGATAGGTGGCGGGGTTTTGCTTGGGGTTCTTTTTTTCAGCTGTTAGAAACCAATGCTGGGCTTGGTTGTAGATGCCCTTCGCAAGAAAAAGCTGGGCTAGTGAAAGAGAATCTTCTGCATTGGCTTTTTCCGGTGCTCGTTGAAAGGCTTTCAAGGCTTCGTTCTCTTTGCCCAGTCGGTATAGGATTCGGGCGTATTTGACGTATGCAAAGGTATCTTCGGGTTTTTTCTGCAAGTACTTGTTGTAAAGTTTTGCGCTGGAGTCGTCGTCCCCTGCGAGTTCGTAGGCTTGGGCTGCTTCGCCAAGGGTTTCCGGAACACCGTCTATCTCCCATGCTTGTTCGAGACGAAAGGCTGCCAGATGGTATTCCTCTGCATCAAGCAATGTGCGCCCGAGGAGGGTGAGAATCTCTGCGGATCCGGGGTTTTGGGCATTCAAGTCCCTTAGGATCGCGAGGGCTTCCTCCGTTTTTCCCTCAATCCGTTTTTGGATTGCTTCTCCGGGATCAGGAGCGGTTTGTTGAGAGGGATCGGTAGGAAGGGTTGCGACGGAGGGTTCGTCCGAGCAACCATTTAATATCACCAAAAAGGCTATTGTCGCCCATGTTCGGGTTGTGATTAAAGGGAAATGCATCTAAACTTCTATTTTCCGGCAATGAAGAAACGTCAAGCAATGCTGTCTCTTACGGTCTTTTTTTGTGCGACTGGCTTTTATACTTTGATCTTTGCGGAAGATGGTTCTCCTTTCCCGGAGGTCAATGCATCCATTCTGCTTCCCGAGAAGTCTCACAGGATTTTTCGTCTTTCGCTCGAAAGGCAGCAGAAGAGTTACGCTGAACTTGTTCATTCCCTGATTCTTTTTCATGAACTTAAGGGAGGGACGGAGTTACGTCCGGAGAATCAGGAAAGGATCGGACTAAAGGTTTCCACGCGGCATGCTCCCGGCTTAAGCACTCCCCCTCGCCTTGTCGACGCGGTCTTGGCTTTTCTTCGGTTACGAGGCTTTGATGCGGAGGACGTCTTCTTGCTCGACTTGGATGCAGGAAACCTTCGTGGCGCGGGATTCCTCCCCCCGATCAGCTCGGGCAAAAAGACTTACAGAGGACATCGTGTGATCGCTTTGGACTCCCGGCGTCACTTCGATGAAGATTGGTTTCATGACAGTCCTTTGCCGCCGACCCCTGATTTTCGAGCTCGAATAACGCTTCGTTTTCCTCAAGATCGGGCGAGCCGTTTGAGAGAGGAGAGGAGAAGTTATCTTCCGATCCCTCTTTTCTTGGGAGCTCACTGGATTGGGTTGCCCGTTGCATCGGACGACCGATCCATTGGAATCGACGCCGCTGCAGCCAATGGCTCGCTCTGGGCGGTTGACAACAATGCCCGCTTCGTTGGAAAGGGCAGCGTAGCTCCTGCGGCGACTACTGAGATTCTTGCCGTGCCCGAATACTGGGAGAAGCACGTTTTTTCAATTTTGGATCTTTCTCGGTTTCAGTTTGCTTCGGGAGACAGGTTCAATGCATCTTTTGTTAGCTCGGAACCCTCTTTGCTATTGGGTGAAAATCCATTCGCTATCGATGCATTTGCAATGGCTTCAATCGGCAGGGTACGTTCGAGCGTGGGATTCAAGCCCAGATCTCGCAAGGATTCCAACCTCTTTCGATTTGCCAAGGAGTTGGGCTTGGCGGACGTCGAGAAAGCCGAGCTGATCGATTTTCGCTAGGCCTCGAACACCTTTTTCAGGTAGGACAGACTTTGGGTGGCGATGGTTTCGGGGTCGGGAGAATAATCGAAGACTTCCACCGAGACGTAGCCCGCGTAACCTACTTCCTTCAGGCAGTCTGCAATTGGCTCGAATTTCATTTCCCCGAAGCCGGGTCCCCTGAGGTTCGGGTCGTTAGCATGAAAGTGCAAAAGGTCTTCTCGACTTTCACGAATGATCTCGGGAATGCTTTTCTGCTCGTCGCTCATGGCCTTTACGTCCAAGTGCAAGCGAAAGGCGGGATGATCCACAGTCTTGATCAGCCTTCTCGTTTCTTCCGCCGTATTCAGGAAGTTGGTCTCCGTTCGGGCAAGAGGTTCCATGGCTATGGATACTCCAACTTCGCCAGCTGCCTCGGCAACCTTGCGAAGTGTATCCGCAGCTCTGGAGAAAGCTTCGTCGTATTCCCAGTCGGGCGAAACGTCGCGTTGTTTCGGGCTTCCCCAAACCATGATCCGTCCACCCATGGCGGCGCAGATTCTCGCCAAATGCATCCCGAAGGCGACTGTGTCCTTGCGCAACAAGTCGTCTGGTGTGGTGACGTGAAGCCAGCCCGGTTTCACCAAGAGCCAATGAAGCCCTACAACCTCTAGTCCAGCCGCTTTGGCGATTTCGCCGTATCGACCGGCATCTTCTTCGGTCAGATCCCTGGGGTCATCCTTGAGCGTGAATGGAGCGATTTCGATTGCCTGATAGCCGGTCTCGGCAACGTGATCGCAGGTTTTGGCAAAGTCCCATCCCTGATAGGTTTCATTGCAGATCGCAAATTTCATGGATCTCATATACATCCTCGATGTCGATCTAGTCCAACTCTTTTCTGCCGGACGAACCACGGGAGAATCGTCAATATGAGTTCCCTTATGAGATTCTTCACGAATGTTTTCATTCTTAACCTAATGTTGGTCGGATCTTCTTTTTCCGGTGATTGGCCTCAGTGGCTTGGTCCTGACCGAGATGGAATCGCAGTGGGCGAGAGGGTTCCCGTCCCGAAGGCGGGGGAGGTGTTCCCGACAAACTGGAAGATGGTTCTTGGCGAGGGCTGGGCCGCTCCCGTCGTTGTTGGCGGAAAGGTGGTGATCCATCATCGTCCGGGTGCGGAAGAATCAATCGATTGCCTTGAGGATTCTTCGGGCAAGCTGCTTTGGCGATATTCCTTCCCCTCGGGGTATCGGGATGGTTTCGGTATGGCCGAAGGTCCTCGCTCCACTCCCACCATTGCCGCCGGCAAGGTTTTCGCTTACGGGCCCCAGGGGCTGTTGAACTGCCTTGATTTTGCGAACGGAAAGTTGAAGTGGTCGGTCAACGTTGCCCGAGAATTCAATTCTCCAAAAGGTTTCTTCGGGCGTTGTAGTTCTCCATTGGTGGTGGGTGAGCTAGTGATGATTGACGTCGGTGGGCCAGGTGCGGGAGTCGTTGCTTTCGATGCCGGGACGGGAAAACTTCGTTGGAAGTCCGGCGATCACGAAAACGATTATTCTTCGCCGGTTCACGCCAGGATTGGAGACCTGTCTTGCGCCTTGTTCTTTTTGCGCGACGGTTTTTTGGGGCTGAACGCCAAGACCGGCAAGGAGCTTTTCTTCGAGCGATTCCGCTCGCCCATCAACGCTTCCGTAAATGCCGCCACTCCCTTGTTGGTCGGCAATACCGTCTTTGTCACGAGTTGCTACGACGTCGGGGGCGCCGCATGGTTACTCAAGCCCAATGGCGAGGCCGGCGTTGGTGTCGAGACCTTGTGGAAAAAGGGAAATTTGCTGGATGGACACTACGCCACCCCGGTGCATCGAGATGGCTATCTCTACGGTTTTCATGGTCGTCAGGAGCGAGGCCCGGAGCTTCGATGCGTAAGTCTTGCCGATGGTTCCGTTCAATGGACCTCGGGGCGAATGGCGTCTGGAAACCTTTTGCTGGCCGACGGCAAGCTAATTACGCTGACGGAAGACGGAGAGCTTCTCTTGGCTCCGGCCTCTCGGAAGGGCTTTACTGTTGTTCACAGGCAACAAATTCTTGGCTTGGAAACTCGTGCCCATTTTGCCATTTC
>CAZNWO010000041.1:0-8635 GCA_964576585.1 uncultured Puniceicoccaceae bacterium | reverse complement strand
CCCTTGAAGAAAGGCCTTGAGGTTTTCCACCGTGGCATCGAGAAGGCGACGTCTGGCTGCGAGGGTTGCCCAGGCAATGTGAGGAGTCACGAAACAATTCTTTGCCGAGAGCAAGGGATTGGCGGAAGAGGGGGGTTCTTCGCAAAGCACGTCTAGGCCTGCTCCTGCTATTTGGCCGGCATTGAGTGAGTTCGCAAGGGCCTTCTCGTCAACTAGTTGGCCCCGTCCGGTATTGATTAATATGGCATTGGGCTTCATCGTAGCGAGGTTGTCGGGATTGACGACTTTCTCGGTTTCTTCTGTCAGCGGACAGTGCAGAGAAAGCACGTCGCTGCTTCTGAACAAGTCCGATAGGCTAACGGCCTCAACCTCGCCTTGAATGCTCTCCGTTAGTGATCTGCTGTGGGCGATTACCCTCATGCCGAATGCTCGACCGATTCGGGCTGTTTCTTTCCCTATGTCACCATAACCAAGAATGCCTAGAATCAAACCGTGCAGCTCGACGAGGGGAAAGTCGGTGAAGCAGAAGTCGGGGCAATTGGCCCAGCGACCTTTGGCGACTTCATCTGCATGATGAGCCGTTTGCTGCGTGAAGTTCAGGATATGCGCAAAAGCCATTTGGGCTACGGACCTTGGACCGTAGGCGGGAACGTTGGTGACCGGAATGCCGTGCTCGGAAGCGGCTTTGCAATCCACAATGTTCACGCCCGTGGCGGTTACTCCAATGTATTGAAGTTTGGACAAACTCTCGATGGTTTCTCTGGAAACGATAGCCTTGTTGGTAATAATGACTTCGGCATCCCGGCATCTCTCCGCAACCTGTTCGGGCGGCGTGCGATCGTGAATCTCAAGTCCGCCCAGTTCGGCGAGAGCATCCCACGAAAGGTCGCCGGGATTGAGGGTATATCCATCCAGAACGACAATTTTCATGACTTGCCTTGGAAAAGCTCATTTGGGTCATCGCATAGTTGGTTCATGAGCTGAATTTTCTTTTACTTGAGTGAACTTCTGGCCATTCCCAAGGCGAATTCCATTACCGTATCAACGTTTCCAATCAAATCTTTGGGGCTTTGGACTATCTTGTGATCCGGTCGGATCCCACTTCCTTTTGGGAATTCTCGTCCCCTAAGATCGTTTTCATATCTTATGAGCGGGATTTCCAGTTGGCAATTGGTGTTTGGCAAATCGTACAGCACCATGTTGCCGGCGCTGAACGTGGCATGTCCACCGCCTGTTTCTTGCCCGATGAAAGTTACGTTTTCGTTGTTGAGCAGCAGACTACAAATCACTGCTCCTCCGGAGTGAGTCAAACCGCTGATCAGGACGTAGATTTTTCCTGTGAAGGCAGTTTTCTTTGGTTTCCATTCTCGATTCTTCTCTTCGATCATCATGAACCTGCCGGATTCCGTTTCCTTGAACTCCTTTGCCAAAATTCTCTCGAGCATCTTGGGGAATTGATTACGCGCCAAATGATCCTTTTCCGGAATCCGTAAGCTTGAAGTCTCTGCATACTTGCAGTCTCGGAAGGGTTCTTGGGCAAAATATGAAAAAAGCCTGGTGTCATTCCCCACGAAGCCTCCTTCGTTTTGCCTTAGGTCAAGTATGACGCACTGAACGTCACCTCTTTCCTCAATTTCCCTAAACTTTTCCTGAAGGAACACCTTGTACTTTTGCTTTCCCTTTTTGTTCAAACCAAAGTCAAATGAATTCATGCTCAACAGGAAAACCCCTTTCTCCGGTTCTCCCATCC
Organism: uncultured Puniceicoccaceae bacterium; assembly: GCA_964576585.1. Lineage (GTDB taxonomy): Bacteria > Verrucomicrobiota > Verrucomicrobiia > Opitutales > Seribacteraceae. The sequence goes on along the minus strand of CAZNWO010000041.1, from coordinate 6,885 downwards.
TGTACTTTTTGAGTTTGCCCTTTCGAGTGTGCCTATGATCGAGCCTTTGCTGCAGAATCTTCCCCGAGACCGACGAGATTCGCTTCACCACAGATTTTTCGGAATCAAGGGGCAGGTATTCGATTTGAAAGCTCGAACTTCGCCCGAAGCTAAGAAAGTAATGCAGGGCGAACTCTTCAGCCATCATCCGGTATTTCATCGTTTGGTTGTATCCATCCGAACGAACATAGGGCAGAAGTCTTCCGATTACTTCATCCATGGGTTTCCCTTCGATGGAAACAATCTCTGCCCCCAATGGTATCTCGAGATCGGAGTGATCGAGGTAGGCTTTTCGGTTCAGGAATACCAGTGGAAACGGAAATAATTCCGCTTCCTTGAGCATGGCGCCGATCAGCTTCCCGGGCAGGTCGAAGTAAGTGTGTCCGCAATATACCTTCTCCACAATTGGAGCAACCGTTAGGTAGAATTTCCGCAGCGTGCCGGAATCAGCCAAAGCCAGTTCGGCTTTCTCGAAAAGTTCATCAAATTCCTGCTTGGAGGTGTATAGATACAAGCCCGGATGGCCTTTTTCCAGAACTGTCCTCAGGACACTTAAGTCTTGCTTCAACTGCTTTGGGCTAAAGGTTTCGTCTAATTTGGGTTCGGGTTTCCGCTTCTTGGCTTCGCTCCCCTGTGGAGCTCCCGCCAACAAGAAAACCAAGGAGGCGAAAAATATGCTAACAACTCGGGTCATTGTATAGTAAGCCTTTTGCCTCAAGTCTTTAGTCTCAAAGCATTGCGCTTGAGGAATGAATGCCTGGTCTTACGGGGAACTAATCTCCTTTTGTCGCTAATCTCTGCCCTGCAGGCAAGTCACTGCACCCTTTTCAGTCGAAAGGAATAAATTGCCGTTTGCCGCCGCCAAGCCATCCCAAGTAGGCAGGTAGCCCAAATTGTATTTGGACAGAATTTCCCCGGTCTCGGTCGAAACGGCCAGAAGCAATGATCCCTGATTGCCGTCGAGGGCAGCTTGCTGCTGGGCGATTACCTGATTGACGGATTCGTCCCTCGCCATGATGCGACTGAAAGTTTTCTCTTCGTCCATCACGTCCGGCGGTCCCGCAACGAACACAACGTCCTTGGCCAGTACCATGCCACGGGCGAGGATCGGCACGTCGTGGGTCCAGTTGTGGGTCAGCCCGCTGCCGCCTTGTTTATTGCCTCCTTTCTTCGGCTTGGAGGTGAAACGAAAGGCGCCGCCGAATTTGCCGGCTTCAGGCTTTGCTCCGTTGATTGTCGCCTTGTGGTTGCCGGGAGTAAGATCGAGCGCCTTGCCATCGTCGAAGGAGCAGGCGAGGACGCAGGTCTTCTCAATCGGACGTTTTTGTCCTGCGTTTTCCACAGCCTTGGCAAAGATCTTGGAATCGACTTCTCCCAAATGGAGGCGAGGCTCGTCGATCAGGCCCGTAAAATTGAACGGACTTGTGTAATTCCCGACCGCCGACAAGTTGTCCGCTCCGATGTCAAGGCTTTGGATGGGGTCGGAACCAAGTAGCCCTGTAGCTTCTCCCTTGGCGACGAGGCGCCCGTTCAGGTAGAGCCTCATCGTCTTGTCTTGGGCAAGGGTTCCCGCGAGATGATGCCACTTGCCCACGATTCGTTCGCGAGAGCCGATGCTGGCGAGTTTGTCGGTGGCTCGCACGTGAAAGCGAGGTCGACCTTTTTCGATGGTCAGGGCAAAACCATCCCTCGGGCCGCCTCTGGCCACGATTACGCCGTCGGCCTTTTCGGCTTTCACCCAAGCTTCCACGGCAAGGGCCTGGCCCTTTGGGTTCAGGGTCTTGGGCGTGCCGAAGGTGATCATTTGGGTAGGGGTTGCAGGTCCTCTACGATTGGCGGAAGGCGATGGTGTTTCCCTTGCAGATGGCTGTTCCATTGGAGCTGAGAAAAGCTGGTGCTCGAGCGTGGTCGTCCAGCGAAGGTACTGCGGTTTTCTCCCGAAGCCGTAGACTGTTTCGTCGTCGTGTACTAGGATTCGTCCGGAAGGAGCGAATTTGCCCGCCTGATAATAGCCGCCGTGTCCACCTGCAAAGCTGCGTCCGTATACCCAGTAGCTGCGGTGAAACCAGTCGCCGTCTAGGAAGCCGGTGGGAGAAAACAGGTGCACTCCTTCGCCCTTTTGAACGGATCCTTGAGAAGCGGGAACACCCGAATGAGGGCCAAGCCCCACTCGAGTACCGTTGTGATCGAATTTTTGGGAACGCATGTAGACGAAGTCGTCGTCGCAAGAGAGTATGTCGGTAAGACCCACGGGCATGTTCAGCACTTGGTGGCGGTTGGCTAGATTCTTTCCCGTTTCGGGATCGGTTTCACTGATCCTTGTTTGAACGATGACCTTGCCGGTCTTGGCATCGAGCTTGAAGAAGCGAAGCCCTCCGTCGAGGAAGTTGGAACGTCCCGCCACGAAATAGGCTTCGCCTTCCCGCACGAGGATGTTTCCCGAGACGGGCCAAACGGATTCCAGTTGCTCGAACGCCATGTGGCGAAGGTCTTCGGGGGCGGCTCGAAAACGCCAGGACAAAGCCCCGTCGGAAGCTCGTAAACTGGTTACGGTTCCGTCGGCTGAACCAAAGATCACGGCACCTTCATGGTAGGTCGGGGGAGAATCAACGCGCCCCCCCGCAAGATGCGTCCAGAGGAGTTTGCCGCTTTCGGTATTCAGGCAATGCACTGCGTGAGCGTCGATTTCGGCCACGTACAGCTTGCCTTCTGCAACGATCACTGAACTTAGGCGACCTCCTTGCCCTATCTCCGTTTCCCATTTGGGAATTAGGTTTCCGGATACGCTCGCACTTGATTTGCCGCTGCGGTTGGAATTGCCTCTGTAGGTCGGCCAGTCCGAAGGATTTACCTTCTTCGGCGCCTCGATTTTACCGTATGCCGGTCCTTTCTCGAGGCGAGCGGACTCGTTCTTCGGCTCAAGCAGTTTGCGTTCTCGCGCTGCAGGCGCGAGTGCATTCAGTCCGAACAGCTTGGCTTCAGGGTAGCATGCGCAATTGTGGGGCGGAGCGTAAACCAAACCATTGCAGGGCATTATCCCGTATAGGCAGCCACCCCGAACCCAGTGGTTGAGGTCCCACTTTGCATTTTCGATGTCGACGAACTCGATCCCCGTTCGGGATGCCAGCAGAAATCGATCGGTGGCCTTCGCGATGTGACATCGATGGTGGAACCAGTAGGGATTCACTTTTGGCGGAAAACTTGTCTTTGTTTCACCCGTGCGTAGGTCGCGTCCCGTCCAGACTCCCGAGTCTCTCGTGCTCGTTAACGGCGCGGACCAGACCAAGCCGCCGATCACGAGCAGGTCTTCCGGGGATTCATAGCCTCCGCGTTCGTGCGGAGAGCTCCAGAGCTTTTTCCCGGTCTTGGCCTCGTAGGCAGTCATGGAACGGTCGCCTCCGGCGAAGACGACCACGCCGTTCACCACCACCAACCTTGGACCGAAGTTGAACTGTATGCTGGAACGACGAGCGCTGGGGTCTCCTTTCCACACAACTTTGCCTGATGCGATCTCGATTGCAGTCACGCTCTTGCCGTCGTGGAAGTATACGCGCTCTCCGTCGGAAGAAGGAGAGAGAGGAGCCACCGGGCTTTCGTGCTCCCATCGTTTCTCTCCGGTCTTCGCATCGAAGCACATCAGGATACGTGGGTTTTCATCCCAAACAAACTCCGTTCGGACGCGGGCCTGATCTCCGACGTTGTGCTTGGGGACGAAATCCTTCAGCTCGGAAGCTCCCTTGTTGACGAGTGCGATAAGAGAGCCTTGGGCAACGAGGATTTCTTCAGTACCTTCCGAACCCTTGTAAGTGATCAAGGTTTTGCCGGAGGTTGCGTCGAGAGCGGACACCGCCGCCGTTATCCCCATGGTGAAGTATACGCGTTCGCCTTCCGACACCAAACGGCGAGCCAATTGAGTTGGTCCGCTCTTGAGCGGCCAGAGGTGATGATGCCACTTGGGTATGTCGCGTTTCCAAAGGACGACTCCATTGAAGGCGTCTCGCGCAATCAGCTTCCAGTCCGGGGGCAACTGGATGGAGACGCGCGATCCTTCGTCCATGACGTAGAACAAACGACCTTTCGAGGAGGTCAAGGCGCTCATGCTGGCCATTCTGTCATGGTGACGCGACCAACGGGGACTGCCGACCCATTGCAGGCGTCGCGGAGGTCCGACGCGGGTGTCCTTGGCCACGGCGTTGCCATCGGCTCCATGGAGATAATGAGTCCATTCGTCGATGTCCTCCGGCCAGGGCTTGGAAAAGCTTTTCCATTTCCCGTCCTTCTTGACGAAGGCCTTGCCCAAGGGCGAAAGGACTCGAAGGATTTCCTGTTCCTCTACCTCGAAGTCTTCCTCGCAAACGATCAGGTTCACCAAGTTGTCGATGTAGGGCAGGTGGTCGGCGATGCTCAGGTCTGCGGAAATCGGACCATAATCTCCCGTCGTTTCCCTTATCTCGTCTCGGACTTCGTCGAGCCAGGATACGTTTGTAACCAAGGCCTGCACCTGAAAGCTCTTGTTCGGTCTTAGCTCTGCGGTTGCTTTTCCGTCTTTAGAGCCAAGGTGAACGACAAAGCCTCCCTCGAGACCGGATTCCTTCAATACGCTCTTGATTTCAGGGGGAGGGGAAGCTGCCAAGGAACAGAAGCCCACAGCATGCAGGACTGATAGAAAAACTAAATTTTTCATTTCATGAATGGAGTTTTAGGATGCTTCGGGTCTCGTGGGTTACTTTTTTGCCAGTTCAGGGAAAACGTTCTTCAAGTCCAAGGTGTCTCCCGTTTCCTCCTGCAGTTTCAAAAGGCTGGAGAACAATTTGCGCATAAGCGGCAATTGGTTCTTTTCTTTCGCAAGGTCCTTCATCTCCATCGGGTCCGCCTTTACGTCGTATAGCCTTGCCCGAGGCACTTTCGGATAAAGGATGAGCTTCTTGTCGTTTTCGGTGACTGAGCGCTGAAGGGAGAGGTAGGCTCCGTAGATGGCTTTGTAGGAGGATTCCTTTGTTTCGCCCTTTGCCAGGGGCAGCACATTGTTGAACTGGACGTGGTCCGGCTTTTTCACGCCGGCTATCGCCAAGGAGGTCGCCATGACGTCCTGCAGGTAGACGGAGGCCGGAACCTGCTTGCCTTTGGGAATATCCGGCCCGCTCACGATGAATGGGACGCGAGTGCTGTGCTCGTAGAGGTTTTGTTTGCCGAAGAGACCGTGGTGACCGACGCCCAGGCCATGATCGGCGGAGTAGAAGACGTAGGTGTCTTTCGCCATGCCTGATTTTTCGAGGGCGTCGAGAATTCGACCAATCTGGACGTCCATGTGCGTGATGATGGCGTAATACTCCTGCCTGTGAACTTTGACGGAATGTTCCGTTCGAGGCATGGGCCCGAGCTTCTCGTCCCGCAGTCGATGTTGGCAACCGATCTCGTCCTTGAAAGGATACATGGGCAGAAAGTTTTCGGGAAGTTCGATCCTGTTCAGTGGATACTTGTCGACGTATTCCTTCGGCGCTTGGCGAGGATCATGCGGAGCATTGAACGCGACGTAGGCGAAGAAGGGCTTTTCGGCTTTGTGCTTCTTGGCCTGCTTCAGGTAGTCGAGGGCATCGTCGGCGACGATGTTGCTCCAGTGCGTGCCGCCTTTCCAGAAACCCTCGAACTTTGGGTCGTAGGGGCTCCAGGGATCAGGTTTGCCCGGCAGCGGACGATTGTACCCTGCAGGAGTCTGGTTGGGCATCCCTGGGCGGACGTTTCTGGCAACGTCGAAACATTTTTCCGCCTTGGCCCGAACATGCCATTTACCGGTGAAGTAAGTCCTGTAGCCCGCCTTTTTCATATGCTCGGACCACCAGCGTCCTTCGCTTCGTTCCTGCTCGGCCTTCTTGGACGCCTCGTGAGCCTGCCAGAGGAAGCGCCCCGTGTTCAGCATATGCCGACTGGCCACGCAGACGGCACCACTCCACGACCCCATGTTGTAGGCCCGGGTAAAGGTGACCCCGGAGGCCGCGAGGCGATCGAGGTTCGGCGTCTCTATATCGGTGACGCCGAGCGCACCAATCGTTTCATAGCATTGGTCGTCGGCAAAGATGAAGAGAACGTTTGGCTTCTTCTTGGCGCTTGAATAAAGGACGGAGGCAAGGGCCGCCGTCATGAGGACAATAAGGCGAATCATGTTGCAATGTTTGGGAAAGGTAGGGGTGTTGGCAAGAGTGGAGAGATTAAATGAGATGTTCTTTTCAATTACTTCTCGGATGCATTTAGGGTGTCTTCTACCGTTAAAGATGGGGCGTCTCACTCTAGAGGAATCTCTTCTCCATTCTTCTCATCAGAGGCTTCCTCCAGTTTCGGCAAACCTTTCGGTGGGTCCGGAAGTTGCCAGTCTTCGGAGACCCGCTTGGCAGTTCCAGTCTTATAGTTCGTTAGAGGGAGTTGAAACCAACCCTCTTCATTCGGTTCGAAGACGTAGAATGTGGCTTCTTTTCCATCAAAATTGAGATGTCCGAATACATTGCGAACAATGCCGTGCTCATCGTAAGCAATTTCGGACGATCCGACTACCTTGAATCGACCTTCGTGGTGGTTGATCCTGTAACCGTTCTGCAGGACTACAAGAGCTTCCGCTTTCAATGTTCCATCGGAGCGTGAGGTAGTTTTGCCTGTTACATGAACTTGTTGCTTTTCGTTTTTGTATTCCCATGCCCAAGTCCCCGGGTTGCGGAAAGAATCAGGCTTTTCTTCTGCGAGTTTTCTTGCGGCGAGGATGCGGGGGCGAATCTTGGGGTCGCGCCAAGCAGGGTCGAGGAAATTGCCCACGAAAGTTCCCACTTGCTTGAGGAAATTGGTTTTCTTGTCGTCGAG
>CAZNWO010000040.1:0-24288 GCA_964576585.1 uncultured Puniceicoccaceae bacterium | reverse complement strand
TGATTTTGGGGGAGTTGGAGTGGAGTTGGATTTGAAGGTGTTCGGCGGGGAACTCCGGGGTGATGGTGAATAGAAAGAGGTTGGAACCAGGTTGGACAGTGCGCTTGAGGAAGTTGCCGATGGGTTGAAGGCGGATGGGCTTTCGCTGGATTTGGGCTGTAAGGCCTCGCGTCTCGTTAAAGGTGAGGCGGATTTCCTCGGGTTCCGCGGCTTGGATGCGGAAGCGGAGGTGGCGGAGTCCACCTGGGGATTCGGGGATCTCGGCTAAAGGAATTGAGCCGTTCACGAGGGCGAGGAGTTTTTCCGAGCGTTCTGCCGGGTGCTCGACGAAGTTGTTGGTTCGCTTCATGACGCGGGCGGCGTCAGTGGAGGGAATTTCGACCGTCCTGACGTAAGTTTCCTTGGGAAAACGATAAGAGCCTTCCTTGCCCAATTTGGACAAGAAGGCCACGAGGTGAACGAATTCCTCGCTAGTTAATGAGGACGTGAGACCTGGCGGCATGAGGGATGTTGGGACAATGGATTTCGACTTTACCTGCGAAGTGGGGATTTCGATGATTTTCCCCGATGCATCGCGGATTACGACCATTCCTTTTCCGGAGCTCAATTCCAGCCCGGCGAAAGCTTTGTTATCCTTCGAGTTGACGATGGTCATGTGAAAGCCTTCCTTGATTTTCTTGTTTGGTTGGAGCAGGGACTCAACGAGGTAGTCGATGGGGGCGGAGGCACCGATGCTGACGAGGTCAGGCCCAACTTGAGGTCCCGAGCCGCCAATTGCATGGCAGGCGACGCAGGCCAAGGCTTTTTGCCGGTAGATTAATTCCCCTAACGCGGGATTGCCGTGATTCTCTACGTTGCCAACAACTTCCTTCATCTCTTGTGGGGAAAGCTGTTGTCTCATCGGCTTGAGCTTGCCGGCTTTGCGCAGCGCAGCCACTAGGCCGGAGAGATTGCGACCAGAGGTCGTGGCGGCTCGTATGCCGGCAATGGCTGCGTGCTTTGGAAGGGTTTTCCCTTGGAGGGACGTTGCGAGAATCTTGGGAGCTTCAGAGGAGCGAAAGAGGTTCGCGTAGAGGGTGTACAGGTCGTGGCGAGCGGCGGACGAGGCGAGGAAGCTGGAGGCAAGTTTGGCGGCTTCTACGGGGGCGGTTTCTGCCACGGCTTCGAGAGCGGCGAGTTCGGCTTCGGAGCTTTCGGTGTTTTCGGCGAAGGAGAGCAGGGCATTCGTTCCGGTTTTGCCGAAGGCTGCGAGGGTTGCGGCGTTTCTGCGCAGAGCGGGTAGGTTGTCGGCGGGAGTGTTTGCAAGAAGTTCGCGAGCGATTTCGCGCGCTCCGGGCTGTTTCCATCGTGCGGCGAGACGTAGGGATAGCGAGCAGAGCTCGGGGTGGCGATGGAGTTTGGCAAGGAGGGCGCGTTCTTTGGGGGGCGTTAGGTTTCTGGTGGCGGGGGTGTCGAGGAGAGTTTGCAGGAGGTCGCGGCGGGTGTTGGTGGATGTCTTCTCGGACAGGATGGCTCCGAGGACGGGGGAGAGGTGCTTCGGTTGACGGGCCGCCCCGGCAAGTGCTCGTAGGGCGGCGGGACGTTTGGCGGCTGCAAGCTTGTCGGAGGTGACAGCTTGTAGAAGTCCGTTGAGGGGAGCTTGGCTGCCTGTGAGGGCGACGACGCGAGAGAGCCGTGCAGGTTGATTGCCGAAAGTGGTTTTGCCTTCCCACACGGGGCGAAGGTCGCGAAGTGATTGGCGTAGGGCGAAGTCGAGGTTTCGGTCGGTGGGTTGGTCGAAGGCCCGGGCAAAGGTCTCGACGGAGGGGAGGTCGCCTTGTTTGCGGAGGGCGCAGACAGCTTCTAGTCGCACGCGAGGGTGAGGATCGTCGATGGCGTCGGGCGTGAGATGACCGAGGCGGAGGGCGGAGGCACGGATACGGGGGTCCTCGCTTTGGGCGAGACGGCGGAAAAGCTCGACGGGAACTTCGCTTCGAAGACTGAGGAGTGAGCGTACTCGTTCGAGTAGTAGTAGGTCGTTATCGGAGGTTTTGGCTTGGGCAAGGAGCTTTGGGGGGACGGAGGGGTCGGCGTGTTCGACTAGAAGGCGGCGGGCGGCACGGCGGAGGAAGAGGTGGGGGGAGGCTAGGGCGTCGAGCCAGTCGTCCGTTTTCTTCGTGGCCAACTTTTTGTGGGCGAAGGGCTTGGTCTTCGGTTCTTTGGGGAGGAGACGCAGGATGCGTCCGTGCTCGTGGTCGCGTCGCTTGTCATGAAAGTCCACTTCACCGTGTTGGATGATGGGGTTGCTCCAATCCGTAAGGTATAGTGCGCCGTCGGGGCCTTCGTCTACGTCGACGGGTCGGTAGGAGCCGGCGGAGCCATGGCGGTCGGTGCCTTTGGAGCCAGCGTGGACGAGGTCCTGTTGTTGGGCGGAATGAAATCCGGAGAGGTGGTCGGAGAGGCGGAAGGAGAGGGTGCGGTGTCCGCGGAAATCGTTGGTGACGAGAAGTCCGCGGTACTTTTCGGGGAAAAGACGAGACTGAATGATGGCTAGACCGCAATGCTTTGGTTGGCCGGGGTTGAGGCCCGGTAGGACTTCCGACCTCGAATGGTAGGCGGAGGTGACGTAGGCTGCTCCGGGGAAAGCGTAGTGGATGCCTGCGCCACCTGCGCCATCCGTGAGAAAAGACTGGCCGTATTCATCGGTTTCGTGTCCCCATGGGTTGACGAGCCCGTAGGCGAAGATCTCTAGGTCGTGTGTATGTGGGTCAAAGGTCCAGATGCCGCTCTTGAGGAGGCGACGGACGCCGTGCGGGGTCTCGACGTGAGTGTTGATGTAGATGGATTGAGTGAATCCGATGCGTCCGTCTTCAGTATGGCGGAGACCGTGGACGACATGGTGCGTGTCCTCGGTGCCGAGTCCGGAGAGTAGAATGGTTTTTTGGTCAGCCCTTCCATCTCCGTCGGTGTCGCGCAGGTGGAGAATTTCGGTGGAGGTTCCTACATATACGCCGCCATGGCCCGGTAGGACGGCGGTTGGCATGAGGAGGTTATCTGCGAAGAGAGTGCGATGGTCGGCCACGCCATCACCGTCTTGGTCTTCGAGTATGACGATTTTGTCGTCAACTAAGAAGCCTGGTGCGATGTGGGGGTAGCTCTCGGCAGTGGCGACCCAGAGGCGTCCGCGTTCGTCCCATGCAGACTGGACGGGATTCTTTATGGCGGGCTCCGAGGCAAAGACGTTTAGCTTGAGGTCGTCGGGAACATGTAGGGTCTTGAGGTCGGCGAGAGCTTTTTCGGAAGGCTTGATAGGTTGGCGAGCGGAGGGAATCTCTGCAACGGGCGGTCTCTTGATTTTGTCTTCGGGGGTAGCGACGAGCTTGCGGATGGCATGTTCCTTTTCCTCGACGAGGGGAGTGAACTTTGGGAGGTCTTGGGCGTGACGGCCTTGTTCGTGCCGACGGAAGCTGAGAAGGTAGGTTTGGTTTTGCGGACGCCAAGAATGGAAATGGAGTTCGTTCTTTTGCTTGATGAGGGAGCGGATGAGGTTGGCTTTGAGTGAGTCGAAGTTGGTAAGAGGAAGATTGAGCTTGGTGAGGATGTGTTTGGCCAGGGCTCTATGGCCTTTGTCCTTGAGATGGAGAGAGTTCATTGTCAGCCGATCAGGCTCGGGTAGAGGCTCGGGAGTTGGGCGGATAAAATCCAGAAGGCCGAGGTGGGCGAGGCCGTTTTTATCTGCAAGTCCTTCGATGACCATAGCATGAGCTCGGAGATCTGAATTGTGGGGGGTGGGGTCTGGCATGAGACCGCCCCAATTTTCCTGAAGGATTGGAGAGAGCAGTGCGATACGCGCTCCGGTTGGCTTGAGGTCGTCGATGAGTTTCTGGTAGTCTAAGGCAAAGGTTTCGAGCTTTCGGTCCCAGGACTCGGCGGGGCCATAGGCGAGGAGGAGGAGGGTGGGGTTGTTTTCCCGGACCTTTTTGAGAAGATTGGCGTAGCCTGCCTGTGGCTTCTCGTAACCTCGGGATGCGCCTTTGACGGTATCTGCGGACCAACCGAGGTTGCGAAAGGTGATTTCCTTGTCCGGCATGGCGAGGGTGAGAGCCGTTTCAAGGTAGCCGAAACGGGCCATGCGTTCCACGAAGGTTGGCCCAACTAGGACTACTCTTTCTTTTTTTTCAAACTTGATGGGAACTGATGCGCAGCATAGAACCGAAAAAAGAGCAGAGTGAATCGAAAGGAGAATTTTTTTCATTATTGCTTTTCATTAAGGGCAAGAATGATTCAGGTCAAAAGACAAACGGAAAGTTAATGTGTTTGTATGTCTGAAGTTAAAGAAAACATGTCTTCGCTGGCCCAAGATGCTCCCTGCGTCCGATCGCTTTGCAAAATTTGGGCGGAAAAGACTCTGGGGGAATGGATTGACGAGAGTGCTTTGGAAGATGCCGGTCGAGTGCATCGAATTCTGGATATTGTCTGCCGGGATAGGTCGAATCTTGGGAAAAAGGATGCCTCGGGTTGGATTACGCAGGGTTTGATCCGATTGAACGAGGCCGAGCGATTTTCTCCCGGATTCACCTTTTCAGAGATTTTTCGGGTTAATCTTCACCTAGGCGAAAAATTGCTTGGAAGGTATCTGATCGACTTGATGAGCAAGTTGTCGGAGCATCAAGAATCATTGGGGATTGAATTTGCCGCCGCGTTTGTGGCTCGAGGTTTGAGGGCATTCCCCTCATTCCTTCGGGAAGTCGATTTTTCGGTGCTGCTCCAGCAAGCGCTGACCATGTCTGACTCCCGGGCAACGGTTAAGCGGGGCAGTTTGTCGGATGACGTCGAGGGTCATGCCGACTTGAAGCTTCGCTTTCGAGGCCATCGTTATGGACTTTGGCATTATCAGGCATCCGATCGAGGTTTGAGCTCACTGACTCGAAAACTCCGAGACCTAAGTCACGGTAAATTGCCGAGAGGGTTGCATGTTTTTTGTCCGGTGGACTTGGAGTCCGTCGAGGATTGCGACGACCATTGCGGTTGGAGGCTTTGCTCCATCTCTTATGCCGAAAGAATCGTGGACGAACTTGAATGTGGCGCCTCCGTGCCTTTTCAACGGATTCGCCAAGACCTGCACAGGCCCGGTCTTTTTGCCGAGCCATTTGTTATGAGGAAAGGTTGGTTCGGCTGAAGGAGGCTAAAGCAGACCAGCTTCGGCGAAGCTGTAATACCCGATGCGGTTGGGATCGTCCTCGGGGTCGCCAATGATTACGTGATCGTGAAAGGCGATGTCGAGATGACGGGCGGCATCTCGCAGTTTGCGTGTGACCTGTAGGTCTGCCTTGCTTGGAGAGGGATCTCCGCTCGGGTGATTGTGGGCCACGATTACCGCCGTTGCCCCATGTCGTATGGCGGGCCTGAAGACTTCTCTGGGATGAACCAAGCTGCCCGTTGCCGTTCCTGAAGTCACTGGCTCCATCCGGATTAACTTGTTTTTTCGGTCCAGGCAAAGCACCCATACCTTTTCGACGTCGTCCGCCCGAACTTCATCGTAAAGGTGGGTGAAGACCGCTGCCGCGTCGTCCATTTTTTCGGAGGAGGGTCGTGAGGCTCGAGCCATACGCTTGGCTACTTCCACGTAAATGGACAATTGCAGAGCCTTCACTTTGCCTAGGCCCGGAACTTCCTTGAAATCCTCGACGTCCCAACGAAGCAAACCAGCCAACGAACCTGATCGCGACAGCAAATTTTCCGCGATTGCTAAAACATCCATGCGTGCGGTTCCGGATCTTACGAGCATTGCCACAAGCTCTCGGTCAGAAAGAGCTGATGCTCCAAGCTTCTCCAAGCGTTCTTGGGGACGTTCGTGAGGCGGAAGATCTTTGAGCCTGACGGTTCCGGAAGGATGGTCTTCAATACTTTGCTTCTCCGATTGTGAATCGAGTTTGTCGTCTTTTTCGTTCACAAGGGGTTAAGCTTTTGGGGCAAAGGGGGTGGAGCTTTGCCTCTTTGATTAAAGGGAGCTAATTTTCCTGTTTCTGGAAATAGTATTTCAGGTATGCATCGCGTCTCAGGCGACTGAGCCATTGTCTTTGGCTTCGAGACGCTAGTTGTCCTGCAAGTGTTTTTTCTATCTGCTGGCGCACTTCGTCGAGAGGTTTTACTCCTGCAGCAAACTTCTTGTCCGCCTTGAAGATATAGACTGCTCGCTTATTTGATTTACCGATCGTTCCATCAGCTTTCCTTTCGAGGAGTTGGACGATGAACGGTTCGGAAACTTCTCCTTCTTCCAATTCAAACGCTTTCTCTCGCAGGGTCTCGTTTCTTATCTCGCGTTTTGCGACCATTACCCCCCAGTCGCCCCCCTTGTTTCTGAAGTTGCTTTGTCCATGCTTCATAGCCAGTTCCTCAAAGCTTACTCCTACCTTGATCTGGGCTGCGACTTCCTTGGCCTGCTGAAGGAGCACGGCTTCCGGCTCTCCTGCGATTTGCGAGAACACGATTTCCCTGAGACGAATTTTCTCTTCCGTCAGGAACTGCGATCGGTTTTCCTTGAAGTATTGCTCGACTTTCTCGGGGCTGACTTCTTCCATGGAGCGTCTGCGAGTGTTTAGCATGTGTCCGTGGATTAATTCTTCCTCCAGATCTTCCCTGAACTCGAGTTGCGATTGGCTGCGGCTTCTGAGAATGTCCCTGAACAGCTTCCTGTCCCCATTGAATTCGCGAATCAGGTGTTTGTTGTATTCGTTCTCGAGCAATGACTCGGGAATGACCATCCCTTTTTCTCGAAAGGCGCGAATTGCAAGGAGTCGATCGATTTTCCCATCCACGAATTCCTTGGATCTCTCTTCTTTTTCATCCTCCGTGAAGTTGAGTAGATCCATAGCCTTGTAGATTTCTCCCTTGGTTACGATCTTGTCTTCCACCTTTGCCATGACCCTGTTGACCTCAATGAGCTTCCCCATTGCAGGGGAGGACGCATTAATAGCCAAAAAGACTAGTGGTAGGAATCGGTTCAAAATGTACTTAGCTAACTTCTTTCGCATGAATCCGCAGTTTGAGAAATTGGACAATTTCCTTCAACTTTAAAAGTGAATCTTTCTCTATTAAAAGCGGGAGTTTTCCCGCAAGCCTCAAGAAAACAGTCCCCTCTTTCTTTCTTTTTGGATTCGCTAATCGGCATTCCAGAACGTTTTCTCGGGTCTCCACCCTATCAACACCCGCTTCCTCAGCTAGGCATCGAATTTCGTTTTCCAGCATTAAGGCTTCCGCCTCTACCGGCAGCGTTCCGAAGCGATCTGTCAGTTCCTCGCTCAGTTCTCTAATCTCTTCCGTGCTTTGCGCATTGGCTAGTCTTCGGTAGAAATCAATTCGTAGTCTGGCCTCTTGAGCATAGTCTTCGGGGAGGTATGCACCTAATTTTGGACCACTGTTGTGATCAGTCCCAATGAACGATGTCGAGCTTTCTTCCTGTCTGCCTCCCGAGGTGAAGTCCAGCCTGACGCTTGCTTTGGGTCGGAAGCTGCTTTCATCGCCTTTCAGGCGAGCCACGCTCTGCTTGAGTAGTCGACAATAGAGATCAAAGCCGATGCCGGCCACGTGACCACTTTGTTCGCTGCCCAAAAGGTTTCCTGCGCCGCGTAATTCCAAATCTCTCAAGGCTATGCGAAAACCCGCGCCTAGCTTGGTCAATTGCTTGATTGCCGAAAGTCTCTTTCGGGCTTTCGCGGGAACCGGTTTGTGACGGTTTAGAAGCAGGTAGGCATAGGCTTGTCGGTCGAACCTGCCGACTCGCCCTCTCAATTGATAGAGTTGCGAAAGGCCGAAACGGTCGGCTCCCTCGATAAGGATGGTATTGCAGTTGGGGATGTCTATGCCCGATTCTATGATCGTGGTGCATACTAGAACATCATATTTCAGGGCGATGAATTCCGTCATCACTTCTTCAAGTTCATCTTCGGCCATTTGGCCGTGGCCCACGGCGATTCTCAGTTTTGGGAATTGTTCCCTCAGTCGACGAGCGACGGCTTCTATGGTCTTTACCTTGTTGTGGAGGTAGAATACTTGTCCGCCCCTACGGATTTCTGTTTCCATTGCCTTCCTGACTACTTCCGGCGAGTGCTGCATGACTTCCGTCCTGATCGGTCTTCGGTTGACGGGTGGAGTCTCGATCGATCCCAGCGCCCTCGCCCCAACCATCGCAAAGTACAAGGTCCTCGGGATCGGCGTGGCGCTGAGAGTGAGCACGTCGACATCCTTTTTCATCTTCTTGATGCTTTCCTTGTGCCTTACCCCGAATCGTTGTTCTTCATCGACGATGAGCAAGCCGAGATCCTTGAACTTTACGTCTGAGCTTAGAATGCGGTGCGTCCCGACCATGATGTCGACGCCACCTTCTTCGAGCGCCTGCAGGGCCTTTCTTTGTTGTGCTTTCGTTCGAAAACGACTCAGCATTTCCACGACAACCGGATAGTCCGCCATCCTATCCCTGAACACGTTTAGGTGTTGCTGGCAAAGGACGGTTGTGGGGGCGAGCACGGCGACTTGTCGACCGTCCATCACTGCCTTGAAAGCCGCCCTAAGGGCTACTTCCGTTTTTCCAAATCCCACGTCTCCGCAAAGCAACCTGTCCATTGGGGTCTTGCTTTCCATGTCCTGTTTCACGGCTTCAATCGCCGACAACTGATCGGGTGTCTCCGTAAATGGAAAAGCGTTTTCGAACTCTTTCTGCCATTCGTCGTCGGGGGAGAAGGAGTATCCTTGGGAGGCTTCCCTGGAGGCTTGGAGGCGAAGCAGGTCCGCAGCCAAGTCGAAGGCTGCCCTTTCCGCGGCCTCCTTGGCCTTGATCCAAGATTTGCCTCCAAGCTTGGCTAGTTTGGGCTTTGCCTTGCTGAGTCCAACGTAGCGTGACAAGAGGTGCGATTCCTGAAGCGGGACATGTAGGGTTATGCCGTCCGAGAACTCCACCGTTATGGCTTCCTCCTCTCGACCGTCGTCTTGGATTTTTCCGATTCCCATGTAGCGACATACTCCATGCTGCAGGTGCACGAGGTGATCGCCCTCCACCAATTCTGCAAAGTCAAGTGCTTGGTCCACTTGTGGACGAACTGCTACCATTCGCCTTGATCTGCCTGGGCGACGACTTCTTTCCCTGCCTAGGATTTCTCGAGCCGTGGCTATGAGGATTCCTTTTCGTCCCTTTGGATTCGGAGTTCCCAAAAACCTTTCCTTTTCCTTAAGGGAGAGCGCGAAGCCTTCTCGAAGTCCGATTGGCAGGTATTCGGGTTCGAATCCCCGAAGGTTTCCTTGTTCTGTGATCGTTTCCTCGATTCGCCGTCTTTCGGACTCGACCCCTGCCGCTATTTGTATCCGGAATCCATCGAGTGAACGATCAAAAAGTCCCTTGAGATAAGTCTCCCTGATCGTGCGTTCGCTCTCGAATTGGGCTAGGTTCAAGCTTCCCGTAGTTGCTGTTCTATGCAAATGAAGGTCTTCCAGACTCTCTACTCCCGTATCGGAGGCAGTGGCTAGATCGAATATTCCTCTACCGGAATCGATGGTCGCCAAGCCCAAGAAGAGATCTTTCTTGGAATGCTTTCTTTCGAAGGCGTTCTTGAAGGAAGCCTTAGGAGTCTTGGTTCGCTTTTCCTTGTGGAAAACCAGCGGGAATTGCAAAAGCAAATCCTCCGGTTCTCTAAGTATCCAAGTTGCAGGACAGTTCACATGCTCAAAGAATCCGCCTTCTTTCTCATTGGAGTCAGCATGCGAAGTGGATGCAAGGATCACTTGCTCGATCTTTCCCGTCGTGCGTTGTGTGGTGGGGTCGAAGCTGCGGATTTCCTCCACCTCGTCTCCAAAGAAGTCGATTCGCACGGGAAATTCTCCATTTGCAGGATAGACGTCGACAAGACCACCTCTCACGGCAAATTGGGCCGGAGCTTCGCAAAGTATTTCGGAGGAGTAGTCGAACCTACTCGCCAAGTCTTCTGCAAATTGGGCGAATGGAATCTTGTCTCCTGGGGAAATGATCATCTCTTGCCTTTCAAACGACTTGAAGGTTGGGCACGGTGAGAGAATCGATTGAGGAGTAGCGGCCACCAAGAGGGTTTCCTTGCCATCGCCTGCTTCCTTTTTTCTGGAAAATTCGCCTAGAGCCGAAAGCACTGCGATTCTGTCGCAATGCCTCTCGAAAGATTCGGGGTTCTCGTTTCCGGGAACCTCGTCGAAAATGTGCAGTCTAGTTTTGGCGTTTGGTCGGGCCAGTTCGAGAAATGCAGCGACGTCCTCGGCCCATTCTTCCGCTCGGTGTATGGTTTCGTCCAAGAGAAAGATCACTGCATGGTCTCCCTTTTCCACAAAGTCTGCGGCTAGAGCTGCCGATGCTGCCTCCGGTGCCCCATGTCGAAAGATGGCCTTTCTGTCGCCTGGTATGACTACCCTCTCCAATGCTTTCTATTCCTCGGGGATTATCTTGCGGATGCTGCCTCAAGGAAATCCATTCTTCCAAGGGCTTTGAGGTTGTTCTTCTTAGCGGGGGGGCGGTGTGCGGTCAAAGGTTGTTCTTGTTCCTTCTATTGGTTTTACGAGTTCCCTTTTTCCTCCGCGAGGGTTTTCTGCTGAAGGACCTCAAGGCTTTTCTAG
Organism: uncultured Puniceicoccaceae bacterium; assembly: GCA_964576585.1. Taxonomy (GTDB): domain Bacteria; phylum Verrucomicrobiota; class Verrucomicrobiia; order Opitutales; family Seribacteraceae. Next base: position 13,680 of record CAZNWO010000040.1, on the reverse strand, counting down.
CGGCTTCTTCCTCAGCTTCCTTTTTACTTTTTCCCGAACCCGTTCCTCTGCGTCGATTCGAGACCCTTACCGAGATCGTGTAATGCTTTTGGTGAGCCGGTCCACTTTCTTTTTCCACGACGTATCTGATTTGGTCGGGTCCATGAAGAGCTTGTGAAAGCTCCTGCAGTCGGCCTTTCGGGTTGTAGTCGTCAATTGCCGAGGCCAAAGTCTTCTCCATGTCGCCGTACCAATTGAGTACTGTCTTTCTGGTGACGCGCATGCCACCATCCAGATAGACTGCGGCTACCACCGCTTCCATAGCATCCTCTAAAGTAGAGTTGCGTTCGTTGCCCTTGTCCCTGATTTCCGACTTGCTCATGCGAATGGCCTTGTGAATGCCAAGTCTTCGAGCAAGCCCTGCCAAGTAATCCCCCCTAGCCAAGACCGACTTTCCTTGTGTGAGGATGCCTTCGTTGTCGTCCGGAAAGAGTTGGAATAGCCTTTCTGCCAGAATTGCCCCCAAGATGGAGTCGCCCAGAAACTCAAGTCGCTGGTTGTCTTCGGTCCCTCTATTGTCTTCGCCTAAGGATGGGTGAGTTATCGCACGGAGAAGAAGGCTTTTGTCACGGAAACTGTAGCACAGCCTTTTTTCCAAGTCCTTGATCGAACTCTTTTCCTCAGGTGTGAGCGATTCTTTGTTCGTTTCCTGCTTGTTGCGAGTCCTGTTGGTAAATCTGTGAATCCAATTCATGAGCTTGGCGAATGGTTGGGTAGAAATCTCGCCAAGACTTCTTGCGCCAGTGCATCGTAAGCTTTCGCTCCCGCTCCGTCCGGGTCATATTCGAAGATCGTTTGCCCAAAGCTTGGAGCTTCGCTAAGCCGAACCGATCGAGGTATGGCGCTCCTGAACATCAGGTCGGGATAGTGTGCGGCGACTTCTTCCCAGACATCGTAGGAAAGTCGGGTTCGGTTGTCGAACATGGTCATAGCGATTCCTCCGACTGCGAGTTCCGGATTGGCTCCTGAATTTCTCAATTGTTCGACTACATTGAGAATCTGCCCCAGTCCCTCAAGGGCCAAGTATTCGGACTGAAGGGTGACCAGAAGAAAGTCGGCAGCACATAGCGAGTTCATTGATAGCAACCCCAAGGTGGGAGGGCAGTCCAGAAGAATCATGGCCAAACCGTAGTCTTCCCTTAAGTTTTCCAGGCAACCTCTAAGTCTCAAGAGATAATCGGGTTGGCCACCGAGCTCCAGTTCGGCGGCCGCCAAGTCCAGTTCCGACGGAAGGAGCCACAGGTTTTCCATCCTTGTGGCCAGTACACGTTCGAAGGCCGTGCCTTGTCCCGTAAGCGGACCGTAGATGCCTGCTCCATCTTTCTTCTCAAAGCCGAGAGAGCTTGTGGCGTTGGCTTGAGGATCCATGTCCACTATCAAGGTGGGGACAGAGGCTTGAGCCATGGCGTGCCCAAGGTTGACTGTCGTGGTTGTTTTTCCCACTCCACCCTTTTGGTTTGCAACTGCCACCACAACTGCCGCCATAATTTCCTCACTCTAGTTGAGTCACCAGAGGAGTCGAGCGCAAACCTCTTTCTTAGTCCTTTTGCGTGGTCTTACGCAGATTCTATTCGGACGATGCCTTTTTCGCGTACAAGCCTTTTCCCTGGAGGACAACGAAAGAAAGGCATCTTCTCCATGCTTTCTCCTGCCGTTTCTCTGAGGAACCATTCGATCGAGTTCAATCCTGAAACGAGGGAGAGAGGGCTGGCTCCACCAAGCCTTGCGTTGATCTCCACCAAATGAAGGTGTTCGTCTTCATCCACGATCGCTTGGGCCAAGGCGTGTCCGGTAAGACCGATTCCTCGCATGGCATCCAGAATCGTATTCTCCCACTTTTGATGCTGAAAGGTAGTGGTGACATGGGATTCGCCGTTCACTACCTTTTCACGCCATCGCAGGACGATTCCTTTGGCTCGACCATTTTGATCTAGCCAAGCTTCCGAGCTGAATTCCTTGCCCTCTATGTACGGTTGAAAGATTGGCTCTCGCATGCCCTCGGCCCATTTTTCAGCTGCTTTACGACTCAAGTTTAGCCCAACTCCTGTCGAGCCTGAGCCGCAACGTTCCTTCACGACGACTTTCTCACCTTCGATGTTGGTTACTTTTAAGGAGGTGGGGATCACGGGAAGATTAAGATTTTGCAGATGCTCGAAGAACTCGAGCTTGTCCTGACACCTTAAGAGCGGCGAGATGCCGGTAACAAAGCAATGAATCCCGTGTTCGCACAATTCTTCCCTTGCTCGAGAGAAAAACTGCAGGTCCTCTTCGCGAGTTGGTATGACGTGGGTAATGCCATGCATCTTGGTGAACTCGAAGAATTTTTCGGCATCCAAGTCTTGAATGCGAGACATGTGCAGAAACTCATCGACGTTCGATGCCGCTTGGCATTTGGGGTTGCTGTCGGCACCGATTAGACGAGCCTTGGAATTAAAGCGAAGAGCATTCCCTCTTACAGCTTCAAAGAGTGCTTTCTTTGCGGATAGGCTGGTTAACAACAGTGTAGGTACTGGCACGGTTTGTTCGACTTGGGCATTAGTCGGGAATACTCAGCAGGTAGTCCTCCTTCACGCAGGAGGCAATCACGGCATCCGTAGGCTTGCCATCGATAACTACGTGACCCGAAAGGATTTGCTCTCGCCTGAACCCCGAGGCTTCAATCGCACGGACATGCCATTCACGGTTTGCGTAGGATTCCGTATTTATCTTGTTAAGGTCAAGAGCCTCGAATGCGCACTTCTTGAGCAATTGCATGAAGATGCTGCACTCCATCCCATAATTTCGTAGATTCTTGGTTCTTTCCGTGTCCAATAAAAATGAAACTTCGGCTATCCTGCCTTCCCAATCTATGTGTACGAGTCCACCATATCCAATGAGCGACTCCGCCAAGGTATAACGGAGGAGTATTTGTTCGGGTTCGGGCTTTGCGAAGTCAGGGGCAACCTTTTCTCTAAAGTAATCGAGCTGTTCTTCTTCCGTCAGCGGGTGCTGTTGACGCAACGCCGAGATCTGCTCGTTGCGCCAATGCATTACGGGAAGGGCATCTTCCATCCGAATGGAACTTATGGAATAATCTCGAAAGCGGACTTCAAAATCCTGCAAGACCTGGTATCCCTCTTTTTTGCCTTCTGAAAAAGAAAACAAGCTCATGTTCGCGACTCTATGAATTCCTTCAAGCCTTCGCAAACTCGATCTTGCTGCGAATCGGTCATTTTGGGGAATAGTGGAATGCTGAGGCATCTCTCGTAGAATTTTTCGGTGCCTGGCAACCGAATTTTTCCGAGGAGTTGCTCGTAATAGGGATGGCGATAGAGCGGCACATAGTGGACTTGCGTATGGATTCCTCTTTCCTTGAGAAAAACATGTGCCTCGTCTCGATGCACCGGGTCATTGAAGCGAATCACGAACAAGTGCCAAGCATGCCCCGGATCGGATGGCGGTATAGAGAGGAAGTCTTGAAAGGGGTAATGCGAGAGGATTTTTCGGTATCTTTCCGCTAGCGACCTTCTTTTTTCCAGAAACTTGTCTAGCCGACCAAGTTGCGAGAGCCCGAGAGCAGATTGCAGGTCAGTCAGTCGATAATTCCATCCCAATTCCATTTGTTCGTAGAACCACGGGGGAGTGTTTGAGCGTGCCTGTGGTCGCACAATGCCGTGACTGCGGAGGTTTGTAAGGCGATCCGCCATTTCCGTGTCGTTCGTGAGGATGGCGCCTCCTTCACCACAGCAAATGTGTTTTACGGGATGGAAGCTCAGGATCGCTGCACGAGTATGCTTGCAGTTCGCGCTCCACTCCTTGCCATTGGAGCTGGCTTCTTTCCATGCCCCGGGCGAGTGGGCGGCATCCTCCAGTATCTCAAAGCCCTTTGCGGCAGATATTTCTGCAATCTCCCGTAACGGGGCAAGACTCCCGGCAAAAGACACGGGAACCACCGTGTTTGATGAATTTTCGTCGAATTCCAGTTCATTAAGAATTTTCTGCAGGCTGCTTGTGCACAAGAGACCCGTTTCCGGATTCACGTCGCAAAACACGACCCTTGATCCAAGGTAAAGCAAGGCATTTGCACTTGCGGCAAAGGTGATGGGTGGAACTATACCTGTCGATTGTCCGTTGATGCCCAAGCCGGCATAGGCAAGGTGAAGTGCTGCAGTTCCGCTTGAGCACACCACTGCTCTTTCGACGCCGAATCGATCGGCCAGAGCTTCCTCGAATAACTTCACCGTCGGGCCTTGAGTCAGGTAGTCCGATCGAAGGATTTTCTCAACCTCGGCGACGTCTTGATCGTCGATCCATTGTCGAGAATACGGAATTGGTTCCCTCATGTTTGCAGAGCAACCCGAAGTGCGGTTTCTTTCAAGCCGTTTTTCTTGCAGGCAATGCTTGATTGTCTTGCCCGCATGCCTACCATGATTCGAATGAAAGTAATTGGATCGGTTATAGCGAGACTGGGGAGCAAACGACTGGTGTACAAGAACTTGCTTCCTTACAAAGGGGAGCCTTTGGTTCTTCGAGCGGTAAGATTTCTAATGGATTCAAGGGTTTTCGACGAGGTTGTGCTTTCCACCGACAGTGAATTGATTGCCAGAACCTGTCTCGATTCCGGTGTTCGAATCTTGCGTAGACCTCCTGAACTTGCAGGTGACGAGGTGGCCTCCGTGCCTGTCTTTAGGCATATCATCGATCAGTACCCCTGTGACGTACACGTTAACTACAATTGTAATTTTCCCGAATGTCCTGTCGCTGTCCTTGAAAAGGCAGTCGAGATTGCCTTGGAAACCGGAGAGTCTTTGTCGGTTCCCTTGGCAGTTTGGGCACAAACAAAGGAACGGCTTGTCGATTATGGCAATCCTTTCGAGATTACCGCCACGCGTTTCGAGGACGATCGAATTCACCCGGTCGACGTTCATTGCATGGAAGACCTGCTTGAAGTGCATCGATTGCATCAACCGGAACTGTCCAAGGAATGGTAGGATTGCGCATTTCCAAAAAATTCAGTAAAGTTTTGCTCAAGTCGTCCGATTATACATGAGGCACAGTAAAAACTTATGATAAACATACCTAAATGCTTCACGCGCGCGTTTTTCGCCTGCATTGCCTTGTCAATTTTTTCGCCTGTTTCATGGGGTGCAATCCTCAAGCGTTTCGACGCCAAGGAGCCGAAGCAGGAGGGGTACTTGAAGTCCTTTCGCCCCCCTGCTCTTAGCTTTCTGCCCAGTACGCCGCTGCCTGCAGATCGTTACAATCTCTTGTCGTTGCCTTTGCTGCCCATGGACTCAAATGCTACGGATTCCAATGCCACGATAGATTTCTCTACAACTGCTCCTCCTGCGGAGGTTCCCGAACCTGCCCAAGAACAGCCTGAAACCCAAGCCAATCCGTTGGATGGTCCTGAACTTTTCCCTCCAAGCGTCCTGCCACAGGCAGACCCCTTTGACGTCGCTGCTCAAAGGGAGCCTTCCACGGACGATCTCATTGAAGCCTTGGAGAACGAGCAGTCTAGGGTTTCGGCGGGTGTTCCTGCTTATGTTCCATTCGTTCCGCCTTTTTCGGTTACTCCTGCAAATCTCGAGATCAGGTCCAAAGCCACATACGAACGCCGCGTCCGTAAATAACCATCCAAGACTTTTCACCATGAAATATGCCTGCAGATTCCATCTAACTCTTCACCTCTTGGGCTTTGGCTTACTTTCGGCACAAGATGCCGGGAGATCACTACAGCCTATTGACGATGTCTTGAAGGACGTCGACAAATTGATTCAAGGATTCGATCGCGGTGCAGTAGTTCCGCAAGCGTCCCCAATCGTTCCTGTCGCTCCCGTTGCCCCGGCATTGCCTTTGTCCGTTCCATCGGTCGCCTCTCCCGCGCCCGCGACTGTTCCTTTACGCATAGCCCCGCAGCAACCTCTGGATCCTGACGCAAGTTCCTTTCGATACAAGGATGCCCTCAAACCTGCCAATCTGATATCGGATCCCGTCGAATCCGCTCCGGCTCAATCTTCGGGCGAGTCCCGTTCGGCGCTTGGTGCAATCGATTACAGCAATGCCACCTTGGCCGAACTGCTTGAGCTTGTGGATCCCATGAGCGAGCCCGGCAAGGTCCAATTGCTGCGTGAACCTGGGACAACGCAACCCGAACCCGAGTTGAAGTTACCCGAAGACAAGCTCGAAAAGCCTTCCGCGGATCCAGACCTCGGAAATAGGATCGTCCGAACCACCAACCTTTTCGAGGAGCAACAGCAAAATCTGCAAGATGAAGAACCCTACCTTGTGCTTGGCGAGAAGATCGACGAAGAGCTGAAGGAGAAAATTCGTGAGGCCATCGATGAGACCCGTAGGGCGTCCGGCGGCACGGGCAACCCATACGTCACTCGTACCGTCTACAAGGCGACTGCGTTCTGCAATCGTGTTTTGGGGCGACTCAACCTGCCGCATCACAAACGCTATCGCCGCGACGTCCTGCTGTCCTTGATCAGGATGCACGAGCGCAATGGCGCTTGGGTCGATGCGGTCAAGTCATATGAGAGGTATTTGGAGGAGTTCGCGAATGACGAGAAGTATCCTTTCGAGGATCACTTGGATGCCCCTGGAATACCTGAGATGAGGTCTGATCCGGGTGATCCCGAAGCATGGAACCTGAGCCGAAAACGAGGGGCTCCCACGATACCTGAAACTCATTTTCGCACGGGCAAAATCTACCGCAAGCTTGGTGCTCATCAAATGGCACACAACAAATTCTATGATGCCATGAATGCGTCCCTCGTTCTCGCGGAGGACAGGGCATCGCAAACCATTGCTCCAAGTCGAGACTTTGCCGCTCGTGAGGCAAGGCACGAGGCCGTGGCAAAGCAGGCCATGATCGAGATTGCCGAGACCTACCTCGACGCAGAGGATTACGATGGTGCCATTAAGTTTTATGGTCGTCTCCTAAGGATTGAGGACATGGAGAAAAATGATCGCGGCGAGGTACTCTTCAAGCATGCCCTCTCCCATTATCGCAGGGCTCGCGAAAACCTAAAGAAGGAGGAACGCCTCAGGCGAGATTCCGAAAAGTCGATAATCCGGCCAGACCTAAAGACTGAGGAACTTCCGAAGGCCGATTTCGCCAATGTGAAGTTGGACTTGCGTGATTATTCGAAGAACTTCCCTTCAAGCCAGTATGTTCCCGAAGCGCACTATGTGTTGGCTCTGACCTACGATCAGCTTAATGAACGCAAGATGGCCATAGTCGAGTTGCTGAAGCTTCTTAAGGGTTCGCCTTTTCGCCCCGAGGTCATCAATGCGGAGATTCAGAGCAAACCTGAGCATGAAAGAGATTACAAGCAAATTGCCCGCATGAGAGGACTCTGGATTTTCTGGAAGAAGAAGACTGGTAACTATCTTGCAAACAAGTTTTTTGAGGAAGGTGATTTTCATTCAGCCCTACGAGTCTACGAGGCCATGCGTGAAATTGATCAAACAGCCGATTGGCGCGTGCCTGTCCTGTACCAGATTGCACTTTGCCAAGAGAAACTGGGTCTCTACGTCCAAGCAGTCGAAACTTATTCCGAAGTGCGGGACGAGGTGCAGATGGGGTCTGCGGATACAGCTGCCAGAGTAGAAGGAAACAAATACCTGAAGTATGTTTATGGGATGGCCAAGTGGAGGCGGGAGCAATTGGAGGAAACGCGGAGCATTCGGCAGGCAGCCAACCGTTATGGCATCCGAACGGGAGCGAGCCTTTCCAATCCGGATGGATCCTAAAACCTCTCTGGGTTTTCTGGATTCCGGCGACTTTATTCCTGATTGCTAATGGAACCTAGGGAAGTACTTGTGGGGCACCTCGGGCTTTGCGAGGAAGTGCATGCCCTCCTCTTGGAGGAGAATACTTGGCTGAAGACCAAGAAGACTTCCCCCGAGCAAGATCTGCTTGATAGAAAAAAGGCCGTACTTCCCAGACTCGACGAGTCCTTGGACAACCTCAAGCGACTCCAACCCGAATCCTTTTCTCCTTTCGACGACTCGAAGAAACTCGTCAATGATTCGCACGCCAAGCTGCTGCAAATCTTTTATCTTGATCGAGAGAATGAGGATCTTCTGCTTAAGTTGTCTCAACCTTTGGAAAGAGCTACTTTCAACAGGTTCTCCGACAGTGAGGAAATCGATGACTTTCACGGTCGGGGCGACCCTGCGGGTGAACAGGATTCTTCTCCAAACCCGGAAGAACCTGAAGACGGCAGCCGGATTTAGTAACCTGCCCGTCTCTCGGCTATTTCCTGCTTGGCGGAAGGGGAGGGATTCGAACCCCCGGTACGAATCCTCCCCTTTTGAGAACTAAGACCCCGCATAAACAAAGGGATTGAGGACTTGCTTGACCTCCCTGACCGCTATGGTCATTCTCACTTTCATTCTCACCTGAAACCATGGCATCTCTTTGGAAGCGAGACCGTTCGAAATATTGGTACGCCTGTTTTACGTCCGCCGACGGCAAGCAGTTGAAGAGGAGCACCAAGACCACGGACAGAAAAAAGGCCCTTAAGATCGCCGTGGAGCTGGAGGCCGTCGCCCAATCGAAGAAGACGAAGAAGCAGCTATGGCGAGTGCTGACGGACCTTCAGGCCATGTTCACCGACGACGGCATCAAGAGCAAGAGCGTGGATTCCTACGCCGACGATTGGCTTGCCTCCAAGAAACTCGTTACGGCCGCATCGACTTGCGCCGCCTACAAAAAGTCGGTGAAGAAATTCATGAGGCACCTCGGAGAAGGGAAGGGCGCTCCGATCAACGAACTTGAGAAAACGGACCTCTCCGCTTTCAGGGACGGCTTGGCCTCTTCCTACGGTCGCAAGACGGCGAACCACGATCTGAAGGTCGTCCGAATGATGCTCAAGGACGCGAAGGAGGACGGATACCTTCCCGAAAACCCCGCCGAAGGCGTGGGCGGGGTCAAGGGGAAGGAGGAAAACGCTTCCAAGCGAGCCTTCACTTTGCCTGAACTGGAAAGAATTCTCAAGGCGGCGAACGAAGAATGGCGAGGCATGATCTTGTTCGGGCTCTATACGGGACAACGACTCAAGGACATCGCCGAACTGACTTGGAGCAACGTCGACTTGGAGGAGAACGCCCTCGTGCTCACGACTTCGAAAACTTCACGAAACCAACGAATCCCTCTCGTGGCACCCTTGCGGAACTACCTGACGGAACTACCTTCCACGGACGATCCCGGGGCGCATCTGTTTCCACGAGCTCAAAAGGCCGTTGCGGCTCACTCCGTACAAGGCACCTCCACCCTCAGCAACCAGTTCTACGAAATTCTCGTCAGCGCAGGACTCGCCGGGAAACGGTCCAAAAAGGCTACGGGCAAAGGACGCGGAGCGAAAAGGAAGACCAACGAAATCAGCTTTCACGCTCTCCGATACACCGCGACCAGCCTCCTTAAGAAGGCCGGCGTGCCCGCCGCCGTCGTTCAGGACATCGTGGGGCACGACTCCGCGGCCATGTCTCGACATTACACCCACGTAGACGACGATAGCAAGACCCAGGCACTCCAAAAAATGCCCGAACTGGGGTAGCGTCACTGTGCCTCCACAAACAGTTTCCAACCAAGGCGGAGGCCTTGACCGACCTTACTGACGTAGATCGTCGAAAGATGGGGAGATCTCAGCGACGAGTTGAAGAGGGTGGTTTTGGCGGTGGTGGGGAGTGGGCATAGAATCTCTAGCGAAGATTCGGTTCATAAAGACATGACTGGTTCTGTTGACTGTACTTCACTTGAAGTGAGGCTAAGAATCCCCGCAGAAGCTTTTCATAAGTTTCAGTATGTTCCGTTTTGGGCATTCCACCCAAAAGAGATTCGAAATACTCTCCAAGTTCCTGCCAATCTGTTAGAGCAATTTTCATTTGCTTGAGAATTTCGGTTGTTCTCGGAACTAGCCTATCGATTTTCTCCTGCATTTCCCTGCCCTTAGGTTTTTTAGGGTAATGTTTCCTTTCGGGGTCATCTATTTGAGTCAAAGCCATGTCGCGCAATTCCTCGTTCGTTTTCGAAAGCAACTTTTGCTTCACTTTCAATTCCTGGCTTATGATCAATAGGTCATGAGCACAGTCCGTAACGACTTTACCTTGATTCTCAAGATCAGCCATCATGAAAGCGTACTTTAGAATTTGATTCCTACTCAAGTCAGTATCGAACTTCAGTTCTACAGCTACAAGGTGAGAGGTTGAGTGACTGTAAAGCAAAGTGTCATGGTACATGTACTTGATTGAAGTGGCCGTTTCAAAATCGTTAGAAAGTCCGAACAAAGTCCATTTTGAATTTGGATGAACCCTCGAACAAAAAGACTTCAAATAGTCATTGATTGCTTGGTTTGGCAAAAGGGACATGAAGACATCAAATTCCTTGTTGAGAAATTCTTCTGAAAAACATCTTATCCTGCGTTGAGCTTCCATCGGACTGATTAAAAGCTTATTTTTTTCTGAATCCCGAGTTATCTTCTTCTGGTAGATTTCCTTTACCTCGGACTTTTCAATCTCAGATTTTGCCTGATTCTTGCAAAATTCCTTTAATCTAGATTTGCTGGTCCTGTCATGCTCATCGGTGCTCTCATTTTGAAACTGGAGGACCCAGTCTATTATTTTCTCAACAAACTCGCTCTTGGAAACCCCAAGCACGTTTTTGGTTTCCCAGGTCACAAGCCTTGCCAGGCCTGCAAGCCCCATCGTCCATGGCAATTGTTCTTTTAGATGATTGATTTTAGTAAGAACGAGTCTTTGTTTTCTCTCTTTCATATTTCCTAATTCCAAGGTCCGTCGAAAACGTATTCTCAATTCGGGTCATGAAATTCCCGCTGACTTGAAAATTTCTTTAAACCAAGTGAAAGCAGCAGCGCCCACGGCCTTCTGAACATCGGTTGTATCCCGGACATGTTGGGTGGGATTGCGGTATTCCGCAATCTTATCAATGTGGAATTTGAAGTCAGTCTTGCTTTTGATACTGCTTTCAAATTCTAACCAGTTTTTAATAATGATCTTTTTGTAATCATAGGAACCGAATCGATCCAATATATCGTAGTCATCCTTGGTTTTTCCAGATGTCTTTCTGACTTCATGTTCTATTTTGTCTTCGGCATCCTGTCGAAGCTCTTGCGGGATGCATTCACGCCACTTATCTCCATGTTTGCTTGAAAGAACTGCAGTAATATATCTTCTCATCCCATTCTCGAATTCATCAATAGGTTTATTTTTCTCGTTCCTCATCAAAATCTCCACTTCAGTCATATCTCCGGACAGTTTTCTTACCTCCCGAAGGATTGCTTGGCCGCGATAATCGACGAAGGCCTTGAAGTCGTCTTCGAGCAAACCCGATTTCGACAAGTCGGGAATCAAGTGAGAGGCGAGAGCGTCACTGGGCTTCTCGTTGCCGCAGCCTTTCAGGTAAATGGACGGGGGCCGAGATGAATGCTGTTTGTTGGAGGAAGACCTGGCAAGCGCGACGTTTGCGATGCTGTCGCGCATGGAGTAATTGTCTAAATCCTTGTCGCGCAAATAGGCCACGGGAAAGACATGGTGAAGTTCGGCGGAATTGAACTTGGAAAAACTCGTAAGAGAGACGGGGGCTCCATCCTTGAAATCCTTGGGTCCGCGTTGATTGAACGCGCACAAAATCGTCTTGCAGAAGGCGCTTCCCAAATTCAGCTTTTGCGAAACGATACGGTCGACCGAAAGATGGGGCGGTTCGTATTCGAAGAAGGCGTCCTCCCCTCGGGCAAACTTGCCCATTTCGGTCACGTCTTCGCCGATTTTCGTATCGGCGGACCTGTCGTAGCGATTGCTCAGCGAGACTTTCCAGAACCAGCGCGCCAAATCTCTGCGCTTGTCATTGTCCATCGCGTTCGGTTGGACAATGTTAAAATAGGAGGCAATGGGAACCAAGCACGCATTGTAGGGCAGAATCTTGGCATGAGTCACCTGTAGTTCGTCCTTCAGAAAGTCGATCGCCAGACGAATGCAGTCGAGAGTCCTCTTCCAGTTGTCCTCGACGAGACCCCGCTCGATCTCGAGAATGTGCTTTCGGCAAGCTCCCCCGGTTACGATTGCGGAAAGGCATTGAATGATCGTGATGTCGGGAATCTCCTCGTATCGTTCCCGTTTCAATTCCTTGCGAAACTTGTTCAAACATTCGCGGAGATTGAAGGTAGTCGACCAGGACTTAGCCACCATGAGGTCGACGACGTTCAGAACCTTGCCCGAGTTGTTGATTCTCTCGAAAATTTCACAGGCGGTCTCGATTGGCTGTCCAAGCACATGAATGACCGAGAAAGGGTACGAATCGAATCGTTTTCTTACCTTTTGCAACCGAGACCTGCGTTCGGGATCCAATCCGGCCGCAGTTTCCACGAACTTGTCCAAATCGGTTATTTGCAAAACTGAAAAATAACGTTTCTTTTTCTCCTCTTCCAAAAGCCCCTCTTGCTCCTCTTGCGACGATAGCTCTCCTAAGACTTCTTTCAAGGATCTTGTGCCCTGTTCGGAGAGAGAGAACTCATCCTTGTCGAAAGACCCCAAGCCCAGTCCGTCCAACCAATCGAAACGGGCCTTGATCTTGTAAGGTTTTATTTGCTCGTCAAAAACCTCGGATAGACGCTCAACCGTTTCGGACAAATCGGCTCTCCTGTCCTTAAATAACTGAGAGAATATTTCTGAGAAGTAACAAATCCACTGCGTAAGAGAAAGAAGGATTTCCTTCATCGGTTCTCCGGAAAGGAGAGAGCGACCTTGAGGCGTAAGAACGAATCCGTCTTCGCTCTCCAAGTAGAGCTTCATGTATTGAGTTTGCCTGCGAATTGAGCGAGCTCTTCCTGACGTAATCCCCGGACGGCTGTTCAACCAATCCAACATTTGTTCCGCCGATGGATTGTCACGATCAACCATGCCGAGGAATTTCTGCAGAAAGTCGATATAGTCCTCGGTGCCGGGGATGGTTCGCAATATCTCCTTCTTCCTCGTCGCCTTCGCCTCTTTTTTCTCAAAGGGATTCGAGACGAATCTGTTTTCATCCAGATCGAAATAGATCTGGACGTTCTTGGTGACTTTCTTCCCGTTGATCCGATGAGCGATGCTCGCCTGCTCCAAACTCGCGAAAAGAGAGGTTAGGCGTTGCTGTCCGTCGAGCACGTATTGGACCGATGGTTCCTCGTCATAACGAAGTTCTACCTCTCCGACGCGCCTGAACGCCTGAATTTGTGCATCAGTCTGCCAGAAAAGAAGTGAGCCTACAGGGTAGTGATTGTAGATGCTGTCGAGCAAACGAATGATCTGACTCAGTTCCCAAACGAAATCACGTTGGAAATCCGGAATCCGAACCTTCCCTTTGCGTATCGCAATCATCAATTCGTCGAAACCGATTGAGTCGGGCTTAACTTTGGCTACTTCATCCATATTCGAAACAATGTAAGTGGGGGGGCGTCGTATTGGAAATTTCGAAGTTGAATTAATTGCATCAGACCAAGCAACGGTAAAATGGCGGGAGACTCGCTGATAGCTAAAAAAAAAGCCCACCCACAGGGGAGCAGGCTTTTTCTTATTTTCTCCCAATCACCAATACCCGCTAGGCAATCTCCAGAGCCTGGTCGAAGACCCCGTGAAGAGTCCTCGTGCGGTCGGCCA
>CAZNWO010000039.1:12046-24634 GCA_964576585.1 uncultured Puniceicoccaceae bacterium | reverse complement strand
ACTAAAGCTTTCAACTTTGAGGTGGGCGGACCTTGTTTTGCCATTCCTTGGGCATGACGGAAACGTCGGAGTCGTCCTCATAACGCTTGCGGAGCTTCTCCAGTTGAGCCTTCATTCGCTTGATGTTCTTTGCTTGGGCAGGCTGCCCGTAAAGGTTTTGGAGTTCGTCCGGATCTTTCTTGAGGTCGTAGAATTCCCATTCGTCGAATTGATAGAAGCGCATTAGCTTGTGACGAACAGTACGTATGCCGTAATGACGAGGGACCATGTGCACACTGGGGTATTCGTAGTAGTGGTAGTAGATGGCTTTTCGCCAGTTCTTAGGTTTTTCGCCTTTCAAGAGAGGTATCAGGGACTTTCCCTGAAGATCTTCCGGGATGGGAGCACCAGCCATTTCGAGGAAGGTGGAGGCGTAGTCCAGATTCTGCACAAGGTGTTTGTCTCTAGAACCTGGCTTGACGACGCCGGGCCACTTCAAGATGAAGGGCATTTTAAGGGATTCGTCATACATCCAGCGTTTGTCGTACCAACCGTGATCACCTATGTAGAACCCTTGGTCGGAGCAGTAGATAACGACGGTATTATCATCCAGCTTAAGTTCATTGAGAACGCCTTGAAGGCGACCCAAGCTTTCGTCAACCCCCTTGACGGATCGCAGGTAATTCTTGGCATAGCGTTGGTATTTCCAGCGAACAAGCTCCTTGCCCGTTAACTTGGCTTTGTGAAAGGCCTCGTCCCGTGGACCATATGCGGCGCGCCAAGCCTTAAGTTGTTCCTCGGACATACGCTTCATGTTGTGCCAAGCCGAGCGATCCTGGCGCTTTTGGGACGGGGGTTGGTTGAAATCGGGGGTGAGGTCCACGAAAAGATCGTAGTTTAGGTCCATGTGGCGGTCGATTTCCAGCTCTTGGTGGCGGGCAGGCGGGGCATTGTCCTCCCAATTGTCGAAGAGGGTGGGGGGGCCGGGGAGGTCTTTATCGGCATAGAGATCTAGGTGGCGCAGAGCGGGCATCCAATTGCGGTGAGGTGCCTTGTGCTGAACCATGAGCATGAAGGGCTTGCCATCTTTGCGCTTGTTCTTGAGCCAATCGACGGCGAGGTCGGTCACGACGTCCGTGCAGTAACCGTCGACGCGACGCCGACCGTCGGGGAAAATCATGTCGGGGTTGTAGTAGAGGCCTTGGCCGGGGAGTACGGCCCAGTCGTCGTAGCCCTTGGGGTTTCCCCGCAGGTGGCTCTTGCCGTAGATGGCGGTCTGGTAGCCGGCCTTTTGTAGGAGCTTGGGGAAGGTCTGCTGGTTCCAGTCGAAGGTATTCCCGTTGTTCATGAAACCGTTCTTGTGGCTGTGCTTGCCCGTCTGGATGACAGCGCGGGAGGGGCCGCAGATGGAGTTCGTGCAAAAACTGTTCTCGAAAAGCATGCCTTGAGCGGCCAACTTGTCGATGTTCGGGGTAGGGTTGACGGATTTGAGCCAGCCGTCGTAAGCCCCGATGGCGTGTGGGGCGTGGTCGTCCGTGAAGACGAACAATACGTTGGGTCGCTTGTCATCGGCGACGAGTTGGGATACCATCAACGTCGCGATTAGCAATATTGAGTTTGTTGTGAGGAATCTCTTCATGAATTGCCTTTCAAACATTCTTTTCGATCGTTACGAGTTTTTTTTCAGGTATTTTTAATTCAGAGGGATTTATCTCTAATCCTAATTCCCATTCTTTACGCTCAATAATCTTCGGCTTTTGCATTTTCTTGGTTGCCTGCATTTCGAATTAGCTTGGAATCAGAAATTTTGTCATGAAATCCTCACAATTCCTCCTTCTTCCTGGCTTCCTTATTTTCGCCACTTCCTTTGTTAACGCCCAGAAAGTCGATATAAAAATTGACAGTCTCGCCGACCTCGCCGTCCCTCCGGGTTTCGAGAAGGTTGACCAAGAGGTGACCATCTCTACCATGAAGGCGCAGATGAAGTACGACATACGTTCCTTCAGCGTGAAGCCAGGGGCCAAGGTGAAGATAATCTTCAAGAACCCTGACGACCTTCCCCACAACCTCATCTTTTGTACTCCCGGCAAGTCCAAGGGCAAAGACAAAGGCAAGGAGGTCATCGACGCCGTTTTGAAAATGGGCGACAAAGGGGTTGAGAACAACTGGGAACCCAAGGGCCACCCGCGCATCCTCGCCAGTTCCGGCATGGTTCAACCTCACAAGGAAACCGTATTCTATTTCAAAGTTCCTAAGAAGGAGGGTAATTATCCCTATATCTGCACGTTCCCCGGACATTTTCAGCTCATGAACGGCATGATGGGGGTGTCCAAGATGGCCAACCCCATCACCAACCTTACCTACAAGTTCTACCACGGCAGCTGGGACAAGTCGCCAGACTTCTCAAAGCTGGAGCCAAAGAAAACAGGTGTGCTTGCCAACGGGCTATTCGACATCGCTCCACGCGACCGCAACGACAACTTCGGTTTTGTCTTTATTGGTGAAATTGAATGCCCAAAGGATGGGAAATACAATTTCACAACCGCCTCCGACGATGGATCGCTCCTCTTCATTGACGGCAAGAAAGTGGTGAACAACGATGGAGTACATGGAGTGCAGAGTCGCTCAGGCTCCACAAGCCTAAAGGCGGGCAAGCATGTGATAGAAGTTCATTTCTTCGAGAAGGGCGGGGGAGAGGAGCTTTCCGTGGCCTGGTCCGGACCAGGCTTTAAGACACAAGCTCTATCAAAGAGTAAGCCCGGCGGGGGAGGTGGCGGAGCGATCGGCATGCTCATTGAACCTCCCGAGGGAGAGGCTTCCATCTATCGCAACTTCATAGCCGGAGCTGGTCCCAGGGCCATCGCGGTGGGCTATTCCGAAGCCGTCAACTTTGCCTTCGACGCCAACAATTTCCGCGTCGCCATGATTTGGCGAGGCGACTTCATGGACGGGGCCCGCCACTGGAAAGGACGCGGCCAAGGTTATCAACCACCTGCAGGAGATGCCGTCATCAAGTTCCCGGAGGGTGTGGCTTTCGCAGCATTGGACAGCGCCGATGCCGTCTGGCCCAAGAATGAATTCAGGACCAAGGACTTCCGCTTCCGAGGTTACGCCCTAGACAAAAAGCAACGGCCCACCTTCAAGTATGAGCGCGGAGACTTGTCCATTGAGGACAAGCCCGAGCCCGCCGACCTCGGCGAAGAAGGAGCGGAGTCCATCAAGCGCGTTCTCACACTCAAGGCAAAGGGCTCGCTGGACAACCTTTACTTCAGAGTAGCCCAAGGCGATGTGAGGGAGGAGGGTGGGGGCTTCCTCGTCAACGACGAACTCCTCGTAAACGTAAAGGGCGGCGGCAAACCCGCCGTGAACAACGGAGAACTCCGCGTTCCCGTCACCTTCAAGAACGGCAACGCCCAACTCGAAGTCACTTACGGCTGGGCTGAATGAAACAAACTCGCCGATGTGTCCAATCAACCTTTCTTTTTCACAACTCATGAAAACCTTTCACGTTTCCACCGCATTCCTTGCCACTGCCTCCTTTTTATTGAGCCAACCGCAGGAGTCCGACTACTATCCCATCACCACGATTCCCTTGCCTGAGGGTGAAGTCATCGAAGTTAGCGGTATCGATGTGTTGCCGGGTGGCAAGGTCGCCATCGCCTCTCGCCGGGGAGACATCTTCGTTGGTTCAGGTGTTTTCGAGAACGAACCCGAACCCGAATGGACCCTTTTCGCCCGCGGCCTCCACGAAGTCCTCGGTATCGCCTGGAAGGACAACTGGCTCTATCTTACCCAGCGGCCCGAAGTCTCTCGCATTAAAGACACTGATGGAGACGGTCGGGCCGACCTCTTCGAAACCCTAGGCGACGGCTGGGGCATAAACGGCGACTACCACGAGTACGCTTTCGGCACCCGCCACGACAAAAACGGGGACATCTGGGTTGTGCTCTGCTTAACCGGCTCCGGCGGAGCCGACGACAAAAGCCCCTTCCGAGGTTGGTGCATGAGAGTCACGCCCGATGGCCAAACTATTCCTACCGGCTACGGCATACGTTCGCCCGGTGGGATAGGATTCAACCACCTCGGCGATGTATTCTACTGCGACAACCAAGGCCTCTGGAATGGTTCCAGCTCTCTCAAGCACCTCCGTCCCGGTGGCTTCCAAGGCAACCCGACAGGCAACAAGTACTTCGCCCTTACGGATGTTCTCGGCCCCAAGCCGCCCGACCCCAAGAACGGCAGTCGCATTGAGATTGAGCGTAAACGCGTACCCGACCTCGTGCCTCCACCCATTGTCCTTCCCCATGGCAAAATGGGTAATTCACCCGCCGGCATCGAATGCGACGAAACTGCCGGCAAGTTCGGCCCCTTCACCAACCAGCTCTTCGTCTCCGAGCAAACACACTCAAAGATCCATCGCGTCTTTCTTGAAAAAGTAAACGGCTTCTACCAAGGCGCCGCCTTCCCTTTCCTGAAGGGCTTTGGCTCGGGCAACATCGTAGCCCGGTTTGCGGAGGACGGCTCCATGTTCACCGGCGGCACGAATCGAGGCTGGGGTTCCCACGGCAAAAACCCATTTTCCTTCCAACGTGTACGCTGGACCAAAAAAGTCCCCTTTGAGGTACATGAAATGCGGGCCAAGCCCGACGGCTTTGAACTGACCTTTACCCTCCCCGCCGATCCTGCCACCCTAGCCGACGTCGCATCCTACACCATGGAAGCCTACACTTACATTTACAAAAGTGGTTACGGAAGCCCCGTAGTGGACAAGTCAGTTCCCGCCATTGAAAAAGCCGTTGCGGGTAAGGACGGAAAAAGCGTCCGTCTCCACATCAAGGGTCTCGTCAAAGGAAATGTCCATGAACTCAAAATGCCCGGCATTCGTCGCAAAGGCAAAGAAGGTCACCCGCTTCTACACCCCGTCGCCTACTATACCCTCAACGAAATACCGAAAAGTTAAGCTCCGGGCTTCAACCCTCTATCGTTCATAAGTCATGAAATCGTTTCTTCGTCACACAACCTGTGCGGCATTCCTTCTTGTCTCCACGCTCTTCCTTCACGCCAAACAGCCCAACGTCGTCCTGATTATTTCGGACGACCAAGCTTGGACGGACTATGGCTTCATGGGACATGAACACATCTCCACGCCTCATCTCGACAAGTTGGCGAAAGAGAGCGTTCTCTTTCGTCGAGGTTACGTGCCCACGGCGCTTTGCCGTCCTTCCCTAGTAACCTTGGCTACCGGACAATATGCTCATCGCCATGGAATAACGGGCAACGATCCCTCTCCCAAATACGCGCAACGCAATTCCGCTCTATACAACGATCGGCGAGCCAAATTAATTTCCTATTTGGACAAGTTCGACACCCTGCCCGAACTCCTCGGTGAGCACGGGTACCTCAGCCACCAGAGCGGCAAGTGGTGGGAAGGTTCGTTCGCCAACGGAGGATTTACCCACGGCATGACTCGCGGGTTCCCAAAACCAGGAGGACGACATGGGGATGACGGCCTTAAGATCGGGCGTACAGGCATGGAACCCATCGAGTCCTTCGTGGACGAAGCCATCGCCAAGAAAAAACCGTTCTTCCTTTGGTACGCCCCTTTTCTGCCGCATACCCCGCACAATCCGCCCGAAAGGTTTCTCTCCAAATACCGCAAACCGGGGCGTTCGCTTCCCATCTCCAAGTACTACGCCATGTGCGACTGGTTTGACGAAACCTGTGGACAGCTAGTCGGCTACCTCGAAAAGAAAAAGGTGAGGAACGACACCCTCATCGTCTATGTGACCGACAATGGCTGGATACAGAATCCGAACCGCAACGGCTACGCTCCACGCTCAAAGCAAACTCCATACGAGGGAGGAGTTCGCACCCCCATTATGTTCTCTTGGCCCAATGGTGGTCTCAAACCTGCGGACCGCCCCGATATCGTTTCCTCCATCGACCTCGTCCCTACCATGCTAGCCGCTGCAGAAGCCAAAATGCCGAAGGGCCTGCCTGGCCTAAATCTCCTCGAGAACCTCCGCTCAGGCTCCGCCGTCAAGCGGGAAGCCATTTTTGGTGAAAGCTTCGCCCATGACGTCGCCGACCTCGACAAGCCTGAAGCCTCCCTCCTTTTCCGCTGGTGCATCGCGGGCAAATGGAAGCTCCTCCTTACCTACGACGGCGAGGTGAATCGCTACAAAAGCACCCACCCGAGAACAGAGAAACGACCTCAGCTCTTCGATCTTACCAAAGACCCGCACGAAAAGGTAAACTTAGCGGGCAAACATCCCAAGGTGGTGGCCGACCTAGCTGCCAAGATTGCTGGTTGGTGGCCCGTCAAGGAACGTAAAGTCCTGACTAAGTTCGAATAAAGTATAGACAGCCCAATCAGTCCCCTAGGAACTCGGGCCTTATAGGCTGACCTGAAAGCAACTTGGAACGAATCTTGTCGTGGTGCGACTTGTAGTAGGTGAAGTACTCCTTCACTTGATGTTTTCCTAGACAGAAGCGAAAGTTCATTCGCAAAACACTAGTTGTTGAAGGCCAGTCGGCGTCCCTTATCTTGAGGGGATTGAACGTATTGGCTATTTCTTCGCCGGGAGCCAAGACTACTGGTTCTGTTCCCAGATTGATGCCTTTTGACCCAGGCAACCGGAAAGCACGATCTTGAATAAGAACGACCAAGCTTTCTTTCCAGAGAATCTTTTTTCCGATCCGTCTCAAGGCAGGAATTTTCAATGGCTCTTTTGTAAAATTTGAGATTTTGAGCCGTATTTCACCGTCACCATCTCTGTTGTAATTTGTCTGATAAACGGAGGGCACCTTCGTAATTGCCATGGTTGCCTTTGTGTTCCAGTCCAGTGCAGGTCGACTCGTACTCGAGCACTTGATCCCACCTCCTTTGTCATCTCCTGAATCAGATGGCCACTCGACTTCAAGGTCCGCCCACGGAGAAAAGATTTTACCACCCTTGACTTTCCAGCCCATAGGAAGAGAGAAGGATAGCCGAATGTCGGAAGCCAAATCCTCGTCAAACATCTCCCAGAACTTCAATCGGTACGAGGATCCTTGTTTTTCAAGAGCAATCAGACAGACATCATCCTTCTTAGGAAATTTAGGCTCTTCTTGTTGCCTGACGTAATGTCGAAGCTGCAGAAGAGTGCCTTCAGCGTTTTCTTGCTGTTTTGGGTTTTGCTCAAGTTTAACGCCTTGGGGCACGGGTGGTAATGGCAACCCTGCTTCGCGAATGAGGTTTAGGTTTTTTTTAGCCGGACGAACATTCTGCTTCGAGAGAGACCCACGAAGCACTTCATGAACCTTGAGTTCCAACTTGTAAGAAAACGATGGAGGAGTTCCTTGGCCTACTCTACCACCTGAAAGTTTGTGCAAATTACCAATAACGACGAGTTCATTTACCGTCCATTCCTTTGCAACCTCTGCTTCAACATCCGTGAAAAAGAACAAATGAATCCCAAGCAATACAAATGAGAGAATGAATTTTTTCATGCCGAGAAAAGTAATTCGATCCTCAATTAGCCATTAACTGTCCCACCTTAGCCTCGATGGCTTCCGCCCAGATGGCATAACCTTGCTCACTAAGATGGAGAAGGTCCGGCATGATTTTCTTGGAGAGGGTTCCATTAGCTTCGAGAAAATGGTTTCCTATGTCCAAATAGTAAATGTTTTTCCCATCCGCGAGCTTGCTAAAGATTACGTTGGCTTTTTCGTTCACCAATCGTCGCGTGTCGCTCCGGTTCGGTCCACGTGGAAAAATGGCCAGCAGAAGTACTTTTGTCTTGGGTGACTTGGTTCGCAGAACCTTTGTAATATGAGCAACGCCTTCGGCGATCTCTTCTGAAGTATTGCTTCCGGAGTTGTTTGTCCCAATCATGATGACTGCAGCCTTGGGAGTTATGTTCTTAAGATTTCCGTTTTGAAGGCGCCAGATCACATGCTGGGTACGGTCCCCGCTTATGCCTAGGTTGACTGCTCCAAGTTTAGCGAAGTGTTTTTCCCAAGCTTTCTTGCCCGCATTTTCCCAAGCTTGGGTTATTGAATCACCAATGAATACAAGGTTTACTTTGCCCTTGGCGATTCGCGTGTTAAAGGACTCATGCCTCTTCTTCCACCAATCTCCTTGTCTGGGTGCAGGTTTTATAGCCGAGTGTAATTCTTTTTCCTCGGCAGGGAGAACTGACGTTAGGAGAATACCACATAGAAGGACGCATGTTTTCATTGATCAGTTTTGGCTACAGCTTTTACAACATTTCAACAAGTTCTAGCTTTTACGGACTAGGTGAAGATCTAGCCCTCCACTCACATTCAGAGAGATGGACAAGTTGCAAATTACTAGATCTAACCAAGGTATTTATTGGTTCGAATTCTCGACACCCTTGTCTTGAATTCCCGGCTTTTCTCCTCCAGCAGACGAGTTTGTAGCTACGGGTTGCTCTCCAATGTCCTCAGGTATCGGGGCAGTTTTTATTGCTCGACTCAGGGCTATGAGGGAGTACGCCGTTGGGACTAATTTGGGCGTGTAGGAGTAATAGTGAACCAAATAGCTCTTCGGCGGAACAAAGGCTTGGGAGTAATCGAACTTTGCCCCGGCAACTTCAGGAAGCGACTTGAATCTCTCCCTAAAGCTCGAGGTTATCATTCGCTTGGGCTTGTGCTTGGTGGTCCAGGTCCCGTCCTTTTCTTGATGCTCCACGAGGAATCGGCTCAACCTTGAGTCAAACTCAACTGGCGCATTTGGATTTTGAGGTCCGGCGTCACTTATGGAAAAAATCAAGTCAAAGGGAGCAAATGTGGACTCACCCAAGTCGGGTGACGAGCTGAAGAGTGCCTCGGGCAAGTCTCGATCCAAAATCTTTCTGGCAGCATCCAGATTCTTGGCAAATCGCCTAAAGTTTTCCGTTCCGGCGATTTTTGCAAAGCTGTTGAGAGAGGCAAATCCTTGAGCGGTGCTTACTATGGTGGTAGGAGAATCCAACGGCTTGAAGGTCTTTGGATCGGCGGGGATTCCTCTCAATAGGTCCTGCTTGTTGAACGCATTTACCGGTTGGTGAATATTCGCTTCGCCGAAAGCCCCGTCTTGCTCTTGTTTTGCGACTAAAGCTTGAATGGCAGTCATAATGACCTGGCTGACTTTTCTCGGCTTCGCAATTGCCCTCCTTCCAAAATCAGATCTCGGGGCCAAGGTTTCTTCGGGCAGAAGCTTTTTCTCGACTGCAACCGACAATCCGTAAAGGGCCACCATCGTGCTCTCCATATCGACCGAAGTCTGGTTCCAGACGTACTGGGGAAAGGTCGTTATGTGGATGGTCTGTCCGGCCGTATCGGAAAACCCCATGTCCTTGAGAGCCATCCTGCTGAGGGGGACCGACGTCTCGCGAGCCATCATGGTCAACTTTTTCTTTAAGACCAAGGCTTGCTTGATCGTTTCCTCGGCCGCATTCATTTTTCTCTCATCGAAGGTTTCCTTTTTCTCGGCGAACTTTTTCTTGAATTTCGCAAAATCCAAGCCCGCGCTGATCATGGTTTCCATCGATTTCCCCAATAGCGGGATGTCTATGCAAACGGGCCCCCAGAGTCCCAAACCCGGTTTCTCTTGAACGGAACCACTAGCTAGCTTACTTGCCATCATTGTGGCCAGTTCCTGCAAATGCTCCTGCTCGGATTCCGCAAAGGCAGCAACGGACCATGCGAGATCCCAAGTCTGGTCGGGAAAGCCATACGAAAGATAGATGCGACGCAAACTTTCCAGCGGGATTAATACCAGATCATCAGTGGGTTCCACTCCCGCTTTAATCAAGGCATAGACCGCCAAGGCATTATGGCCCCATTGATAGGCTTTCCAGATGTCGGGTCCGCCTGGCCCATACTGGGGGATTTTATGAGTTCTCTCAATACTTCCCTTCTCGTCCCTCACGAGCTGGTTATATGTATGGGTATGCTTTTTAGATCCAATTTGCTTGCCCCGAACTTGAACATTTACTTTCACCTTTTTTCGAACTGAAATTGCCGACGATCCCGTACCGACTTTCTGTGTCCTGTAGACTTCTTTCTGCTCAGTTCGATATTCGTAGATGGGTATGTCGCGCGTAACTGTCTTGGACACGTTTTTGTAGCGGTACACCTTTTCCTTATAACCGACTACCTTGCGAGTTCTCTGGGGAGGATAAAACCATCCCTGTTCATCTTTCTTGGCTAAATTCACAAAGTATTGCTTCGCCGCCTCCATTGTTTCCGAGATCTCTTTTTTATCGGCACCTCCCATTTGCAAATAATGGGCAATTCGCTCCTTATCTTCTTTTTCAGCTTTTGGATCGGCTTTTGGCTTTTCGGGTGGTTGAGACAATTGTCTCGCCAAGGCTTGCGATTGATCGCTCAGGCTTGCGAGGGGTAATCCAAACTCCTTGCCGGACATCTTGATCGTCAGTACGTCGCCGGCAAGCTTTACGAATTCGGCCTCGATTCTTCGCCCCGCCTTGTTCGTCCATCGGTGTATGCCTGAAGGCAGTGGATTTGCCGGCGGTGGTTTAGTGCCTGCGGGCTTGTCGACGGCAAGGTTTTGGGCGAGACTCTTGGAGTCTTCGCTCAAGTCCGAAAGCTTGAGCGGGAATTCCTGACCTGCCATCTCTATCGTCAGATTGTTTCCCAAGACCTTCACAAGCTTTGCCCGTATGGTCTTGCCCTGAACATTGGTCCATTCGTGAAAATCTCCCCTTTTTGTTCTCGCCGCTATATTCCCGGGCGTAGTCAGATACCTGAAGAGGTTTTGCGACTCCTGATTCAAGTCCGCCATTTTCAAGTTGTATTGGGGGCCTCGAAGACGAATGGTAAGGATTGCTCCCTCAAGCTTCACGAACTGGGCTTGAATCTTTTTTCCTCCGACATCAGTCCAAGTATGGAAACCTTTCTTGTCCAACGCTTGCGATGTAAGACCAAAGAAGAATAAGAAGAGCAGATATTTTGAAATTATTTTCTTCATCTCTTTCATTTTTTTATACCCTTCTTCCGGTATCACCTGCAAGGACTATTGTTAACGGGAATTCAGTTTGGTTGGCATTGATTGAGTTGTCGGTTGACCGACTTAATCCATTCTTTAATGCAGGCAAAGCCATTGATTCACTTTTCATCTCGATTGCACCTCATTCGTCATTCATTTCTTAGGCAAAGCTCTGCATAGGCCTTTATCTTTTGGCGAACACCCGTCAATCCATTGCGGCGGTTTGGCGAAAGGTGTTGCGTAATCCCAACCTCGGACAGGAAATCGGGTTCGACGGCAATCACGTCCTCGGGCGTCTCATCGCTGTAAAGTTCGCAAAGCAGGCTTGCAGTTCCCTTGGTGATCGCAGCATCAGAGTCGGCATGGTAGTAGCATTTGCCTTCTTTGAATTGTGGGAAAACCCAAAGCTGCGAAATACAGCCTTTGATCAGAAACGCGTCGATCTTGTATTCGCTTTCGAGAGATGGAACTGACTTTGCCCTATCTATGACGTAAGCAAAACGTTCGAAGGGATCCTCGAATGGCATAAGTTCATCGACCAACCTGTCACGCTTTTTAAGAATGGTCATATCACTCAACATCTTCTCAGTATTCTATTTTCCAATAGACTAAAGGCTCCACTGGGAAGCAGGAAGGGTGGGCGAAACGAGCTATTCGTTGCCTTCCGGAAAACGAAAGGAAACGTTTTCAAATTTTTTTCCCTTAATGGAAAGAGACTTCAAGTTTCCCTCGAAGGAAGTGATTCCCTCAACTTGTTCATTCGCCCGGAAGAAGGAGGTGTCTCCGACCGTTTCTTCTGTCGCGGGATCTGCAACAGCCTCCAGGGAGATTGTCTTTTCAGCGCCTTCCTCTCCTTTGGTTTCAATTTCAAACTCCTCTTGGCTGATACGAACAAAGTTTTCAGCCTCTCCGTCCAGAACATAGGCCTCCAAGGTTCCGTTTTCATCCAAGAGCAATTCCAAATGGAACCCCGTACCATGATCTCCCAGCAGGACAAGCGTTCCTCCATGCGGCGCATGGTGGGCGTGACCGCCGGAACCGTGTTCCTTGTCTCCGTGTTCGTGCCCATGGTGGTGATCATGGTCATGTCCGCAGGAGACAAAGCCTAGGTAAAGGAAAAGTGGAATCAGGTTGAGATAGTTTTTCATCGGCACACATTCTTAGCTTGATTGGGGTTCGGTCAACCTCCTTGTGCCCTTCTGCGGTCGAATGCTTAGTTCATTGACTCCCATGTAAATCAAGTTATTTTTAACAACATGTTTATTCGTCTATTCTTGGCTGCGTTAGTTCCTCTCTGCGGCATGAGAGGTCTGCAGGCGTGCATAGGCGCCGGCCACTTCCACTTGGAACTTGCCCATTCCCACGAAGAACATTGCGAGGGTCATGACCACAAGGAAAGCCCTTCAAATTCTTCCGAGTGCAGTCATTACGATGATCACGTCCATATCGGATTGAGTATTGAGGATCCCGCGAAAAAGACTGCGGGAGGCATCAAGGTGAAGAAGGTTGGACCAAGGTTAATAGGCTTCACCGTTCACGGCTTTTCCCCTCAGACGCCCCATTTCAAGGACTCGTCCAAACACCCATTCGAAACCCTTCCCGGCACTTACATG
>CAZNWO010000039.1:1982-11946 GCA_964576585.1 uncultured Puniceicoccaceae bacterium | reverse complement strand
GCTTTACCCTAGAAGAATTTGTCGAGCGTGCCTTGGCAAAAGATTCGAGAGTCATTGAGACTCGCCTTGGACGGGAGGTGGCAGAAGCCCGACAAAAGGCAAACCTTGCAATTCCCGATTCCGAAATCTCCTTGTCCTATGGAACCGATGCTTTCGGCAATGACGAGGGTGAGCGTGCCTTGGGGCTAAGCTTGTCCCAGCCTTTTCGGCTTCCCCAACAGAAAAAAGCTCTTCGGGAGATTGCCAATGCTGGAACCGCTCTGGCAGTTGCTTCGCAGCAAGAAGCCGATTGGCTCGCGAAGATGAAGGCGAAACAGCTCTTTCATAGATTGCTTGCAGCTCGGCAGCGTTTGGAACTTTCACAAAAGGCCACAAAATTATCCAACGAATTGGCACGCTTCGTAGCCACAGCTGCTGCTCGGGGAGAAGCATCGAAAATTGATGCTGGACAAACTCAACTAAAATCTCTCGAGGCCAACGAGACTCACTTTGCTCATGAGCAAGCTTACAATGAACTAGTAGGGAACGCTCGTGCGATGCTACGTCTCGAGCAAGCCGCTGAACTTATTATCGAGGGAACCTTGGAATTCCCGGAAGCAAGAATACTCCCACCC
Source organism: uncultured Puniceicoccaceae bacterium (assembly GCA_964576585.1). Classification (GTDB taxonomy): domain Bacteria; phylum Verrucomicrobiota; class Verrucomicrobiia; order Opitutales; family Seribacteraceae. The sequence goes on along the minus strand of CAZNWO010000039.1, from coordinate 11,332 downwards.
AATGACTTGTTGGACTTGAAGTCGACACGTCCCGACTTGATGAAGGCTTCTCATGAAGAAGAGCGGGCCGCAGCCAAGCTACGCGCAACAAAGTCGAAACGATGGGGGAATTGGGCCTTGCAGGCCTATGTCGAGCACGCTCGCGAAATAGATTCTCCCGACGGACTCCAGCGTGAAAGATCTCATGGTGTTGCGTTATCCGTAATTTTGCCTTGGTGGGGACGCGGAAGGGCGGAATTGCAGGCTGCCCGAGCAGAGGCAAAAACCTCTTCGATGCGCCGAGAAGCTCTTACCCAATCCATAGTCTTCGAACTGAAAACTGCCGTTGAAAGAGAAGTCTCCTTGTTCCGCCGGCTTAGCCGTTTTAAAGATACGATTACGCCATTGGCCGAAAAAAATGCGGTCGAGGCACTAGAAGCGTTTTCCTTGGGTCAAGTTTCCCTCCAGCAAGTCTTGATGATGCGGGAGGAAGCCCTGCGCCTGCAAGGAACATTTCTTGACCTCCTGCTTGAATATCACCTTGCGGCCATTCGTCTTGAAGCTGCCTTGGGCAAATGAGGATCAAACATTCAAGAGTCATGAAAAATCTTCATTTCCTAAAGCTGGACATCCTGGTCTATTGCAAACTGACATTTGGGCTTTCATGCCTGTTTTTATGTAATAGACCAGCCATGTCCCAAGACATAGTGCGAATCTCTCCGGAACTTCGGGACCAGATGAATCTCGAGACGGATATCGTTTCTCCGGCCGTTATCCCCAAGACACTATCTTTGATCGGCAGCATTGAGCCTGAGCCCGAAACACAGTTTGTTCTCACCTCACAAGTTTCCGGCAGGGTGACGGCCTTGGCAGTTGTGGAAGGTCAATCCGTGGCTCAGAATGAGATTCTGATTGAAATCGAAACTCGGCAACCAGGGAATCCTCGCCCAAAGCTTTCCTTGCGAGCTCCAATTACGGGTATTGTCACCCAAGTTGTCGCCAAGATGGGACAAGGCGTGGAAGCAGGGCAGACTCTGGTGGAAGTGACCAACCTTGAAAGCATATTTGCAAAGGCTCGGGTTTTTGAAAAATTCATTAGCAGACTTAAGGTTGGGTCGATCGCCGAAATTCGTTCCAGAGCCTACGATGATAAGCCTTTCATCGGAACCTTGAAACGGCTTGGCGTGAAGATAAATGAGGCCAATGGCTTCATTCCGGCATGGTTCAAAATAGATAATTCAGAGGGAATCCTAAAACCCGGAATGTTAGTGGACCTTCAGGTGGTCACTGCAGAAACAAACGCTTCACTGACAATTCCCGTCGAAGCCGTTCTTGGGACATCCTTCTCGCCTTTCGTTTACATTAGAAGAGACAAGATGGGACTGACTTATCGTCGGGCATCGTTACAGCTTGGAGCAAGGGGAATTGATCGCGTCGAGGTTCTAGATGGGCTTGCCGCAGGAAATCTGGTGGTTTCTAAAAACGCCCATCTACTGGGTTTGAGTTCGACGGGAGGAGCTCCCACTCACCCCCATGGTCATGATCATGGGGGACATGGACACCATCACGGCTCCCATGCCCCTGCAAAAACATCTTCGTCGATTAGCCTCTACATGCTCTATTGGCTAAGCGGAGGCTTATGCCTGTCACTGCTTCTCAACTTTTTCTTGCTTTGGCGTTTAAAGGGAAGAACGAAAAATACCTGAGTAGCATCATGAACTTTCTAGCCGGTTTGGTTGGGTATTGCGCCAAAAACCCTCGAGTCGTTTTGGCTGCGGCATTCGCCTTTGGATCCTGGGGCATGTTCGAGGTTTTCCGCATGCCCGTCCAAGTCCTTCCGGAGTTGACCCGCACGACTGTCACCATAATGGCAGAGGCTGCGGGGATGGCACCCGAAGAGATCGAAACACAAGTAGTCCTGCCAATAGAAAATGCCGTTCGGGGAACCTCCGGCTCTCAACGAGTCAGGACTGAATCCATTGCAGGTTTAGGTTTGGTTTTCGTCGAGTTCGGCTGGGACGATGACCCGCTTCTTGCAAGACAACTAGTTCAGGAACGCTTGCGTTTGGTCCAAGAGGATATGCCTACAGGTGTATTTCTTCGGATGGCGCCCATCACTTCATTGCTCGGCGAAATAATGTTGGTGGGCATTACTTCCGACGACATGCGCCGAACACCAATTGACTTAAGAACCCTGGCCGAACGCAGTTTGGTTCGACCGCTCCAAGCCCTGCCGGGTGTGGCTCAGGCTTTGGCATTGGGAGGAGGCTTGGCCGAATATCGCATTCACGCCCACCCTGACCGGATGCTTGCCCATGGAATAAACTTGGGCGAATTGACGCATGCTGCCGCAAATGCGCAAGGCAACGAGGTCGGCGGAATTCTAGAAAACGAATCGTCGGAATGGATGTTGAGAGCTGTGGGAAGAAGCTCGGCTTTGCATGAATTCGAGAATGCCTTAATCAAGAAAACAGATGGTCGACCCGTATACATTCGGGATGTTGCGGAGGTTTCCATTGCCGCAAAGCCAAAGCGCGGAGATGCGATGGTCGGAGGCAAAGCCGCCGTAATCATAGGCGTTCAGAAACAACCTGATGCAGATGTTCGCGAAGTTACGCGCCAAGTGGAAGAGAGTCTCGGAAACTTGTCGCTGCCTTCCGATGTCTCCACCCACCTCCTGTTTCGACAGGCCGACTTCGTGGATCATGCGATCGCCAATGTAACAGACGCATTGAGAGATGGTTCCTTGTTGGTCGCGGTCGTGCTCTTTGTCTTTTTACTTCGCTTCGGAACTACCCTCATTGCCTTGCTTTCCATTCCTCTCTCGTTCCTGTTTACGTTTGTTTACTTTCGCTTTACGGGAGGAAGTGTGAACGTCATGACCTTGGGTGGCCTTGCCGTGGCTGCCGGCATGGTTGTGGATGATGCCATTGTCTTGGTTGAGAACGTCTACAGGCGACTCCGCGAAAACAGCGTCTTAGCCAATCCTCTTCCCGTCAACTCGGTCATCATTAAGGCTACGGGGGAAGTGGGTGGAGCCATTGCGCAAGCTACCATCATCATTGTGGCGACCTTTGTACCATTGTTCGGATTTGATGGGATGGAAGGCAAACTTTTCGGTCCTCTTGCAGAAGCTGCGATAGTCTCGATGTTGGCATCCTTCGTGGTGGCTATTACGATCGGCCCCGCTCTCTGTCGTCTGTTTGCTGGAAAGGGAAAGAAATACATTTCTTCCGAACCTTGGACTGCGGCAAAGTCCGCTTACCTTACCCGCAAGTTTCTAGTCCGACCTGCATTGCGTTGGCCCATCGCCACTTGTTTTCTATCCGGATTCTTGGTTTTGTCGGCCTTCTGCCTCTTCCCAACAATGGGTCGCTCCTTTCTTCCCGCTTTTAACGAGGGGAGCGCCATTGTTTCAGTGACTGCTCCTGCGGGCACTTCCTTGAATGCTTCACGCGACATTGGGCGTCTTGCAGAGTCGCTCGTGCGAATGACACCTGAAGTGAAGTCGGTAGGAGTTCGCACCGGACGAGCCGAGAACGACGAGCACGTGATGCCAGTTTGCGTTAATGAGTTAGAAGTTGAATTCCATGATTGGGGACGTTCCCGAGACGAAGTCCTTTCCGAGATTCGATTTCGACTGGATGAAGTCCCGCAGGTTGCAGTGGATATGGGAAAACCCATTGGGCATAGGATAGACCACATGCTTTCCGGAGTGGAAGCTCCCATTGTCGTCAAGATTTTTGGCGATGATTTAGCTGAGCTCGAACGTCTTGCGCGAGAAGCCGCCGAACTGCTCAAGCAAGGGCAAGGACTCGTCGACGTGAGAGTCGAGAGCCAAGCACAAGTCCCACAAGTCCGCATTCTTCCGCATTTCGAACGCCTTCAATTGCATGGCTTGCAGGTAGCAGACCTGAATCGCATCGTCCGCGCAGGATTTGCGGGGGAGAAAGCCGGTGAGGTTCTGGATAATCTTCTCACTCGTGACGTCGTGGTACGTTTTCATCCTTCCATTCGTGATGATCTTTCATCCATCGGCGATATTCATTTCGCAGCACATGGATCACCTCCCGTCAGCCTGTCATCCGTGGCCACAATTCGTGAAACACTAGCCCCGGCAGTGGTATCCCGGGAAAACGGTCGACGCCGGGCAATCGTTTCCGCCAACGTTGATGGTCGCGACGTCTCTTCGGCCACGGAGGATGCGGAGGATCTGCTTCGACGCGAACTGGTCTTGCCCGAGGGATACACCGTTCAAATCGAAGGACAATCCGAAAGCCGACGAAAAGCTCTGCAAAAAATGATTCTTATGGGGGTTGCGTTGCTTTTTGTCGTCGTCTCTGCACTCGGCTTGCATTTTCGCAATGGCAAAATGGTTGCGCAAGCTCTCCTAAGCGTCCCTGCAGCGCTTTCCGGCGGGATTGTTGCGGCATGGTGGTCAGGGCAGGATGTGTCCATCGCGACTCTGGTCGGGTTGATTGCAGTTGCGGGAATCGCTGCCCGAAACGTCATCATGCTGCTTTCGCGTTACCGAAGTCTCGCTCTGGATGAAGGAATGTCTCTCGGACGGGAGATGATCATCAAAGGCACCTCGGATCGTGTTCCGGCAATCCTCATGACGGCATTAACTGCTGGCTTTGCCATGCTGCCCTTGGCATTTGCTGAAGGTGCTCCCGGGAAAGAGATTCTCCAACCGATGGCGACCGTTATAATTGGTGGACTCCTAAGCTCCACGCTACTTTCCCTCGTCCTTACTCCTGCGGCTTTCTCGTTGCTTGCAACGAATAAAGGAGAATGGGGAAAGGCTGAAGATTCCGTTGATTCTTGACGGCTGAAATTGCTGAAGCTAGGTACATCCGAATGCAAACAACTTCATTGGTTCGCACCTTGCCCACATGCTTTTTCTACAGGCTTGTTCTTCCATCTTTTTCGCTTTGCGCCACCTTGTTCCTCGCCTCGTGCGGTGATGCTGAACTCGAGGAACAAGCCAAAAGAAACGAAGCCGAAAAGAATGCCACGGCTCTCAGGATTGCCGCAAAGGAAGCCGAAGAGGCAGAAAAAGCGGCCTTGGAAGCCGCCATGGAAAACCCTGTTGCATTCAAATGCGAGAAACTTGAAGCTGTCCTTCTCAAGGCACTCAATAAGCCCGATGGACCAATTTCCCGGCGTGAAATGCTTTCTCTTACGAATCTAAACGTTCCGAAAAGCGAGATTACGGACCTTTCGGGCCTCCACTATGCTAAAAATCTCGTCGAAATGAATCTCCGTTACAATTTGGTTGAGGATCTTTCGCCTCTGGCTTACATGACCAATCTCCTCTCGCTCAATGTTGCGGACAACAAGTTCAAGGACGTGACGCCGCTTACCGCTCTTACCAACCTAGAATCGTTGACTGTCAGTTTCAACAAACTCAGCACAAAGCAGGAAGCGGTGCTCGAGAAGGCTTTGCCAAACTGCGAAATCCTCTTCTGATCGAAAACCAGCTTCCCTGACCTCTCGTCAATAGCGAGAAGGTTGCCACAACAGCAACTTATTTTCGCAGCCAACCAATCAAATCCGCCAAATCCCTAGGACTCAAGGATTTCTCTAGACCTGCGGGCATAAGGGAAGTCTTTATGGTTTCCATGTTGCGGATCATCTTCCGTTGGATCACATGTTCGTTTCCCGCTAGATCACGCAGCGTCAGGTTTCCCGGTGCTTCCGCTACAAGCAGCCCTGCGAGAATTTCGTCCTTTGTAGTCGTCAAAAGATGGGTTTCATAGCCTGCCGTGATTTCTCGACCAGGATCAAGAACATCTAGGATCATTGTTTCTTCAGCCCGGTTCTTTTCTCCCGTCAAGTCGGGTCCTACAGCTTTGCCAATTCCCCGAACAAGGTGACAGGCAGCACAGGTTTGCTTAAACAATTTTTCCCCTCTAACGAGATTTCTTTTACCGTCGAGTGCTTTTGAATAGAGCGTAAAGGTTTGATTAAGCTTGGGGTTCTTTAAGGACTTGACGGCATTTACCTGCTTGGCCGCGTCCTTAAGCTGGCGAAGGTCGGTAATTGTCGGTAAATCGGTGGATTCTTTGGACTTGGAACTTTGAATTGCGGTCTTCATCCATCTCAATTCCCCGTGGGTTTTCTCTATTTCCTCAAGGGTGGAACGAGCCTTCTCAGAGCGACTTTCGCCAAGCGTGAGGGCTAGTTGAATCAGAACCAGAGGGTTTGGGTCGCGAGTAAGGGAAATGACCTTGTCCAACAACTCCATCGAACGGTCAAGCCAAGGCTCCGCCACTCGTAGGGCATGAACCCTGACTCCAAAGTCGCGATGATCCAAGGCGGGGATGATTGTTGCCCCGGAGAGCTTTCCAACTCCCTTCAAGACGTAGAGGGCGTTTACGACCGAATCGCGAGCAGAAGATTTGCTGCCGATCGTTTTTGCAAGGATTCCCAAACCATTCTTTGAAAGCACGCCTTTCTCCACCAGCAATCTCCTCGCAGTTTGGCGGCGCCAGTAGTAGGAACTTGCGACCTCGACCACTAATCGAGGCTCACCCATCTTGCTCATGTCGGGTTTGGGGGCTACGGGCATATCGTCGTGGACGAGTCGCCAGATTCTCCCGTGATCCTTGCCATTATCCAAACCATATTGTTGTTGAAGATATCTGGGTATGGCCGAGTAATCCTCGATGATTTCCCTGTAGAAGTCCACGATGGCGATTGACCCGTCAGGTTCGTGCGCAAGCGACATCGGATGGAACCAGACGTCTTTGGATGCCAGGAATTCCTTGTTGGAGTCCTCCGCGGTTCTCCTGATTTTCAAGACGGCTCCTTCTTGGTGAATTTTCGCTCTGTGCACGAGATTGGTTGCCGGTTCGCATACAAAGTAATGACCATTAAGTCCGGGCAAGGCACTGTCTTGGTATACCATGGGGGAACAAGATCCTGTGAAATATCCCGAGGCAACCGATTCGGCGTCACCATATCTTTGGTTGTAATAGCGAAAGAAGCCAGGATCCTTGGCCCTTCTCGTGCGCCAAGGATGTGGTTTGCTGACTTGAAAGAGCCTCTGATAATCCGCCGCACGGGTTATGCTTCCTTTCAGGGAAACGTTTTCGTTTCTCTTCAAATATCGCCAAGGAACGGGAGCCACGTAGAACCCAGGCGAAACCGTGGTTGCAACGAAGCGTTGACCAGTTCCCGAGAATGTCCAGCCAATCGTTGCGGTTCCTCCCGTGACTGGCTCAATGGCGGAACCATCCGCCTTGAAGCGAAAGTCCGAGCTTGGCAGATTCACGGGCTCGGAAAGCCGTGGACCCGTTATTGTTCCTCCTCTTCCTCGACCGGCATAGATCCAGTTGTCGGGACCCCAAGCAGGTTGGTTGATCCTACGCTCAAGCATGCTTCCCTTGAATCCTTTGTACAAGGTCTCCCGAACCTCGGCATGGCCATCGCCATCCCTGTCGGCAAGGAAGATAATTTCCGGCTCTGCCGCGACGATTACTCCATCTCGTGCCGGGACAATCCCAAGACAGGCGGGAAGGTCGTCGGCCCACACATCGGCTTTGTCCATTCGACCATCTCCATCCATATCGTGCAAAAGCTTGACGACCCCGATTTGGTCTTTCTCAGCCTTGCGAAAGGCTTCTGGAGGAGCAGAAATACGGCGAACCACCTTGTCTAGCCTCCCGGTTTTATTCAGAACCTCTATGTCGTATTGGCCTTCCATATTATACCCATGCAGTTCACAAACGAAAAGGCGACCTCTTGCATCGCGACAAACCCCGGATGGTTGCCTGACAAGTGGTTCGGAAGCCAGTAACTCTAGCCGAAATCCCTTTGGCAAGGTTACCTGCTTAGCACTTTCCTCTGGTGAAAATGGCTTGGGAGCGTCAGTCGGCTTAGGAATAGACGAATAGGTAATTTGAGTTAACGCAAGCCAAGGAAAGAGAATCGCTGCGAGGCAAGTGACGAACTTCATTGAAATAGAGGAAGGCCGGTTGAAAAATAGTCTAGAGGGCATTACACTTGTAAAGCGCCAGCAACGGGTAAGCGGTTCCTGAATAAGTGATGAAATGACGTTTATCCGTGTTCAGGGATCTCGTCCACCAGCGACCGCTTTCCCTTTGGTTTGACTTAAGCCACGACACACCCTTGCGGATGGAAGTTTTCTCCTTTTCCACCCCGGCATCAATTAGCGTCAACAGCGCCAATCCCGTCATGTGCCCGTCACTAACAGGATTGGCAAAGTCGGATTCATTTCTTATCTTGCCTGCCCTGTTGCCCTCGCCCCATTCCTCGGGCTTGGCAAAAGACCTGATGGACCAGCCTCCATCAGGTCTCTGGAAACCCTCGATCATTTCGACAATGTTTTTCTTTTCCTCAGGAGAAAGCAATGTGGGTATGCGACCGGCAGTCCACAAAAGCAGGACACTGCCGTAGTCGTGAGGCGGAGGCGTATTGCGAAGATAGTCGGTCAATAGGTCAAAGTTCTTTCTTGGCTTTGAATCCTGAGATTCCTTCAGCCATCCCGGAGCAGTTGCCGCAGCCATGGCCGCCGCATTGGCAACTTGGTATTTGCTGGATTCAAGAGGAGGCCAAGTGGTGACCGATCCCCAAGTTCCGTCTTCATCCTGAATGCCGAACATTAGGTTCAAGGCCTCTTTGGTTGGAGTTGAAAGCTTTCCACCCACATGCTTGTCCCACTCGGACAGACCTAATGCAATCTGTACGATCTGGGCGGGATTTGCACCTTCCCTTCTCTGGCTTCCATCCATGTCCTTAAAATGTCTAAGCCCCTTCAGCATTTGGTCTTTTATTTCGTCATCAGGCGCACCCAAAACCTTGCTCAACACGGGTCTTACTTGCATATATGCACCTGTCGTATGGCAGGAAACGCATTTCCTTTTTCTCGCCCAAGCCAAGGCGCCTTTCTCCAGATATTCACCAGCTTTGGCCAAAGAGAATTCGGAACGTATCTTTTCCGTGGACGACGCGGCGGGTATGTCTATTTCCTCGTGCAGATATTGCGGGAATGGTTTCTGCACTTTTTCCGGAAGCTTGTATGCTTTCGTTTCCTCTGAGTAAACAAAGACTCCGAAAGAAGAGAACAGGTAAGGAACAATCCAAAATCGAATCTTGTTGGGTTTCATGTACGTCTGCTTTTGAAGATCATCGTTACAGCAATTTTATCTTTGGAGGATTTTAGCCTGAATTCAGTTTAATTGCTCGCGTATAAAGTCAAATGTCTTTGCGTGAGCCCACTCGATCAGCCCAGGCTTGCCTCCGCCCAGACCATGTCCGCCATTCGGGATGGTGAGTAGTTCGTGCCTTATTCCATGCTTCTGCAGTTCGATGGCCATATTTTCGGATTCGTAAAAAGGCACGTC
>CAZNWO010000039.1:0-1882 GCA_964576585.1 uncultured Puniceicoccaceae bacterium | reverse complement strand
ACTCTTACGATAGTGGGCAGAGGGTTTGGCGTACCAGTCGGCATCCAGACTTCCGTAACCCCAATAGCTAACCAAAGCCTTTGGGGTGGGCTTCATGATTCCAGTCATCATGGTGAGGTACCCTCCTGCCGAACCCCCGGCTACAACCAACCTAGAAACATCGGCATCAAATTTTTCTTTTCCCTCCCGTCGAACCCAAGCCAACGCATCACGAAGATCGTTGATGATCTCCTGCAGCTTGACCTGAGGGGCCAGTCGATAATCAATGGATATCAGCAAGTATCCCTCGGCCTCGGACAAGTCCTTGAGTCTCTTGGGTAGATGTTCACGATTGCCTGAAATGAGGGCTCCCCCATGAATCCAGACCAATACCGGACAATTTTTCCTCGTTTGCGGACGGTAGACGTCTAGATGGACTTTTACCCCATCCACCTCCTTGTAGACATGGGTTGACTTGACTATCTCTTCGGCCGTCGAAACTTTTTCGAATGCAAAGAGGATGCAACATCCAGCAATGAATCTACCAAAGGACTTTCTCACTTGGACAAGCGATCGAGGACATTTCGGGTTATGCGATCCACGATGGGGTCGGGTCGACGCAAGCCATGAGACCAATCGGTGGAACCACTGGTGAAAACAGTTCCGCCTCGTGTGTAAACTCCTAGAACTGCAGCACCAATACGATCCTCGGGGAAACGGTCGTACCAACGCCTGTCCCCCGGCGCCCAGCTTGCGGGGCATGTTCCGAGAATAACGAAGGATTTCGGCGTGCCGTCTTTGTAGGTGGGAACTGGCAGTCCGTCCTTCAAGGTAAATTCGCAACCATCACATTCGTACCCGACTATGGTGTCTTTCCCCCCGAATTCGTCGCTCTTCTTAAGTTTCGTGCCTTTGAACACCCAATGGTCGGGCCGGTGAACAGTGTAGGAACCTTTGCCGTCCATGAACTGGCCGTGGCTACGGTGATATCCTCCCCAGAGGAAGCCGACCCCCGTCATCTCGTTTTCCGGTCTACCAATCAGGTGGTGCCCCCACAACGTAGAAACCAGCTTTTGATCACCGTTTCGGAAAACAGGGTCTAGGTTGTACCATTGTTTCCAGCAGGTGAAGTCGCGCCCACCCTGTTCGTTGCGGATTTGCCAACAACATGTGTTTCCGGAGAAGAAAGCCACGTTTCCGCCTTTTCCGATGAAGGCTTCCAAGTTGTCTCGCATAGGAGAGGACCAGTATTCGTCATGACCAACGCTTAGAACGAGCTTGTAGTGGGAAAGCATTTCCGGATGAAACTCCAAGTCGTTGTTCACGGCATAATCCAGTTTGTAACCGTTCTTTTCCGCCCATCTTGCAAAGTGAACTTCCCAAATATGAAAAAGACTGCCACCGGGCCTGTGGAAGGATACTCGATGTCCCTGCACTTGATCCCTATCATGGTAGGAATAAAGGCTGTGGCCTCCCCAATTATTGTAGGCGCTGTAGGTGTTGGTGGAAAGTTGGAGAAGGATTTTCGTGTCCTTCCCGGGATTTCCCGACCTTATAACGAAATAGAGCGAACCCTTTGCCCACCTCTCGTTGCGATGTGTGTATTTGCCGCCCTTGTCCTTTGCTTCCAGATTGGCTATATAGTAGCCGCTCTTCCATTCCTTGGGAACCTTAAGCTTGAAGGATACGGGCCACCCGCATCCGTGCGATGCCGCCAAGTCGGGCACATTGTAGGATCCGGCGTGAAGCCCTTCTTTCTCCCAGACGGTCTCATCCTTTAGACCGACCCTGATTATTCTCATGCTGTAGACGGAGGCGCTAGTCGAAACGTGAAAGGTGATTTCCTCGCCCGGAGCATAGCTTCGTTTCCCGGGATATCCTTCGATGAACAAGCCGGGTGGAG
>CAZNWO010000038.1:0-24699 GCA_964576585.1 uncultured Puniceicoccaceae bacterium | reverse complement strand
GGCGTCCCGTAGGGGATTCGAACCCCTGTTGCCGGGATGAAAACCCGGTGTCCTGACCTGACTAGACGAACGGGACTGAAAAGAAAGTTGCGAGATTTTGCCGAATATTGATAACTCGGCAAGTACAAATCAATGCCCTGCAAATGACAGGGTAGGCAAGAAGCGAAGATTTGACTTAACTTGTAAAATGATTTTACTGGTAAGTTTCCCTTTCAGCAAGGACTATGAAACCTACCTACAAGCCCTCCAAGATTAAACGTGCCCGCAAATGTGGCTTTCGTAAACGCAACAGCACAAGCGCAGGCAGAAAAATCCTTCGGAATCGACGACTTAGAGGTCGCAAACGATTGAGCGCCTCCGTTGCCAGACGATTTCGATAATCTCGCAACTAGCTCGTAGGTGAGTGATTCTTGCTTCGAGAAGTCTAGGCGTTTACGCAAAAGTCGAGAATTCCACAGGGTCAAGGAACAAGGCAAAAGGGTACGCACGCCATACTTCTTGCTACAGGGTTGTTCAAACCAAGAAACAAACCCAAAGACGAGGCTAGGAGTTATTGTTACCAAAAAACTTGGCAATGCGGTAATTCGGAACAAAACAAAAAGGCTATTCCGAGAATTGTTCAGAAAAAACCACAGTGCTTTGCCTAAAAATTATGATGTCGTGGTAATTCCTCACAAAAAGACTTTGCTCACATCTTATTTAACGCTGAAATATAATTTCCTTTCAGCCTGCAATAATCTGAAGTCGGAACAATGAAAAATGTCCTTATTGGCATCTCGCTTCTCATGCTTGCCGTTTTTCTCTGGATTGAAAATGTCCAAGAGCAACAACGGTTAGCGGAGAAAAAAAGATTAGAGGAAAGGCAAAGCACTGCGACTAATGAAACGAATTCCACCGTTTCTTTGGCATTACCTGAAGAAAATGGAAATGCTACAAATGTTAGAAATCAGGAAAAAGACACAAATGCTTCGGAAAACGAAATCATTAAAAAAGCAATTTTAACTGAAAAAATATATGATGGTCTAGAAAGTGTAAATTCTCAGTATTCTTTTTCATCAATAGATGGTGCAATAAGCCAAGTTCAATTAAAAAAATCCGGTCGTTTGAGCAAATCATACAACATGGTTTTTCACAATAACGGAGAATCTGCCTTTAGCATGTCTTTTGAAGACGAAGGAGGTGACATCATTAGGATTCCCGGTCACAAACGAGACCAATATGAAATCAACAATAGTATTGCTGGGAAAAAAGTAATCCTACAAAACAATACTGGCCCAGTCCAAATAACTAGAGAGTATGCTCGAGAAACCAACAGTTCATATCTCATACGCCACAAAACTACTGTAAGAAATACTGGCGAGACCACCTTATCTTTAAGTAGGATTCGCATGGGGTTGGGAACTACCACCTCAATTCAAAGACTGGCCAACCCCTTCTACGGCACGGATGCCATTATAACTGTTGGTTATTATAATTCTGGGGCCCCAAAAGCAGAAGGGTGCACTGGTTGCAATTCTTGCATGGCAGAATGCAGTGGCAGGATTGACGGTGAGGCGGAAGAATTCTTCAGGCCTGGAGAAATGGGAGAGGAAAACCTTTTAAGGAGGACTTTGACCTCGGCAAAGTGGGCATGCGTCAACAACCAGTTTTTTGTGAACATTCTAATGCCGGCAAGAGAGAGAGATGCCGTCATCTTGGGCAGAGAGATCAAAATTGTTCCGGACGGAAACTCTACTTCCTCCCGAACTGGCATAACAGGCTCGATTTCTGTTCCGTTTGGGTCTCTGGGCCCTGGGGAAAGCAGAAGTGTTGAATTCTTGCATTACGCCGGCCCCAAAGATTACGTGGGCCTAACAAAGCTCGGTCATGAACAAGACAAAGTGATGGACTTTGGAGTTCTTTGGTGGATATCCGAACCACTTAATTGGTCGTTGAACAAACTTGAGAGTTTTTTGGGCAACTTTGGTTTAGCGATCATTGCTCTGACCATCCTGATGAAACTAATTTTATGGCCATTGACCGCACAAGCAACGCGTTCTCAAAAACGGATGCAAGCTCTGCAGGAACCGATGTCGAAACTTCGGGAAAAATACAAAGGGGATACTCAAAAACTAAATCAAGAAATGATGAAGTTTTATAAAGAGGAAGGGGTAAACCCATTTGCAGGATGTTGGCCAATCCTGGTGCAAATGCCGATTTTCCTAGGGATGTTTTGGATGCTTCGTTCGGCCTCAGAATTGTATGGACAAGAATTTCTTTGGATTAACGATCTTTCCGAGCAAGATAATATAGCTATGGTCAGTGGATTCTCCATAAACATTTTGCCATTACTAATGTTGGCTACCCAGTGGTATCAAATGAAGCTGACTCCCATGCAACTCGGCCCAGATGCGTCCGAGTCGCAGCGGATCAATGCCAAAATGATGCGCATGATGCCATTTATATTTCTGGTGTTCCTGTATTTCTTTTCTTCCGCCTTGGTACTCTATTGGACTGCTCAAAACTTGATGAGCATCTTGCAGACTCTAGTTACAAAACAGGGTAAATCTCCTCAGAAAATAGCACTCGAGAATAAAGCCAAAGAACAAGATTCGACTGAACAGAAAGCGCGAGCCAGAGATGCCGATTTTGTTGACGAGGAGGAGCGAAGGCATAGGAGAACCTTGGGCTTGAAAATGCATGGTGAAATCAAGAAAAGGCAGATTGAGGAAATATACAGAACTCGAATAAAAAAATATCATCCAGACAAAATTAATAACCTTGGACCCAAGCGACAAACTGAGGCTTTAAAGAAAAAAGAGCGTCTGCAAGATGCCTATGAATTTATGTTGAAGAAAATATCCGAAGGCACTTAATTATAAATAACCATTCGGGCATTGAAGATAATCAAATTTTGAGAACACATGTCAGGTCACAGCAAATGGGCCACGACCAAAAGGCATAAAGCCGCAGTTGATGCCAAGCGTGGCAAACTGTTCAGCGTAATCAGCAAAGAAATCATGCTGGCCGCCAGGGATGGTGGAGGAGATTCAGAATTTAATCCTCGCCTACGCACTTTGATACTTAAATCAAAGCAAGCAAACATGCCCGCAGACAACGTCGAACGGGCAATCAAGAAGGGGACGGGAGAACTTGAAGGCACCGTAATCGAAGAACTACTATACGAAGGTTATGCCCCTGGTGGAGTTGGCTTAATCGTTGAGGTGACTACCGACAACAAGAATAGATCTGCCGCGGAGGTAAGAAGTACATTATCAAAAGGAGGAGGTAATTTGGCTGGGGCAGGTGCCCTTTCTTACAATTTCAAACGCAAAGGTCAGTTCCTAATTGGATCTGAGAAAATAAATGAAGATTCCTTAACGGAGATCGCTTTGGAAAATGATGCCGAAGACATAGTGGTTGAAGAAGACCATTATGAAGTGCTGTGCGAAATTGGCGTTTTCGACAAGCTTAACCAAGCCTTGGATCAAGCTTCTGTTGCTCCGGATTCTGCCGAACTGGTTTACCTCCCTGAAAATTTAGTTGAGGTAAAAGACAAATCCGTAGCTAGCCAAGTCTTGAAGCTAATTGACTCGCTTGATGATCTCGAAGACGTCAAGGCAGTACATAGCAATTATGACATAGACGAGGCTTTTATCGAAGCCCATTCATCTTAATCATTGTGCTTTGCCTTTTTTGGCAAATGCAGAAAATGAGATCAGAAATGGTAGTATTGCAAATACCATGAGCATAGAGAAGGCAGATAAAGACAAAACCGAAGAACAACATGGTGAAGTTGGCTTGGTTGATTGGCAGGATTTCGAAGATAATCGACCTTTCGAGATGGAAAGGGGTGGCATTTTGCCCAAGATCAACTTGCGTTTTGAAACTTACGGCGAACTCAGTCCCAGCAAGGAGAATGCAATCCTAGTCTGTCATGCCTTGACCGGGGATCACCACTGTGCGGGTAAACATTCGGTTAAAGAGACAAAGGCCGGTTGGTGGGATAAGGTCGTGGGTCCTGGAAAATCAATCGATACAAACAAATTTTTCGTTATCTGCTCAAATTCACTTGGTGCCTGCCAAGGATCAACGGGGCCAACTTCATTAAATCCTGATACTGGGAAACCATATGGCCTTGATTTCCCAGAGCTTACCATTGGGGATATGGTCAACGCACAAAGACGACTGATCGAGCATCTGCATCTCGAAAGTCTTTACGCGGTCGTGGGAGGCAGTATGGGAGGCATGCAAGCCCTGCAATGGATCGTCTCATTTCCCGATTTTGTGAAACACGGGTTAATCATTGCGGCCACGGCAAGCCACAATGCACAGACCATTGCCTTCAATGAAGTTGGGAGAGCAGCAATTCGTGATGATCCAAACTGGAATCAAGGAAGTTACAGCGATGACAATAGCCCTGAAGCAGGTTTGGCCATAGCCAGGATGATGGCTCATATAACCTACTTGTCGGGTGAAGGTATGGATCGAAAGTTCGGACGATCAAAACGCAAGTCGACGGGAGAGCGATTTGGTGTTGAGTTTGAGGTTGAAAGCTATCTCAGGCATCAAGGGAAAACCTTCGTAAACCGCTTTGACGCCAATACCTATCTGAACCTAACAAAGGCATTGGATCGATTTGATCTGCATGACACGAGCGGGAGCCTCGACAAAACCTTCGAGAACATCAAGTCGAGGACACTAGTGGTTGGGTTCACGTCCGATTGGCTTTACACTCCAAAACAAAATCGTGAGATTGTAGAATCACTGCAACGCTTGGGCAAAGACGCTTCTTATGCTGAAATCGACCATGACTTTGGTCACGATTCATTCCTGTTGGATTCGCGAAAATTCCACAGGCTCATCAAAGTATTTCTTGAAGGAGCAGATGAGGAAGAATTGCAGCTTCAAAGTTCAATTCCAGAAAAAATTACGCGCACCGACGCCAAAAAAGAATCCGACTTCAAGGTTATAGATGAATGGATAGCTCCGACATCGCAAATCTTGGATTTGGGTTGTGGTCGAGGCATACTGCTGGAACACCTTGCAACAGGCAAGGAAGTCCAGGGCTTGGGAGTAGACTTGGATATAGAAAAGGTCATCGGTTGCGTTTCTAGAAAAGTCCCAGTCTACCAAGGGGATATTCATTCCACTTTGGAAAGATTTGAAGAAAACTCTTTTGACTGGATCGTCTTCTCCAGAACGATGGAGGAACTCGAGCGACCTGGTGAAGTTATAGATAAGTCACTAAACATTGCCGAGCGCGTGGTGGTGAGTTTCGTAAACTATGGCTACTGGTTGAACCGCCTACACTATTTGCTAAAAGGATGTCGCATCAAAAACGACGTCTACGACAGGTCGTGGCACGAACGTGAACCTGGCAATCCTATTGCAATACGTGACTTCGAGAAGTTTTGCGAGGGGGAGGGATTAATCGCTAAAAGACGAATTTACTTAGGTGGCAACTGGCAGAAGAAGATAAGCTTTATGCCAAACTTGTTCGCAGGGGTTGCGATATACGAAATCGCGAGAAAAAATTAAGGCTAGGGTATGCGATAGGGTAGAAAACTGTAACTCCCATTGAACCATAGATAAAGACGATTGAACCCTTGGCGCAGAAGCGAGCGAGCAGATTCCAGATTCTTCGCAGGACTGCCATTAATTTCAACGATCACAACACCTTCCCTAATAGTTTGTCTCTTGCCTGAAGACTCCGTCACCACTAGCCCATCTACATTGGCTGGAACCTTGTATTTTGTTCGCAAAGCAGAGTTCATTGGCGAAAGAATAACTCCTGGGACAAGTTGTTCGCCGAGGCTTAATGGGCTTGGGTCATCAAGGCTACCCAAGGTAACTTGTACTTTGGTTGTACTTCCGTCCCTTAAAAGTACAAGTGGAATTCTAGCCCCAGGAGGATTCTGGGATATCGCCAAGCGTAATTCAGCGACGGAATCGACTTTTTGTCCAGAAACTCCCACAATAACGTCATTTCGGCGCAACCCCGCTCGGGCCGCCGCAGTACCGGAAACGACTTCAGCGATACGAGCACCTCTTCCTTCGGAGAGATCTTCAAGTTTAACTCCAAGAAATCCACGCTGGACACCACCCTTCTCAATCAAGCCGGTCATAACGCTACGAGCAAGATTAACTGGGATGGCAAACCCAATCCCTATGCTTCCGCCAGTTCTGGAGTAGATGGCTGTATTAATGCCGACCAATCGACCCTTTGCATCTAATAGCGCTCCACCGGAATTACCTTGATTGATGGCTGCATCTGTCTGAATGAAATTCTCGTAAGCACCAGGATCCTTGAGGATGCCGAGATTGGTTCTCCCGGTAGCTGAAACAATTCCCATCGTGACAGTAAGGCCCACCCCCAAAGGATTTCCAGCAGCAAAAACGATGTCGCCAACTCGAAGTTTTGCACTATCGGCCAAGGTAACGAAGGGTAGGGGGTCGGAGGAAGAAATCTTAAGGACCGCAATGTCGGTCGCCCTATCGAAACCGATAATTTTGGCAGGAAACTTGCGGTCGTCGGCAAACTTTATCGTGACCTCGTCAACCGGGCTTCCAGTCCTTTGGTCAGTTATTACATGAGCATTTGTAAGAAGAAATCCTTCGGGTGATACAATCACTCCTGACCCCATTCCCGCCGGCACTTTCTGTTCTTCGGTACGGGATCGACCCGATCCACCGGGAAGACCGTAGTAACGGCGCAAGAAGTCCTCCAAAGGATTCGAGGCATTTGGGAAACCCCGTCGAATGACCTGCGAAGTGTAAACCCCGACCACAGCAGGGGTAGCCTTGCCCAAGACGTTGGCATAACTGGAAGGTTGCACTGCACTGCCGACGGGGAGATCGGCATCATCTATCTTTAGCGTGAAACGATTATCCTTGGCGAAAACTTCTTCCGAAGGAGCAAACCAGACAATGGCTGCAACAAACAAGAGAAGACCTCCCAAAAAAGTAAAAGAAGATTTTAAAACTTTCATTACTCAGAAAGCGTACAACTACTTAAAAATTGTCTAGTGCAGCTTTGAGACTTGTTTGCAAGAGGGCTCAAAAGCCCTTGATTTTGAACAGGCTGGAAATGCTGCTGTTTGTGTGAGTTCGATGAATGGCTTCTCCAAGCAAAGGAGCTACGCTCAATTTACGTATGGGCAGGTCGCTAGGGTCCAGTCGCACGGAATTGGTCGTGAGAAGCTCATCTAGAATGCCTTCGCGAAGACGCTCGCGACCAACATCGTTTAGCACGCCATGGCTGACGACCGCACGAACGGTACGGGCACCCCGATCCTTGAGAAGTGTGGCTGCTGCAACTAATGTTCCGGCGGTTTCCGTCATGTCGTCTATAAGCAAAATGTCTCGATCCTCCACCTCGCCAACCAGATTCATAGCCTCTACCGTAGTTGCACCTGTTCTGCGCTTAGCGACAAAACCAATAGGACAGCCCAACATCTCGGCATAGGCATTGGCCATCTTCATCCCGCCGACATCTGGAGAAAATACAGTGACGTTTGTAGTTTCCTCCTCCTTTAGAGCATCAAAGAAAACTGGTAACGCATACAAGTGGTCTACGGGTATGTCGAAGAATCCTTGAATTTGTTGAGCGTGAAGGTCCATGGTTAGAACACGACTTGCCCCAGCGGCAACCAGAAGATTTGCAACCAGCTTCGAGGTGATAGGAACCCTTGGCTGGTCTTTCCTGTCTTGTCGAGCATAGCCAAAGAAAGGCAAAACTGCAGTAACTCTAGAGGCGGAAGCCCTTCTGGCTGCATCAACCATAATCAACAGTTCCATCACATTGTGATTCGCCGGAGAACTTGTTGACTGCACAAGAAATACATCGGTTCCACGAATGTTCTCGTTGTAACGCACAAAGCTCTCGTTGTCCGGAAAGCTGGTAACAAGGGCATCACCCAGAGGAACCTCTAAATAATCGCAAATTTCCTGGGCAAGTTCGGGATTCGAGGAACCTGAAAAAATCTTAAGGTTGGCTGGATCCATTGGAAAAACTTAATTAGGACTTTGAATCGATTTCCGCAAACCTTTTGAACAAATCAGGTAACTTTCGTTGTAAAATAGCAATGCGTTGGGCCAAGGGAACGGGAAGGGCGGGGTTGCCTTTAAGAAATGCACCTGGTTCGACATCCTTGGTGATACCAGCCTGTCCGGCAATTTTCGCACCTCTTCCAACCGTCAAGTGCCCGGCAAAACCTGCCTGTCCGCCAACAACGACGTCATCCTCAAAAGTTACGCTTCCGCTAATCCCGACCTGAGCAACCACCAAACAGCGCTTGCCAAGAACTACATTGTGTCCAATTTGAACAAGGTTGTCGATCTTGGTGCCTGCACCGATTCTCGTCTCGGCAAACCTGGAGCGGTCGATACAGGAGTTGGCGCCGATTTCAACATCGTCCTCGATCACAACAGTTCCCAAATGAGGAATCTTCTCATGATTGCCTTCCACCTGATCAAATCCGTAACCTTCCGAGCCGACGACAACCCCAGCGTTCAGTGTCACGCGTTGGCCCAGCTCGCAATGAGCGAGAACCTTAACTCCTGAAAAGAGACGACAACCAGATCTTATCTTAACGCAGTTGCCGATGTGAACGTGGGATTCAACGACAACACTTTCATTGATTTCAGATCCTTCGCCAATATAGGAAAAAGCTCCTATAGATGCGGAGTTAGCGATCTTAGCGCTTTCCTCCACATGGGCGGTTTCGTGAATTCCAGGAGGCGGGGGAGGGAAAAGGCGTCGCTCGAGAATGGAGCAAAGAACGGCAAGCGCTCGGGAAGGATCTTTTATTCGAAGATACCCCTGACCATCTTGCGGTTTACCAATGTAATCCTCCGGCAGCAATACCAACGATGCCTTGCAAGCAGGCACTATCGAACGATATTTCGGGTTGCCCAAAAAGGCCAGATCACCAGATACAGCTTTTTCTAGTGAAGAAATTCCCGTAAGAGCAGGGCTTGCTATATCCCCCTCTATATCACCTTCGGGGAGGGCTTGAAGAATTTCTGGTAGCGTCAATTCGACGCGCATTTTTCAAATAGCGTCTGATTCAAGAAAAAGGATTTCACTTCTTGGGTGCACCGCTATTAAGGGTAGCTACCACTTGCTCGGTAAGATCCAAGGTAGACGTTGCATAAAACACCCCTAGTTGAGTCTGGGCTGAATTCAGCACGAGGTCCATTTTCTTAGCTTGTGCGACCTTTCCGACTGCTTCACGAATATCAGCTATGTGTTCCTTCAGCAAATTAGATTGCCTTTGAGCTATTGTGGCTGTTGTTCGCTTCTCATATTGCACTAGGTCGTCTTGCTTCTCCCTAGCCTTTTTGATTTGCGCCTGATAGGTCTCGCGTAATGCAGAACTGTCGATGTTGGGATTCTTCATCTTCGCTTCGGTTTCCTTTAGTTCCTTGACAATAGCAGAAAGTTCCTCGCGAAAGATACCGATTTCCTCTTTGGCAATTTTTCGGGAATTATTCAGGCGCTCTCGAGCTTCCTTAACCTTATGATACCCGTCGAAAACTTTTTGAATATCCACAACGCCTATGTTTTGAGCCCACAGGACGGTGCTGTAGGAAAAAGAGAACATTATGAGTATTTTGAGGAGTATCCTTGGTGCTTTCATCGTTGGAGTTTAGTAGAATGAATATGCTGATGCTCAAAAGCGAGTACCGCCTGAAAAATGGAATTGGGGCGAGCCTCCCGTATTCGTGGGGTCGGAAATAGGGAATCCAAGATCAAGCCTGAGCGGCATGCCCATAACCATGATTCGAGCCCCCAAACCCCAGTTGTCGTACCAACCGGGACCATCCGATGGACTGAACTTGAAATCTCCTGCATTCAGGAAGCCCCCGTCGTAAAAGACCGCCAGACGAAGAGGTTGAGCAACCTTAATGGTATACTCGGAACCTAGGTAGATGAATGAATTACCACCCTCTGGCTCTGCAGGGTTTTGAGAATGCGGGCCAGCATCCCTGTAATCCCAGCCGCGGAGGTTATAGGGCCCGCCAAGAAAGAATTTTTCGAAAAAAGGCACATTTGCGTCGTCTCCGTCAAAACGACCAAGAGTACCTGCTCGAGCCACAAAAGAAAGCACTTGCTCCAATGTTTCGGATGTCTTGAAAAATTGGGCTCCCTGTAGTTCCAGGCGACCATAATCCGCTTCTCCGCCAAAAGGACCTCCGGCAAATTCCTTTCTTAAAGAAAGTATGTTGCCCTCGGTAGGAAAGAGAATGCTGTCACGGGTGTCGCGAGTGAGGGTAAGGCCCAACTTCGAAATGAGCACTTCCTCATTCTTGATAAAGCCAGGGGCTCCAGGGGCGATGTCATCGATCACAACATCCTCGTAGCTGTAGAAGAGTCTTCCTTCTACCAACTCAAACAAGCGTTTTCTCGTGTAGACTTCGAAGCCAGCACGCATTTCGTCGTAGTAGGAACTGTAATAATCCGATTTCTCTCGAAAAACCTCAAATCCAGCTGCCAAGCGACGATTTAGAAACCAAGGCTCCTCAAAAGCCAATCGGGCCTCGCTGCTGCGCGAACCCAACTTTAATCGAAGCCGAAATTTTTGACCATCCCCCTGAAACCTATGAGGGCCACGCCAACGAAAGAGGTCGAAGTTGCCTTGGCGAAACTCGGCGAACATCATGGCATTTTCAAGGGTGCTGAAGCCGACTCCAAAGGAAATATGACCCGTTCGACCTTCCTTCACGTTCACCACAAGGTTACGCCTAGTACGCTGAAGCTCGGGGTCTTGTGTGGCAATGGGCTCGTCATCAAGGGTCACTCGTTCGAAGAAACGCGTGTTACGAAGACGAGCTTCGCTATTCTCCATCCGTCGCAAATCGAATATTTCTCCAGGGGCCAATGCCAACTCTCGAATAATTGCAATCGTACGCGTCTTGTCGTTACCACGCACAAGCACGGAATTAACTGAGAATTTGTTGTTCTCGGTTAGGTCGAAAGTCAGATCAATGCGACCAGTCTCGAGGTTTGGCTTGCGAATGGCCGAAACCCGGGCGTCCAAGTATCCGATTTCCCCATACAATTTTCGGATGCGATTTCTATCTTCGGCAAGCAGTGAGGGAGAATAAACATCTCCTTCCTCCAGTTCTACCTCCTTAAGTATTTCCTCTCCTGAAAGGACCGCATTGCCAGTTACATTGATTTTTCCAACATAGGAACGAGTTCCCTCTGATATATTGATAACAAGATCCAAGCCACCGCTGCCAGACTTTAGGATTTCCACATCGCTTTCGTTTATACCTACATCGAGGAACCCTTCGTCGCGATAAGCGGTTTTGAGCAATTCCAAATCCTCTTCAAGAACTATCGGGCGATATCGGGATCGCTTGGACCAAAAACGCCAAAAACGCCAAGCAGTCGTTTCCATTTGCTTTTGAAGAAAGCGTCCGGAAAGACTGTCGTTTCCCTTGAAGATGACCTTACGAATTTTTCGCTTTTCGTTTTCAATAATGCGAAAGACGACGGTGGCGGATCGGGTTCCTGCCTCACGAAGGATTTCAGCTCTAACGCTGGATTGCCAATAACCCTTGTCGAGGAAATATTGGGCCAACTCTCGTTCGTCAGCCTTGATGATTGCCTCGTCAAGCAAATCACCTGCTTCGGACTCGATTCTTTTTTGGAGTTTTCTGCCGGTCAATTTGGTGTTTCCCTCGAACCTAACCTCGGAAATTCGCGACTTGGTTTTGACTTGAAAGACCAACGCGATTGTAGCGGGATCGGGATGCTCATCATCCAGAAAAACTCTCACATCCTCGACGGTCCCCGTGGCCATGAGGTTTCGGATGGATTTGTCGATAGCCCCGGGATGGTACTCCGCGCCAACCTCCACCTGAAGGTTTTCACGCACAAAAGATTCACCTATGGTACGAGGGCCATCGATGGTGATGCGAATATCGGCTATACGTTTACCATCTGGAACTACTTGGCCAAGGGACAGCACCGCAACGCCAAGAACAAAAAGGCAAAAAATAGAAAACCTTGGCAAGCGAGAGATCATCGGTTCAGCTCATTCTCGGATGATAATCCATACTGGTGAATTGAGTGTATTTTCGACGGAAAGCAAGATTTACATGACCTGTCGGACCATTGCGCTGCTTGGCTAAAATAAGCCTTACCGGCTCAAAATCCTCAGCATCTCCACCTTCCTCTGCCTCGGGATCGTCCATATCCCGCACATCGGATCCAATCTTGTTCTTTGCTAACAACATGACAACATCCGCATCTTGTTCAATTGAGCCCGATTCACGCAAATCTGAAAGCCTGGGCTCTCGCTTGTCTTTTTCGGATTCTCGATTGAGCTGACTAAGCACTACGACTGGCACCTCAAGTTCTTTTGCCATTGCCTTCAGGCCTCTCGAAATATCTGCCACCCCAGCTTCTCTGGACTGGATTCGGGAATCTGCACGAATGAGCTGGAGGTAGTCGACCACTACGAGAGACAGTGCCTGTCGGGAGTGAATCCTGCGAGCTTTCGCACGAAGCTGATGAATTGTGATGCCACCGGAATCGTCTACCCAGATCGGGGCATTTTTGAATTCACTACCGGCATCCGCCAACTTTTTTTGTGAACCTGAGGGGGGGCGTCCCCTCTGAAGTTGATTCTGGTTAACTTGCGCCCTACCGCATATCAGGCGCAAAGCAAGAGAAACTGCACTCATTTCCAAACTGAAAACAAGGACATTGGGAGGTTTTTGCCTTGATTCCAGAGACAGCACACAGTTCTCGACAACATTCATCGCAAAACTGGTTTTACCAACCGAGGGCCTCGCCGCCAACACGATCATTTCTCCAGGCTTGAATCCGTTGGTGAGATCATCAAGATCTCGAAAACCTGTCTTAACGCCATCGGGACCCTCTTTGCGAAGCATGCGTTCAATTTGTTCACCGGCAAGAGAGACATAGTCCCCAAAATGAGTGGTGCTTCCAGACGTGCGGTCTTGACCCAACTGAAAGACACTTTCCTGAATTTCGCCGAGAAAGGATGTTAACTCTCCATCCTGCTTGTGGGATCGATCAATGATTTCATACCCCACACGGATGCATTCGCGCAGGGTTTGCTTCTCCATGACGATCTTTAGCCAATGTGGAGCGTTGACTGGAGTTTCAATTCGTCCTGCCAAAGACGCTAGAGCTGCATGACCGCCCACCTCCTCAAGCTTGTCAAGCTTGGACAATTTTTCCGCAAGAAGAATTTCATCGGCGGGTTCGCCTTCCCGCTGCAAATCCAGCAACGCAGAATATATCAACTGATGGGATGGAGAGTAAAAATGCTCAGGTTGCAATCCGGACTCCGAGCACATCGATATGGTTTCCCCAGTCTGATCGAGAATACAAGCAGCCAGCAAGCCTTGCTCGGCATCCCCGCTACTGGGCAACGGTGGCCCACCGATCAGGTCGTGTCCGGCACGCGTCTCATTGCCCGCACCAACCGCTGAACCCTGCCCATGGCTTTCTTTTTTTGAGCCTGTACCAACAATTGGCATTCGATGGTTCTCTTTTGCGACAAAAGGGAAAGTCAGGTCACTCTTTGTCTTCCTCTGTTTCTATGGGATTTTCAGAAACAATCTCATACTCGACTTCTACCTCTACGTCATCATGCAGTCGAAAAGTTGCAGTGCGCTTCCCCAATTCCTTTACGGGGCGAAAGGGAACCAAGTGTCTCTTGTCCAAGTGGAAACCCATTTCCTCGTACTTTTCAAGCAATTGTCCGGATGTGACGGAACCAAAGAGCTTGCCTCCAGCACCCGTCTTAACAGCTATGGCAACATGGGTTTGCCGGAGCTTGGCGGCAATCTCCTCTGCCTGCGTTCTTTCATTGGCCTCCCTTCTGGCGCGAGCCTGCATGAGGGCGTCCATTCGCTTCTTATTTTTAGGTTCCAGAGGAACCGCCTTTCGCTTGGGCAGAAGCCAGTTTCGGGCAAAACCTGAGCGAACCTTCACGACGTCGCCCTCGGATCCGAGGTTGTCCACTTGTTCAATAAGAAGTACTTCTGTAGTAGCCATGATGGTAAAAATCAGAGTTGATGCTTAGGAAGTTCGATTTTCAGAAGGGAACGTCTTCGTTTAAGTCGGGGTCTGCGGTAGCTTGCGGCTGATCTTGGCTGGAAGCATCGCTACTTGGATCTTGAGTGGGAGGAGAAGCCTGCGGTGCAGTCGATCCTTGGGAAGCTTGTTGAGTTTGAGCCTCGTAGGCGTTGTCCTGACGAGATCCGACAAACTCCCAATTGTCGAGTTCCACCAGCAAACGGCTTCGCTTTTCTCCCGATTGAGACTCCCATTGATCCAGTTTGAGCCTGCCTTCTACGAAAATGGGCTTTCCCTTGCCAAAAAACCTAGCAAGCGCCTCTCCCCGCGGCCCGAAGGCTTCGACATCGACGAACGTAGTATCTTCCCTGCGATTTCCCTCGGCATCCTTGAAGTTTCTGTTGATTGCGATTCCAAACTTGCAGACGGGACGACCACTGGGCAGCATTCTGACTTCGGGATCCCGAGTAAGATTGCCAATGAGAAGAACTTTATTCAGAGATGCCATAGTCGAGAATCGTTTTAGGTTGAACTCGTAATTTGATGAATTCCTAGAGTCGCTCGACTACTATTCGGTCTACTTGTTTTTCGAGGGAAAGCTTCTCCCGCAAACGAGTGGGAACCTCAGGGTCTCCCTCTATTTCAAATTGAACGTAGAGACCGGTCAACGATTTCTTGTTGGCGGGTCGAGCGAGGTTTTGGGTTCCAAGATTCTGAACCTTCTTAACTTCGCCGTCCACCGAACGAACTACGTCGCTCAAGGAAGAAATCATTTCATCTGCTCCACCTTGACTACTCTTGGGATCGAGAACCATCGTCGCCTTGTAGCTTCTTTTGATCATGAGTTGGGTTGTTTTGAGCTTTAAGTAAGTGGTTAATGGAATTCATGGCAAGGGCGCAACCTTTATCAACGAGTTCACGCAAGGAAGCCAATAAAAAATCCAGGTTTTGTTCCAAAGCTTTTGTTTCCTCTGACGTTAGCCTGCCGAGCACATGGTCGGTTAAATCCATGCGAGCATCCTTTTTCTGGCCCACACCGAGACGAAAACGGATGAAATTTGATCCGATTGCCCCGATGACGTCTGCGACCCCGTTGTGCCCTCCGTTGCCGCGATTCCGAGAAACCTTGAGTTGTCCGACGGGAAAAGCGACATCGTCGTGAGCGAGAATCATTTCCGAAACGGGACACTGGTGATAATTCAACAGTGCGCCCAAGAATGCACCGCTGCTGTTCATGAATGTTGTCGGCTTGACTAGCACCAGTTTCTTCCCCCAAGCCTGAACTTGGGCTACGCTGGCATGATAACGGGCTTTGTCTCTCCAAGAAACCGAGAGGCTTCGCGCAACCTCGTCCAAAAACCAAAAGCCGACGTTGTGACGCGTCCCGATATACTGGGACCCCGGATTTCCTAGACCAACGATAGCAACTGGAGGCACGGTCCATCCCGAACGAAGATAAAAAGAGAGGCAAAAACTGGAGGCCTATCCATTATCGGAATCTTGAGATTCCTCGCCCCCTCCTTCGCCATCTTCTGCAGTTTTCTCACCTGCTTCTTCGCCACCTTCTCCTTCCTCGGATTCAGCATCGACCAAGTCGTCATCCCCATCCGCAGCTGCACGCCCGCTGGCACTACCCACGCAAGCTACTATTACTTGGCTGGGATCGCCGGGATACGTAATGCCCTCCAAGGTCGGGAGATCGCTTAGTTGAAGATTTTGGCCAAGGTCCAAGTCGCTTACGTCGAGTTCAATGGAAGATGGCAGTAGACTTGGACGACAGCGTATGTCGACCTCAGTCGAGCTGACCTCGAGGATTCCGCCCGAATTCTTTACGCCTACAGCCTCACCGACTATGGTTACGGGCACTTTGGTTTGAAGCTCCTGCCCCCGGGTGACCTGAAGAAAATCGATGTGAAGAATGTCATCCGTCAGAGGATGTCGCTGCAATTCCTTGATCAAGGCAAGTTCGTCCTCTCCTCCTTCCGACTCCAGCCGAAAAAGAGCAGCCGTACCTGCGGAATTCCTCATAAGACTTCGGAATTCACGTTCTTGAACCGAATACATCTTGTTCAATTCCTTTCCATAAAACACAACGGGAATCGAACCGGATGCACGCAATTTCTTGCATACCTGCCTACCGCCGGCGAGACGGTCGGAAACCTTTAAGGTCAAATCATTTAGTTCAGACATCTAAGGGTACTCCTTTTTTGGGAAAAGCGTAAAAAAATAGAGTTTTTGGAGCAGAAGCGCAAGTCAAACTCGTAATTCAAAAAAGATGCGACTTATCCTCCGATCGCACTTGAGGGCAGCGGGACCAAAGGCGTGAATCTCAAGAAAGGCCTATTGCAATTTTCCGGGAGGCTTAAGTTTCAGCGCCCAATGGATTGCGTTCAGCAAAATGAGCCTGAAATTCTTGGATTTGAAATCGGCGACATGGCCAAGAGAAGTGTAGAACACGCGATTTCCCGTCTTCGGCTTGTTGGTCCATGCGACGGGCTCCAATTGCTTGATGCTTTCAGCCCTGCCCAAGGCCAATGCCCGAGTACTCTCGGACAAGGGCAGAACCTTGTAGAGGGAACCGCCCGAAACCATTTCGTCAAACGGTGTCAATCCAGTCGTAATTGGATGATGGGTAGCATCAGGGGCGAGTCGATACCATGTCTTGAACTGATTTCCATGGTGGCCAGAGTAACTGCCGCCGAAAACTTCCGAATCCCATTCCTCCCAAAGCTCGTGACCTGCGGGCGCAGGTTTTCCACGAAGATGGAAAGCATGACTGGAAGTGCGAATTCCTATCACCGGCTTACCGCTTTTTATCCATTTGCGGAGAGATTGCATCTGGCTTGTCTTTGGGGCTCTCCTGCGAACACTCACGAAAAGCAGGTCGGATTTTCCGAGAGCTCTTTCCAGTCCCACAAGGTCGTTCCTTGAGTTCCCTGCGGGAGATGCATTCACGAAGGTTCCGCGGAATCCGAGAGGCTTGAGTTGGGATTCAAAAAATTCGGGAACGCTCTTATTTGTACCGTACTCTCTTTCCGCCAGTACGAAAGTGATCGTCTTGGAGTCGGAACAAACCGTATTTGGGCTAACGAGATGAAATGCGGTGCACAGGAAAATGTTTCTTACCAAACACTTGGCTTGCGAAGAAATTTTCCAGGAGGTCACGGCAAAGGGAAGGCTCAAAAAATCAGGTGACGGGAGCCAACTCCTCTATCGGTAAACCGTGAGGCAAGATAGGCATAGGACGACCCGAATGGTCGGGAAAGGAAAGATTGTAATCTACCCCAAGATGTTGATACACGGTGGCCCAAAGGTCGTTTGGAGAGAGCGGTCTTTCTACGGGCTCTTCTCCTTTCGTGTTCGTGGCTCCAATGACTTGACCGGTTCTCATGCCTCCGCCTGAAACCAAAATGCTCATCGCCCTAGGCCAATGGTCGCGTCCCGGTTGATC
Organism: uncultured Puniceicoccaceae bacterium; assembly: GCA_964576585.1. Lineage (GTDB taxonomy): Bacteria > Verrucomicrobiota > Verrucomicrobiia > Opitutales > Seribacteraceae. Next base: position 7,201 of record CAZNWO010000038.1, on the reverse strand, counting down.
AACTTTAGTCTTCGTACCTTTTCTAACGGTAATTCGAGGCGTACGGCCGAACTCACCAGTGACGACAAGCAAAACCTTCTTGTCTAGACCTCGAGAATACAGGTCTTGGATCATCGCACTGATTACTTTGTCATAGAGCGGAAAACGCACACGGGCATCCTTGAAAATATGACAGTTCACAGCGTGGCTGTCCCAGTTGTATACTCCTTCATTCAGCCAAGGTATTCCTCCTACTCCATATGGGTTTTCCATGACGACCGTTACCCACGGCACACCTCGCTCGACCAACCGCCGGGCAAGGATTGCCTGCTGTCCCCACGGGTGCATGGTAAACCGCTCGCGAAGGGAATCCTTTTCTTGGGAAATATCGAATGCTTCCCGCACGGTTGGACTGGTCATCATGTTCAAGGCCTTCCGATTAAAGACATCCATGCTTTCCAGAAGACCTCCGGCGTCAATGTCTCGCCTCATATTATCGACACCGCCGAGCAATTTGGCTCGATCGCCCAACCTCTCCGTCATCGAACGATCCAGGGATACATTCTCGACCTTGAAGTTGGGTAGGCTCGGGTCTGCAGAAATACGAAAGGGATGAGTATGCGTCCCAAGGTAGGCAGAGCCGAAGCTGAAGGTATCGACATTGTTGACACGGCCATTTCCCATCACTACGTAGTTGGGCAATCCTGAGGTATCCCGCTTGCCGTCTAAAGATGCAGAGGCCATCGAACCAACGCAGGGGGCATCGTTAACAAACCCGGATGGCTTAGCAGGCTTGCGACCGGTAAGGAAACGCTTGTGGCCTCCGCCATGGTCCGCAAAGCCATGATGCACGGAACGAATTATGTTGTACTTGTCAGCGCACTTGGCATGGAGCGGAAGAAGCTCACATACCTCGATGCCCGGAACATTAGTCTTGATCGGCATGAATTCACCCCTATGCGAGTCCGGAGCATCCGGCTTCATGTCGTAGGTTTCCATGTGTGGTGGCCCACCGGGTAACCACACAAAAATAACTGAAGTATCTTTTGGCAATTCTCCCGTTGGCGTGGAGAGTGCCCGGGCTTTCAGGAGACTGCTTAGACCTATGCCCGCACTGGCACCACCGATCTGGAGAAAGCTTCTGCGTGCCATAGGACCAGGGCACAAAGTCTTTAACTTCCCGTTGAGCATAGGCCAGAATTAAACTAATAATTCCAAGTTTCGTCAAGGGCTAGCAAGCTAACGAAGGCAACTTCCCAAAGGGAGGGGAATGCAAGAAATTTTCCCTCTAGGTTCGGGATTTCCAACCGTAGGCGGCACGTGAATTCCGCCAAAAGAATTTTTCCGTTTCTTCCGGAAGACGATCCGCAAGGTACTCACGGAAAATGCGCAGGGATGTGTATAGGCTCGCCGTCCGCTTGCAGATCGGCCAATTGCTGCCGTAAATGAGACGACTGGAACCAAAAGTTTCCCAAAGGAAATCGAGACTGGCTCGATAAGCATCCGCATTCTGGTAAGCCTTGGGAAGATTTTGGACTAAGCCGGAAAGCTTAGCAAAGACATTGGGCCAAGTCGCCAAGGTTTCCAGCATTTTTAAGGAATCCTTGAGCATAGCTTCATCAGAATGAAAGCTTAAGGGCAGATGATGAATGACGATACGCAATTCAGGCAATGCCTCAGCCAGTTTGACGATAAATGGCAATTCGGCAACCTCGGCGAAAATGTCCAAGCATAGGTTTTTTCTAGCCAGAATTCGGGCATCGCCCACAAATCCCGTGGTCAAATTCTTCATTTCGTCCGCACGAATTCGAATCCCCTTGAACAACGGATTGTCAGAAAAGTTATCCAAGTTTCCCCTGAATTCGAAATCTCCGAGCGGCAAGCTGCCGACAACTCCCAATATTGAGTGCTCGGATTCTGCCAACTCCAACAACCATTGGTTGGAATCGATTGATCCCGTAGCATCGATCACAAGAAACTCACTGACTCCAGAAGGAACTGCTTCTTCCAGATAATTCTTAGGCAAAAGAGCCTTCTTCTGGGGAATTTCGGCAGATTGTGTCTTTTGCAGACCTTCAAGTTGGTCGTAGACGTGAACGTGCGAATCCACGATGCGAGAAACATATGCCCTCGCCTTCCTCTTGGGATATGAAGGGTTTTTCGCACTAGGAGAGTAGCAACCGACACAGGCCAACGCAGATCCTGCTGAAGACAAAAATGCGCGTCGGTCAGAACTTGAAAAAAAGTTCATGGCACAATGCCAACGCTTTTAGCGAATGCCTGCAAGAGTCTTTCTGTTTGGGAATCCGTACCAATCCAACAAAAGCCTAGTAGCACCGATTCTTCCTTCAAATCTTTCGCTGCTACACTTTTGCAAGGTACGTCAAGGTCTACTAAAGTGCCGGGAGGTATTTCGACTCGGACCCGCTAGGCCACTCAAGATGTCGAACGGGTGCCTAAGAGTTGCGGGCTGAGGAGTGGCTGCCCGGGCTGGATTCGAACCAGCGACCAAGTGGTTAACAGCCACCTGCTCTGCCACTGAGCTACCGGGCAACAAAAAGAAAATACTTCTAACGAAAACGCTTGGAAAGTCAATTCTAGGGAATTAGGTCGGTCATCAGAAATTTTCAGGCAAAGAGGCTAAGGTTTATTCGCCCCTGACATCCAGCTCCGGCCACCTTAGAAGCTTTCGATGGAGCGTGCGCCTGCTAATGCCCATGAGTTCGGCAGCTTTGGTCCGGTTGCCGCCTGAGCGAACCAAAGCGTTTCGAAGCAAACGTTTCTCATTTTCCTCAACGGAAAGCGCGCTACCTTGTGAAACTTCAGTTGGTTTTAAATCTAGAGGGTCGGAAAAACGAGGATCTAGATCGTACTCGGTGATCTCTTTGCCTCGCTTGAGAACAACCATGTTCTCGCAAAAATTACGTAACTCACGAACATTTCCAGGCCAATGATAGGAGCGGAGCACCGCCATTGCACTGTCAGTGGCTATTGGAGCATCGAACCCATTCTCGTTGGCGAATTGACGAAGAAAATGTTGCGTCAGAAGCGATACGTCCTCGGTGCGATCTCGAAGAGCAGGGAGCTGAATACTGACAACGTTGAGGCGATAATACAGGTCATCTCTAAACTCTCCCTTACTGATCATTTCTCCAAGGTTTCGGTTCGTAGCGCAAACCAGTCTGGCATCCACTTCAATCGGCTTCATGCTACCAAGACGCTCGATGGTCTTTGTTTCCAGAAAACGCAAGAGCTTGACCTGAGTCGAGGAATCGATTTCGCCGATTTCATCGAGAAACAAAGTTCCTTTGTCTGCAGCCTCAAAGCGACCGACTCGTTTTTCAGCAGCTCCAGTGAAGGCACCTTTTTCATGCCCGAACAATTCGCTTTCCAAAAGGTTGGCGGGGAGAGCCGCGCAATGAACAGGAACAAAAGGCCCGCGAGGTCGATCGCTATTCTGATGAATGGCTTGCGCGATAAGTTCCTTTCCCGTCCCTGTTTCGCCCTGTAGAAGGACTGACGCCTTTGACGGAGCAACCAACCTGACCTTTTCCAGCACTTCTTCGAGGGCAGGGGACTCGCCGAGTATTCCATCAAAGCTGTACTTCTTGTCGAGACGCTGATGTAGAACTTTGTTTTCCTTGACCAAGCTCTTCGATTCCAAGGCCCTGCGGATAAGCAATTCGAGCTTTTCCAGATTTAATGGCTTGGGAAGAAAATCAAAGGCACCTCGCTTCATGGCCTCTACAGCAACATCGACGTCGCCATAAGCAGTCATCATAATGCAAATAGGCTGGCGGGGCATTTGTATGGCTCGATCAATAACACTCATTCCCGAGGAGCCAACCATACGCAAATCCGTAAGGATAATATCGAAGTCTTCGCTTTCAAGGAGGTTGAAGGCTTCTTCGGCACCAGACGCCAAATAGACATCGTATTTATCCTGAAGGGCAATTTCGAGCCCTTCACGAGTGTGTTTTTCGTCATCTACAATCAGGATGGTGTTGGGCATAAATTTTTTTAATTCGCTTAAATTAAATCATTTGGCCTCTTCAAGCAGTCGCATCCTTCGATCCTTGCGAGGCAATCTCAAGGTCACGATAGTGCCTGCACCAGTCTGGCTGTCGATACCAACATCCCCGCCATGATCTCGCATGATTCTGCAAACAATCATCATCCCGATGCCATGACCTTCGGCTTTCGTAGTGTAGTATGGCTCGAAAACCTTCGGCAGGTCTTGCTTGGAAATTCCGACTCCGGAGTCAATGAACTGAACATATACGTTTTCATCGTCACCTCGAGTCAGTACATGTAACTGGGGATTCTTCTGCATGGCGTCGATGGCATTGCCAATCACGTTAAAAAACACCTGCTTGAGTTGTTCCGGGTCGGCAAAGACGGAATGATCCTTGATCTTCGCTTCGAGCTGCACCTCAATGTTTTTTGTCTTCAACTCCTCTACGCGAGTTCTCAATGCTTCCTCGAGAAGGTCCAGCAGGTCTACTTCCCTAAAATCAGGTTCGTTTGGCCTTATGGCCTCGAGGAAATGAGCAATAGTCCCATCAAGACGCTCCACTTCCTTGATGCATGCAGACAGCGATTTCCTCGAGTTCTCATCTTCGAGTTCTTGGTCAAATTTTCTCCTTAGCAACTGCAAGTGGATGTTGATTGAGTTCAAGGGATTTCCCAATTCATGCGCTACCCCAGCCGCCAAATTCATTATGCTGGCGACCTTCTCGCTTTCGATCAATTCCTGAGCGGAAACTTTTTGTTCGGTGATGTCGGACAAGACGACTGCCAAACTTCCCTTTGCCTGAGTATCCTTATCGGGATCATTGTCATCCCAGATGGGCACTGCATAAAGCCTCACATAGCGATGATCAGGATAGGAAATACTAAGCTCGCGAGTAACGACCATCGCATCCGAGTAGGGGATCTTTCCATCGAGCCCCAAAGCCCGGGCAATTTCTGGAGCCGCTCGAGCCAGCTTAACCTTACCGATGGCATTTTCCTTCAAACCTATGAGTCGACTGCCTTGCAGATTGGCATACTGGATGGAGCCATTTCCATCCAAGACGAGAATGCCGTCACGGATGACGTCGAATATGGTTTCCAACAGTCGACGCTCCTTGGCTAATCTCTGTACCAGAATGCCGAGGTTAACTTCATCAAGGTCATCAATCCGACCTAAAACGCGATCCAACGGACTGGTTCTAGCCTTCATGAAACGATGCTATCCAACAAGGCATTGGCAATTTCAAGTTTGCCGGCAGACCCAAAAGATTGACGGGAGCCATTCTTCCCAAACAAGGTGACCGAGTTATTGTCGGAACCAAAACCTCCCTCCTCGAGACCCACCTCGTTCAAAACAATCCAATCCAGATTCTTTTCATGCATCTTAGCCAGAGCATTGGCTTCACAGTCAGCAGTCTCAGCAGCAAAACCGACCAAGACTTGTCCTTCAGCCTTTTGGCGTCCTAGTTCACTCAAAATGTCGGGGTTTGACTCCAATTCCAATGACTCAGTCATCCGAGACTTCTTGATCTTTTGATCCACCATATTCTTGGGCCGATGATCGCACACGGCTGCCGACATGAGCAACATGTTGCATGAAGGAAAGAGCTTGGCGCACTCATCTCTCATCTCAAGCGCCGTTTCCACAAAAGAGGGAGTAACACCAGCAGGAACCTTCAAGGAAACAGGGCCACTTACCAAATTCACTTTCCATCCACGATTGCGAGCGGCTCTCGCCAGTGCATATCCCATTTTACCGGAGGAAGGATTGGACAAGAAGCGCACGGGGTCCATCCACTCCCTTGTAGGTCCAGCTGTCACCAAACAACGAAATGCACTTGCGTTCATTAGTTTTAAATAGAGGCTCTGTTTCTTTCAATTTACCAACAGTGTCAAATTGTCTCTTCACCGGAACGCAATTCCCATGGCAAACCAAAACCCAAAGAGAGAAAGCTTATTATTCAACATCGGGTTCAATCTCGTAGCTCCCATACTGATCCTTCGCAAGGGAGATGATTGGTTCGGACCACCTCTTGCGGAAGCCTTGAAGACTACCGAGGACAGCGCATTGGTTGGATCCATTATCCTAGTCGTAGCAATCGCATTTCCCGTAATTTACGGCATTTTGGATTTACGACGGAGGAAGAGGTGGAACATGATCTCCATTCTTGGAGCAGTAAGCGCCTTGTTGACTGGAGGCATAGGATTGATTCCCGGAGCAACCGCATCGATGTTTGCCGTCAAGGAAGCGGCGCTCCCTGCAATCTTGGCGATTGCTACCATTGTTACCCTCAAGACGGAAAAGCCTTTGGTAAAGTTGTTTCTGTATAACCCGGACTTTCTGAACGTGAGCAGAATAGAATCCGCTCTGGACCTAAGAAATTCTCGCGAGGCTTTTGATCTCCTTCTGAAACGATGCACTTGGTATATCGCGGTTTCCTTCATTCTGAGCGCTGGTCTCAATTACATTTTGGCTAGAATGATCGTTGTAACGGAACCTTATCAGGACAAGAAAGCGTTCAATGAAGAAGTGGGGGCCATGATGGGATGGAGTTTCCCTGTGATCAGCATACCCTGCATGATTGTTACCTTTTTTGCCTTCTGGCAATTGATTAAAGGTATCAAGGCCCACGCAGGACTGGAATTAGAGGAAGTTCTTTTGGCCCCAGAAAAAAAAGATGCCTAAAAACAAAGGCTGGGCATTTCTACGCCTTTATCAGCGTTCGCTCAACGGCAGGTAATTTCTCTCCGTAGCTCCCTGGTAGATTTGTCGTGGCCGATGGATTCGCTGTGGCCCTTCTGCGATTTCCTTCCAATGGGCCAGCCAGCCGGGCGTCCTGCCTATGGCGAAAAGCACGGTAAAGGTATCGGCAGGGAAACCAAGCGCCTGGAGAATAATGCCGCTGTAGAAATCGACATTGGGATAGAGCTTTCTCTGAATGAAGTAATCGTCGTTAAGAGCTACCTCCTCCAGCCTTCTGGCGATATCGAGAATTGGTGAAGAAACTCCCAAGGCCTCCAGTGCACTGTCGCATGCTCCCTTAAGGATCTTGGCCCTTGGATCATAGTTCCGATAAACACGATGCCCGAAGCCCATGAGGCGGGTTTCCCCAGCTCTTGCGGATTCGATAAAGCGAGAACCATCGTCTCCAGATTCATGAATCTCGTTTAGCATCCGAATGACGGCCATGTTTGCTCCACCATGAAG
>CAZNWO010000037.1:2739-24795 GCA_964576585.1 uncultured Puniceicoccaceae bacterium | reverse complement strand
CCGGCGGGGAGCGGGTTCATGCCTTGCCCGCCGAGGAGGACGAGGTAGTGACCGCGGTCTACGGGGACGTTGATGGAGGCGTTGGCGTCGGAGCCGTTGCGCCAATGCACGGTGCCGTTTTGGTCGCGCAGGGCGAAGGTGAAGGCGGCTGCGCCGGAGTAGTTGAGGCCGTTGATCGCCAGCTTGCCGGCGTAGGGAACGGGTGCGGCGAAGGTCTGCAGGCAGGCGAGGCTGCCAAGCAGGAAAAGGAAAGTTCCGGAAAGAAGGGTCTTCACGCAATTGCAGTTTTCAATCGACAAGTTAAACGTTCGGCAGGCGCCTGCAAGAAGTTTCTTTCCCTAGGAAAGAGCACGGGCGGGGGGGAGAAACTTGGGAGGGAGTCGAGATCAAGGTTTGACTGCAGGGGCGAAGAGGCGCTAACCATCCATAAAGTTTCCCCCCATGAGCCTGTTTACGCCCGAGCAAATTTCCGATTACGAGCGCGACGGATACGTCGTGGCTCGTTCGCTGTTCACGGCGGAGGAGATCGAGTTGCTGAGGGAAACCGCGCGCAACGACGATGCCATGGACAAGGCGTCTTCCGCCATGGACGACGGGCAGGGCAACGACGTGCGCCTGGCGCTTTGGAACCACCCGGGCGACGGCATCTACGGGATGTTCGCCCGGTGCAGGCGATTGGTGAATGCAGTCGAGCAGCTGCTGGGCGACGAGGCCTACCACTACCACTCGAAGATGATCCTGAAGGACGCCAAGGTGGGCGGAGCCTGGGCATGGCACCAGGACTACGGCTACTGGTACCAGAACGGCGTGCTCTTTCCCGACTTGTGCAGCGTGATGATCGCGGTGGACGAGGCGACGAGGGAGAACGGTTGCCTGCAGGTGCTGAGGGGATCGCACAAGCTGGGACGCGTGAACCACGTCCTGTCGGGGGACCAGGCGGGAGCCGAGATCGAGCGGGTGGAAGAGGCGAAGAAGAGGCTGGAGCTGGTGCACGTGACGATGAGACCGGGAGACGCCCTGTACTTTCACGCCAACCTGCTGCACGCCTCGGACGCGAACAATTCCGAGCGATCGCGCTGGGCCATGATCTGCTGCTACAACTCGGCCTCGAACGATCCGTACAAGGATTCGCACCATCCGCGCTACACGAAGCTGCATAAGGTGGAGGACGACCGGGTGCTGGAGGTGGGACGCGACGACGCGAAGCGATCCCGGGTGGCGTTTGCCGACCTCGTGTCCGACGACCAGAGCGCCAAGAGCCTTTCCGAAAACGAATCCCAAACCAACTAAGGAATCATGAAGCTAGGAATCATAAACAGCGCCTTCGACCAGGCGGGAGTGGACACCAAGACCGGGCTGGAGCATATCGCCCGAATCGGTTTCGACACGGTGGACGTGTTCACCGAGGCCATGACCGTGCCGGAAGAGGAACTCCGGTTGATCGAGAAAACCTGCGGGGAGAACAACCTGCCGATCGTGTCGGTGGTGGTGGTGGCCGCGGGCCTGATCGACTTCAACGACCCGGTGCGCGACTTTCACCTGGAGCGAGTGAAGAAGTTCGTGGACCTCGCGGTGCGCTTCAAGGCGAACAACCTGCTGCTGGTGCTGGGCGAATACATTTGGCAAAGAGAGGTGATCCCCCCCGAAGTGCAATGGCAATGGGGCGTGGAGAATACCCGGGCAATCGCGGACTACGCAGGTGAGAACGGGGTGGAAGTCGCCCTGGAGCTGGAACCCTTCCGGCTGAGCCTCCTGAACAACGTGAAGGAGATGGTGCGCTTCATCGACGACTGCGACCGACCCAACGTAAAGGCGAACATAGACGTAAGCCACCTGGTGCTGGCGGACGTTTCCCCCGCGGAGGTCTCCTCCCTGAAGGGGAAGGCGACCCACGTGCACATAAGCGATTGCGACGGCAAGGTGCACGGCGACCTGCCCCCGGGAAGAGGAGTGGTGAAGTTTTCCCCGTACCTGCAGGCGATCAAGGACCTGGAGTTCGACGGCTCGGTCTCGCTGGAACTGGAGTATTCGCCCGATCCCTCCAAGATCGTGGAATGGGTGGAGGAGGCCTACAGCTCGACCGCCGAGATGATGGCCCAGGTCGGCCTGCGGGACTGAGGCCCGGAGAGATGTCCGACGAAGACGATTACGGGCTGAGCCCGGACAAGGAAACGAAGACCATCGATGCCCCGCCCGTCGACTACCTGCCCAAGAAGCCGAAGTCGTACAGCCCGAAGATCGGGCTGGTGGGCACGGGAGGCATAAGCGAATTTCACCTGAAGAACTACCTCGCCTGCGGGTACGAGGTGTCCGCAATCACCAACCGCACGCGCTCCAAGGCGGAAGCCAAGCGGGACGAGTTCTACCCGAACGCCGTGGTCTGCGAGGACCACCGGGAACTCCTGGAGATGGACGAGATCGAGGTCGTGGACGTAACCCCCCACCCCGCCCAACGCCTGCCGATCCTGCGCGACGCCCTGGAGGCGGGCAAGCACGTGCTGAGCCAGAAGCCGTTCGTCCTGGACGTGGACGAGGGCCGCAAGCTGGCGGAGCTCGCGGAGGCGAAGGGCGTGAAGCTCGCGGTGAACCAGAACGGGCGCTGGGCCCCGCACTTCAGCTACCTGCGCAACGCGGTGTCCGACGGGCTGATCGGGCGGGTGAACTCGGTCGACTTATCCCTGCAATGGGACCAGACCTGGGTAAAGGGGATCGAGGAGTTCGAGAAGATTCACTACATGATCCTGTTCGACTTCGCCATCCACTGGTTCGACATCACCTGCTGCCTGATGGAGGGGAGAAAACCCGAGAAGGTGTACGCCTCCGCGGCGGGCTTCGAGGAACAACTTTTCAAGCCGCCTGCGCTTGGCTCGGTGGTGGTGGACTACGGCGACGCCCAGGTACGAATGGGATTCAATTCGCACGCAACCCTGGGAGAGGAGGACGTGACCACGGTGGTCGGGACCAAGGGAACCCTGCGCAGCCGAGGCCCGGGACTGAACGACCAGCCCGCGGTGGAAGTGCACCTGGAGGAAGGCTCGGTAACGGTGCCCCTGGAGGGCTGCTGGTTCGAGTCGGGCTTCAAGGGAACGATGGGCGAACTGCTGTGCGCCATCGAGGAGGATCGGGAACCCTTCCACAGCGCCGCCAACAACCTGGCCTCGCTGGAACTTTGCTTCGCCGCCTTGGCAAGCGCCGAGACGGGAAACCCGGTGGAGCCGGGAACCGTAAAAACGCCACCCCTACAATAGGAACCATAAGATGAAGACACTGCTTGCCGCAATTGCATGCGCCCTGACCCTGCAGGTCGCGTGGGCCAAGGAAACGAAGGGAAGGGCCCTGTTCGACGGAAAGAGCCTGAAGGGATGGACGCCCATGCCGGGAGGAAAGTGGGAAGTGGTGAACGGAGCGATCCTCGGGACCAGCCCGAAGAGCGAGAGACGGCATGGAATCCTGTTGTCCGACGAGCAGTTCGAGGACTTCCTGGTAAAGGCCAAGTTTCGGGTGCACAAGGGAGACAGCGGGTTTTACTTTCGAGCGGGCAAGGTGAAGAGCGCCGTAAGCGTCAACGGGTTTCAGGTGGAAGTGGATACCTCGCAGGAAACGGGAGGGCTATACGAGACGGGCAGACGGGGCTGGGTGAGAAAACCTTCCAAGGAAGTAATCGACAAGCGGGGCTACAAGCCCGGCGAATGGACCGACCTGGAGCTGAGGGCCGTGGGCGGCGACGTAACGGTAAAGATAAACGGCGTGGTCTGCTCCGAGCTGAAGAACGACTCGGGCAGGAAGAAGGGACATTTCGGGCTGCAGCTTCACGGGGGAGCGGAAATGAAGGTGGAGTACAAGGACATCGTCATCGAGGTCCTCAAGCGCTGAGGCGAGGAAGACGCGACCTAGTCGAAGAGCATGGACAGGAACCTGTCCCAAGTGGCGTCGTCCAGCTTACGAAAGTTCTCGAAGGAGATGGGGCCGTCGGGCTTGTCCGGGTTGATGCGGACGCCCCAAACGGGGTCGAGGCCGTCGGGCAGGAGCGAGTAGCGAAAGTCGCCGATGACGTTGGGATCCCCCGGCTTGCGGGCGACGAAGCCGTCGGAAAAATGGGTGAAGCGCTTCACGTCCCGAAAAGCCCGCGAGTCCTTGCCGCAGGAGGCCTCGAGCTCATCGAAGTCGAGCAGGGGGACGGAGCCGCCCTCGAAGAGGAGGGGCTCGCCAAAAAGGCGAAGGCGGATGGCGTCGGCGTGAATTCCTCCATCCGCCAAGTAGGTGGAGCGCCAGAGGACGTTGTTGAAGATGGAAGGCTTGACCACGACTCTCTCCACGAGGTGTCCCCTACCCTCGGCGAGCTCGCGCACGACGCTCTCGGCCCGTTCCCGCTGGACGACCCCGACGAAGAGCCATGCGAGACCAAAGGCAAGGGCGAGACGAGCCGTCCTGAGGTTTCTGCGAATGAAGGCGACGAGCAGCAGGAGCAGGACCCCGACGCTGAAGACGGGATCGATGATCGCGACGTTGTTCCAAGCGATTCGAACATAAGAGAAAGGCCAAAGGAGGTAGGTCCCGTAGCTGGTGCAGGCATCGATCAAGCCATGGGTGCCGTAGCCGAGGGCGGCAAAGACAAAGAGGCGACGAAAGGACACCTTGCGTCGAAGGATGAGCCAAAGGATTCCCGCCACCAGAAAGCCGCCCACGGGTATGAAGAGAAGGGAATGCGTGAACTGGCGATGGAACTCGAGGCGCAGGAGAGGATCGGCGGAGGACCGGATGAAGACGTCGAGGTCGGCGGCGAGGCCCGCGAGGAAGCCCACCCCGACGGCGAGACGAGTCTCCTTGGGGTCGCGGGAAGCGGAGGCGGACAAGGCGGCCCCCGCGAGTCCTTGGGCAAGTGGATCCATTGGCGGAAAGTATCGAGAAAACTAGGCGTTGTGGATGGCGAGGGCCGCAAGGGAAACCACGACCGGAACGTAGAGGTTGTCGTTCAGGACAAATCGGCCTATTCGCAAGGGAAAGAGCTCGAGCACCGCCACCAAGGCCGAAAGGAATATGGCATGCGACCAAGGCAAGTCTCCCCATGAGTCGAAAAAGTCCGGCAGGACCGGAAACACGAAGCCGGAAAGGATGAGACAGAGGCCAAAGCAACCCAAGGCGCCCTCCAACGTCTTGTCGCCAATGCGGGTTCGCCCGAAGGCCTTGCCGACAAGGGCGGCCGCGGCATCCCCAAGTATGAAAAGGCTCAGAGCGAGAAAGGAGGCGGTCGCCGCGAGGGGACCGTTCAGGGCAAGAAGGCTGCAGAGGAACGAACCACCGAAAACGTAGGTGGCGCCCGTTAAGCTTGAAGACTCCTCTTGGCGGAGCATGGAACCAAAGCAACGATCGAAAAGACCTCCGAAGGAAGAGTTGCGGAAACGGAGGAATTCCACGGCAAGAGAAAACAAGAACAAGGAACCGATGATGGGAGCGGGACTCCAAACGGGCAGGCCAAGAAGGTCGGGTCCATAGAAAATACCTGCAGGCAGGCCCACGGCAAGACCGTGCAATAGCTTGCGGTTTACTTCCTCCAGGGTGAGGCTCACAAGGAGAAGCGTTCTATAGGTTCAGGAACGAAATGGGCGAAAAGGCTAAAAGTCGAGGGTGCCCTGGCCTTCCTGCTCGGGCTTTGCGGGACGGCCTCGCTTCGGAGCAGGCTTGTCTTCATCCTTGGGAGCGACTCGATTCTTTGGCTCGGTCTTGGCGGGCTTTTCCTCGCGGCGGGCGATTGGCTTCTCTTCCTTGGCAACCGTCTTGGGAGGAGACTGAACGGCCTTGACCTTGGAGTCGGCCTTGTCGGGAAAGTCCTCTCCCTTCGGCGCATTGACGACGCGATCCACCTTGTTTGCGGTCAGGGTGGTCCCCTTTACGGAACGACCCTGAAGGTCCAGCCAACCGAAATCGAACTCAATGACTTTCTCCCTAACTCTCTTCTGGGTGGGATCGATGTGAATGAGGACCTTGCTGTTGCCTTCCTCGGAATCGTGGACTGCGAAAAAGAAGATTCGCGAGCGCGAGTGGGGCTTGAAGAGGTTGTACTCCTTGTCCCTCGTCACTCCGCCGACCTTGAATTTCTTGGCGTAGAGGCGACCCGTCTTGCCGTCGCGATAGACCATGTTGTAGACCTTTTCGTCGTCCCTCCGAAAGATGGCGACCCTGAGGGGAGCCTTTCCGACGAACATCTTGTCGGCGATCTTCATGACCTTCATCGAGCCGTTCTTGCCGAAGATTATGACGTCGTCCAGGTTCGAGCACTTCTCGATCGGTTCGTCCTTCTTCAGCGAGTAACCGGCAAAGCCGTCCTTGCGGTTCAGGTAGAGGGTCTCGTTCGCGACCACGACCTTGGAGGCGACGATGCGGTCGAAGGCGACCAGCTCACCGTCCTCGTCTCGGGAAATCTCGGTGCGGCGTTCACGACCCTTGCCGAACTTCTTCTTGAGCTCGCGGAAGTAGCGAATGGCATACTTGGTGAGCTGGGCCAAGTTGCGCTCGACCTCGGCAATGTCTTCCTCGATTGCCTTTATCAGCTCGTCCGCCTTGAAGGAATCGTAGCGGGATATGCGCTTGATGCGGATTTCCAGCAGGCGAAGGATGTCGTCCTGCGTGACCTCTCGCTTGAAAAGTTTCTTGTAGGGCTTGAGGCCCTTGTCCACCGCGGCAATGACTCCCTCCCACGTCTCCTCCTTCTCGATGTCGCGATAGATGCGCTTCTCGATGAAAATCTTCTCAAGGGAGGAAAAGTGCCATTTCTCGTTGAGTTCGCCTAGGCGAATCTCCAGTTCCTGACGAAGGAGGTCTCGGCCACGCTCGGCGGCATTCTTGGCCAGCTCGTTGACGGAAAGGAACTGCGGATGGTTGTCGTGAATGACGCATGCATTCGGCGCAATGCTGACCTCGCAATCGGTAAAGGCGTAAAGGGCAGGCAGGGCATCCTCAGCTGAAACGGTGGAGGGCAGATAGACGAGGATCTCGACGATGTCGGCGGTGTTGTCCTCGACCTTGGAGACCTTGATCTTGCCCTTGTCGTTCGCCGAAAGGATGGAATCGATGAGGCTGGTGGTAGTCGTAGAGAAAGGAATCTCGGTGATCTTGAGAAGCTGCTTCTTGACGATCTCCACGCGAGCGCGAACGCGGATCCGACCGCCGCGAGCACCGCCGTTGTAGTCCGTGCAATCGGCAATTCCACCTTGTATGAAGTCCGGCAGCAGGTTTACGGGCTTATTGCGAAGAGCGTCGATCAGGGCATCAATGATCTCGTTGAAGTTGTGAGGCAGAATCTTGGTGGAAAGCCCGACCGCGATGCCCTCCGCGCCTTGGGCCAGCAAGAGCGGAAACTTTACGGGAAAGGCAACGGGCTCCTTGTTGCGACCATCGTAGGAGGACGCCCACGGGGTGACCTTCGGACTAAATACAACCTCTAGGGCAAAGGGAGTGAGGCGAGCCTCGATATAGCGAGCGGCGGCGGCGGAATCGCCAGTCAACACGTTCCCCCAATTGCCTTGGGTGTCGATCAGAAGTTCTTTCTGACCGATCTGGACCATGGCATCGCCGATGGATGCATCTCCATGGGGATGGTACTTCATGGTGTTGCCGATGACGTTGGCCACCTTGTTGTAGCGACCATCCTCCATTTCGCGCATGGAATGGAGAATGCGACGCTGAACGGGCTTCAGGCCATCGTCGGCATGGGGAACGGCTCGCTCGAGAATGACGTAGGAAGCGTAATCCAGAAACCAGTCGCCATACATGTCGTCGACGTAAATGCCGTCGTCCGCCCGACCATTGCCATTGGAGCCATTGCCGTTGGCGAGGGACTCGGGATCGAACTTTCCACCGTCGGTTACGGTCAGTTCAACGGCGGAAGCCTGCTCGTCGGAACCGTCCTCGGGGGACGCATCCTCTTCCTTCACGGCAGACTCTTCGGTCTCCGTGCTTTCATCCTCGGGGGGCACATCGCCCTTGTCGTCCGCACTCACCATCTTCTAACCGAACGGTCCATTCAACTAGGCCGCCTGGCTTGCGGACTCCTCATCCTCAGTCCCAAGCGGTTCAGACTCCGAAGCCTCGTCGTCATCGACGATATCGTGCTCGAAACGCAGGTTGCGAATTATGTACTGTTGGCGCTCAGGAGTATTCTTACCCATGAAGAACTTCAACATTTCACGAATGGACTCGTGAGCGTCGAGACGGACGGGGTCGAGCCTCATGTTCTCGCCGATGAAGTGCTTGAACTCGTCCGGAGAAATTTCGCCCAAGCCCTTGAAGCGCGTGATTTCAGGGTTACGCCCCAGAGTCTTCATGGCTGCCTCGCGCTCGGCCTCGTCGTAGCAGTAAATGGTTTTCTTCTTGTTGCGAACCCGAAAGAGCGGAGTCTGAAGGACAAAGAGGTGTCCCTCGCGTATTAGCTCGGGAAAGAACTGTAGGAAAAAGGTGATCAGGAGCAGGCGAATGTGCATGCCGTCGACATCGGCATCCGTAGCAATCACGACCTTGTTGTAGCGAAGGTCCTCCAAGTCTTCCTCGATCCCCAAGGCCGCCTGCACCAAGTTGAATTCCTCGTTCTCGTAGACCACCTTCCGGCTCAAGCCGAAGGAATTGAGAGGCTTGCCCTTGAGGCTGAACACGGCCTGGGTGACCACGTCTCGGGCCTTGGTAATGGAACCGCTTGCGGAATCGCCCTCCGTGATGAAGAGCGTGCTGTCGAAGCGCTGCTTGGCCTTTTTTGCGTTCAGGTGAACCCTGCAGTCGCGAAGCTTGCGGTTGTGGACCTTGCTCTTCTTGGATCGTTCGCGAGCCAGCTTTTGGATCCCCTTCAGCTCCTTGCGCTCATGCTCGCTTCGAAGAATCTTTTCCTGCAGTGCCTCGGCAGTCTCAGGGTGCCGATGCAGGTAGTTGTCCAGCTTCTGCTTGAGGAAATTGCCGACGAAAAGACGGACGCTCTCTCCTTTGGGAGACATGGTGAGTGAACCGAGCTTGGTCTTTGTCTGTGACTCGAATACGGGTTCCTCGACCTTTACGCTGATGGCGGCGACAATGCCGCCCCTCACGTCCTTGGGCTCGAAGTTCTTCTTAGCGAACTCCCGGACCGTCTTGACGACGGCTTCGCGAAAGGCGGCTTGGTGCGTACCGCCTTGCGTGGTGTGCTGCCCGTTGACGAAAGAAAAATAGTCCTCCCCGTACTGGTCCAAATGGGTGAAGGCCACCTCGATGTCGTTGCCCTCGAGGTGTACGATCGGATAGAGGGGTTCCTCGGAAAGGTTTTCCTGCAGCAGGTCCTTGAGGCCTTCCTTGGAACGAAAGGACTTTCCGTTGTACTTGAGAGTAAGACCCTTGTTCAGAAACGCATAGTAGCGGATCATCCGCTCGACGTACTGGTTGCGGAACCGGTACTTCCTGAACATGTCGGCATCGGGAGTGAAGGAAATGCCGGTCCCGTTCACCTCGGAAGACTTCTTGTTCTTGCGATCCTCGGTCACGACGTCGCCTCGCTTGAACTCGATCCGACGAGTCTCGCCGTCGCGAAAAGCCTGAATGTCGAAGTTGTCCGAAAGCGCATTGACCGCCTTTATGCCCACCCCATTGAGCCCGACGGACTTCTTGAAGGCCTTCGAGTCGTACTTGGCTCCCGTATTGATCTTCGAGGAGCAAGCCATCAGTTTCTCCAATGGAATTCCGCGACCGTAGTCGCGCACGACAACGGATTGGCCATCGCATTCGATCTCGATGGTCTTGCCGAAACCCATGACGAACTCGTCGATGCAGTTGTCGACGACCTCCTTGAGCAAGACGTAAATCCCATCGTCCTCGGAGGAACCGTCCCCCAACTTGCCAATGTACATGCCGGGACGAAGCCTGATGTGCTCCTTCCAGTCCAGTGACTTTACGTCGTCCGCCGTGTAATTATGTTCAGCCATTATCCACCTGCGACCATTCGGCCGCTCACGGGAATATTTTTATGGCGAATAGGGTTGGGTTTGTCCACGAGAAAAATCGCAAATGAGAAAAAACAGGAATAATCCTTGCCTGAGCAAGGCAAAGAAAATGTCCTAGAGGAGTGATTGAGTGTTACAAGAAGGCTTTCAATCAACTGGGTGACGTCAGGTTCCTGAAACCGCTGGGCTACTCGGTCGGACTTGCGATCATAACCTCTCTGGCCGTGCTGCCCTTGGGGTACTTTGGCTTCGAGTGGCTGAACGAGACGTTCCTTGCCTGGCTTGAAAGCGATGGGGCTTGGTGGGCCTCCACGTTATTGTGGACCTTGAGGATACTGGAGCTGCTGCTCATGTTGGTCATTCTGTTTTTTCTCTTCGGCTCGATTCAGGTTGCGTACCTGGGATTGTTTGTCGACGGCGTGGTGGAAGCGGCGGCGGAAAAGCATCACCCGGACTTGAAGCTCAATCCACCGCCACCGATGGTAAAGGCGGCATGGGGCTCTTCCAGATTGCTTGCGCTCTCTCTGCTTATAAACTTGGTTTGCCTGCCAATCTTCATAATCGGATGGTTTCTTCCGCCATTGGGATTAATTGCCCAAGTACTCGCAAACGGCTACCTGCTGGGCAAGGAATACGAAGACGCGGTCGCCCCCCGCCTACCTCAAAAAGCAAAGCTTCCGTTGAAGGAAAAAACCATATTTGGATCCATTGCGGCCGGCCTGATGCTCATTCCTCTGGTAAACTTCATTGCGCCCGTGCTTGCGGCGGCCGCAATGATTCATTACCTGGAAGCCCGCAGGTAATCCTGCAAATCAGTTCGGGCGTTCTGCATCGCCTGCGGGACATCGTCCCCAAGCGCAAGCCCGGCGGCCAGGCCCGAGGACAAGCGACACCCCGTTCCGCGAAAGGGTCCGCCCGCAAGCCGCGGATGGCGGAACTCTCGACCTTCGGAATCCCCTTTCCCGTAGAGGTAATCGACGCAATCTTCGCCCTCGGCATGTCCACCCTTGATCAACACGTAGTCGGATCCGCGAGCAAGAATCTTTTCCGACAATTCCCGCACGCCCTTCTCTTCGGAACGAGCATCCTCGGAAAGCAAGCGAGCCTCGGGCAAATTGGGGGTAACGATCGAAGCCAAGGGAAGCAAACGCTTCATCATGAGGGAGAAAGCGGCTTCGCTCGCAAGGGGAGCCCCGGAACTGGAGGATCGAACGGGATCCACGACAACGTTGCCGCAGGACTCAGCCTCCAGGAAATCGCAAAGGACTTCCACCGACTCTTCGTTAGGAAGCATGCCCACCTTCACAGAATCTATGCCATCGACGGCTTGCTGACGGACAGCCTCGAGCTGAGATCGCAGGATGATCGAGGGCACGGGATGGGATGCAAGAAAGCTTTCGTCGTTCTGGGCAGTCACAGAAGTGATCGCCAGCAATGCATCGCATCCGCGAGAGCGAACAGTCTCCAGATCAGCTGAAATTCCTGCCCCACAGGAACTGTCGGAACCGGCAACGATCAGGACGGTTGGCACGGAAAAACCTAGTAGCGAGGCATTGCGGGATCAACCGTCTCGGCCCAAAGGTCGATTCCGCCCGCAAGGTTGCTAACCTTTTCGAAACCGTAGGACTCCCTTAGGATTTCGCACGCCATCATACTGCGAACTCCCGCCTTGCAGTAGACCACGGCTTCGGCGCCGGGGGACAGTTCCGGGGGAAGCTCGATGGACTCGGGTTGCTTCAACTGACTCAAGGGCAAGGAAATCGAACCATCAATGCGGCAAACCGCAAGCTCCCAGTCCTCACGAACGTCGACCAGCAGGGGTGCGTCGTCCCTCTTCAGGAGTTCGTCCACATCCCCAGGCATCAATTGTGGAATTTCCTCTTCCTCATCCGCATCGGTATCACAGGCGAACTCGATCTCCTTGAGCTCGGTGACGTGGAAGTTTTCCGGGTTTGCGGAAAAGCCAATCTGATTGACCCGCAAGGTCAGGGCGTCGAAAAGCAGAAGCTTGCCGGAAAAAACCTCGCCTACCCCGGAGAGAATCTTGATCGCCTCCAAAGCCTGCAAGCTGCCAATGATTCCGGGCAAGACGCCGATCACGCCGATCTCGGCGCAATTGGGCACGTCCTTCGGGTTGGGGCTCTTGGGAAAAAGGCAACGGTAGGTTGGGCCGCCCTCGAAGTTAAAAACGCTGACCTGCCCCTCGAACTTGAAGATCGAGCCGAAGCACAAAGGCTTGCCGAACATGACGCAGGCGTCGTTGACCAAGTATCTGGTGGGAAAGTTGTCCGAGCCGTCGAGAACGACGTCGAAGTCGTTCAGAAGGGCTTCTGCGTTATCGGCAGAAAACCTCTCCACGAAAGGTGTGATCTCGATGTGGGGATTCAGGTCGGCAAGCCTGCGGGCGGCGCATTCGGCCTTGGGTTTGCCGAGATCCGAATAGCCGAAGAGCACTTGGCGCTGCAGGTTGGAGGACTCGACGACGTCGAAGTCGCAGATCCCAATTCTGCCGACGCCGGCCGCGGCAAGGTATTGCAAGGCGGGACAACCGAGACCACCTGCCCCCACAACCAGGACGGACCCGGCCTTGAGACGCTCCTGTCCCGTAGGACCGAACTCAGGCAAGGAGAGATGCCTCCGATAGTGGTTTGACTCGTCTGGATTAAGCATCACTCCAAAAACGAAGGTTTAGCCGGCGAGTTGCAGGGAGCAAGGTTCCGAAGAAGAGTTCTCGTCGGGAGAAAAGCAGTCGTACGAAAAGTCCCAATCCTTCCAGACGGGTTCATACCCCGACGCAGACACCATTGCGGAAAACTCCGCAGGCGAGCGTTCGTCCGAAATCGAAAATTGCTCAAGGTTCTTCTCACCGTCTGCGTTGGCATAGCCACCGGGTTCGGTGCTCGAACCTGTGCTCATGGTGGTGATGCCGATGCGAAATGCATTGTCCCGAAAAACAGGGCTCTCCCTAGTGGACAAGGAAAGCTCGAGCTCATGGTCGAAGATTCGAAAGGCGCAAATAAGCTGCACCAAGTCGGAATCGCTCAAGAATACTTCGGGGCGTGCCTCACCCTCATGGGGACGAAGTCTGGGAAAGGACATCGAGAAGGTGGAACGCCAATACCTTCTCTCCAGATAATCCAAGTGCAGGGCCGAAAAGAATGCATCCGTCCTCCAGTCGCGAGTAAGGCCGTACAGGCAACCCAAGCCGATCTTCCTAATGCCGGCAGTCCCTAGACGATCGGGCGTTTCCAGACGCCACGCCATGTCACGCTTCCTACCCTTGGGATGGTGGGAAGAATAGCTCTCCGGGTTATATGTTTCCTGATACACCAAGACCGCATGCAAACCCTCCGCCACCAGAGATTCATACTCTTTCACGGAAAGCGGTTGCACCTCCATGGAGAGGTTGGCGAAATGAGGACGCAGCAAACGAAGGGCATCTGCAAGGTAAGTACAGCCTACCGTACGGGAATGTTCCCCCGTTACCAGCAAGACGTGCTCGAAGCCTTGCTCGCGAAGGGCTCCTGCCTCCGCCAATATTTCCACCGGGGTCAAGGTTTTGCGTGGAGTATCGTTGGTAAGGCTGAAGCCGCAATAATCGCAAATGTTGTTGCACTCGTTGGAAAGGTACATTGGGGCAAAAAGGCGAACGACGTTACCAAACCTCCGGCGTGTAATTTCGTGGCTTAGCTTCGCCATGGGCTCGAGGTATCCGGAGGCAGCGGGCGAAACGAGCGCAATGAAGTCTTCCAATCCACCGGTTCCGCTTCGATCAAGAGCTCGCTCGACGTCGCGGCCAGTGGTTCGTCGAATGGCGGAGGCCGTGTCTGCCCAAGAAGTCTTGGTAAACAATTCCTGAAAAGTAGACGTCATGACCAAGGCAACATCGGGAACTAGCTCTCTTCGGAAAGGAAACCGGTAAGAGGGGAAGATGCGGAAGCCTCCCTGAGGACGGCCCCGAGTCCGGCTAGACGTCCGGCACGTCCGGCGCTTACGGCCGCCGCAAAGGCCGACCCCATGGAAACAGGATCGGCGGATACTGCCATCGCGGTGTTTACCAGAACCGCGTCAGCTCCCAGTTCCATAGCGGCAGCTGCGTGCGAGGGAGCCCCGATCCCCGCATCCACCACAACGGGAACGGAACTCTGCTCAACGATAATGCGGAGAAACTCACCGGATTTGAGTCCAAGATTGCTGCCTATTGGAGCGCCCAATGGCATTACCGCAGCCGCACCGACCTCTTCGAGGCGCTTGCACAAAACGGGATCGGCATGGCAGTATGGCAAAACGATGAATCCATCCTGAACCAATTCCTCCGTAGCCTTGAGCGTCTCGATGGGATCGGGCATGAGGTATTTCGGATCAGGATGAATCTCAAGCTTGAGCCAATTGGTCTGCAAGGCTTCTCGAGCCATTTTTGCGACGAAAACGGCCTCCTTTGCGTCATGGACACCGGAGGTATTCGGAAGAATGCGAAACCTGGCTGGATCAAGGTAATCGAGAATCGAATCACCGGAGGAACGAGGAGTGGTTCGCTTTAAGGCAACCGTCACCATTTCGGCTCCGGAAGCCACAATTGCGTCGAGCATAACTTCGCCCGAGGCAAATTTTCCAGTGCCTACAAAAAGCCTGGACGCGAAACTTTCACCAGCAATGACAAGGGGATCGTCCATCGAAAAATCTTTCAGGCAGCCAGTCCGTTTTTACTAGGCCCCCAATGACCAATGAAGTCGGCAACGTTGTCCGAAATGTTTTGTCCTTTCGCGAACAAGGCCCCGCAAACGGCCAAACCATGACAGTGTAAAGACGTGACCTCGGGCAGATCCTCTAGAGAAATACCTCCGATCAAGAACGCCGGCAGGTTCCCAAGCACTTGCAGGATTTCATTGATTTCAAGCGAAGAAAGAACAGGAGCATGATTTTTCTTTGTATCAGTCTTCCTGAAAGGTCCGACCCCGACGTAATCGCAAACACCTTCCGAAACTATCTTTTCAGCATCGGCCAGAGAATTTACAGTCCCACCGATCAGGGCATCGGATCCCAAGAACCTACGAACCTCCAAGCGAGAGCCATCCTTAGATCCAAGGTGGACTCCGTCAGCATTCGCCTCAAGCGCAAGCCTAGGAAAATCGTTGATGACACTCAGGGCTCCAAACTCCCTACAGACTTCCACGAATTCAACAGCCTCCGACAGGAGTCCCGATGAGGAAGGAGCCTTGGATCGCATCTGCAAAAACCGAGAACCACCCTCGCAAAAAGCTCTCGCCTGCTCGGCATGGGAGAGGTTGGGCATGTCCCTCGTAAGAGCAATGAAGGTGGGCAGGTTCATTTCGCTTCCTGCAAGGCATTGCGTTGCTTGAAAATACGATCGATCCAAGAATCGTTATCTTCACCTGAGCGCGAGGGAACGGCGGTCAGGTACCTCATGAATGCCTTTTGCGGGTACCTGCTCCCCCAAACACCACCAAGTGCGGCTACTCCATCGAAGCCAAGCGAAAGAGCGACGCGCACCTTGTCGGGCACCATCCCGCCCAAGGCGACCACGCGGGGACGAGTAATTCTCTGCTTGCGACGATCGACGAAATAGTTCCTCAGACCAGAGGCAGGAAAAGCCGAACCGTAGCCCTGCTTTGAAATCGAGTCGAAGATGGGCCCGAGAAAAACGTAATCAAGCTGTTCCTTACAATTAGACAACTCGTCCAAATCGTGAAAGGAACGACTGAGGGTTCCCTCGAAATTTTTAACGAAGTATTCCTCACGAGAGGAAAGGTGATAACCCGCGAGGGGAAATTCACTCAAAAGTTCCGGCCTGCGGTGGATAACGGTTTTATGCAAGCATTCGTCGGGCAAGTCGACCAAGAACCTTCGGAGGTCGTCCAGAGACCAATCCGGTTTACGAAGATGATAGCGAGAAAGACCCAACTCGAAGATTCTGCGAATGGCGCCAACCTCGTTTTTCTTCGTTCCAGGGGATGAAATCAGAATCAATTCCATTTCCTCTTTATCCTCCCTGCGTTGCCCGAACGAGCAGCAGACTGTCCTCGGGCTTCAACTCGGTTTGTTCCCAATCCTCGAATGGAACCACTTCTCGGTTCACGGCAACCGCCCAACCCTTGGCGTCCTCGACACCCACTGAATCCAGAGCAGAGGCTAGACTGGAATCATCCAGAATCTCCAAAGCCTCATCATTGACGAAAATCTTCATTGCTTGATTTTCTCATGATAAACCTCGCCGCCAAGGGAGCGAAACTCACGAGCCTTTTCGTTCATTCCCTCGCTGATGGCATCCTTCTCCGAAAAACCATTTTCATCGGCATACTTGCGAACGTCCTCGGTTATTCGCATCGAACAGAAACTGGGACCGCACATCGAGCAGAAGTGAGCGGTCTTGGCACTTTCGTTGGGCAACGTCTGGTCATGGAATTCACGAGCCTTCTCAGGATCCAAAGAAAGGTTGAACTGATCTTCCCAGCGGAATTCGAATCGAGCCTTGGATAGGGCGTTGTCACGAAATTGCGCTGCGGGATGGCCCTTTGCGAGATCCGCGGCATGGGCGGCGATCTTGTAGGTTATTACACCTTCGCGAACGTCCTCACGATCAGGGAGTCCGAGATGTTCCTTCGGCGTTACGTAACAAAGCATGGCGCACCCGTACCAACCGATCATGGCGGCGCCGATCCCGCTCGTGAGGTGATCATAACCGGGTGCAACGTCGGTCGTCAAAGGGCCCAAGGTGTAGAAAGGCGCCTCGTGACACCATTCCAGTTGCTTGTCCATGTTTTCCTTGATGAGATTCATCGGCACGTGCCCGGGACCTTCGTTCATGACCTGAACCCCATACGACCAAGCTCTCTCAGTCAGTTCACCCTGAGTCTTGAGCTCAGCGAACTGCGCCTCGTCGTTGGCGTCGGCAATGGAACCAGGCCTCAAGCCGTCGCCGATAGAGAAGGACACGTCGTAGGCAGCCATGATCTCGCAGATCTCATCCCATCGCTCGTAGAGAAAGTTCTCCTTGTGGTGGGCCAGGCACCATTTTGCCATGATTGATCCTCCCCGGCTCACGATGCCCGTCATGCGATTCCTGGTGAGAGGGACGTACCGAAGAAGCACACCCGCATGAATGGTGAAGTAGTCGACTCCCTGCTCAGCCTGCTCAATCAGGGTGTCTCGAAAGATTTCCCAATCGAGTTCCTCGGGCCTACCGCCGACCTTTTCGAGGGCCTGATAAATGGGCA
Organism: uncultured Puniceicoccaceae bacterium; assembly: GCA_964576585.1. Taxonomy (GTDB): domain Bacteria; phylum Verrucomicrobiota; class Verrucomicrobiia; order Opitutales; family Seribacteraceae. The sequence continues at coordinate 7,607 of CAZNWO010000037.1, read as the reverse complement.
CCGTTCCCACGGGCACCGGACAATTCCTGATGATCCATTCTCGAGTGCGGTGAATGTTTTTGCCGGTGGAAAGGTCCATGAGGGTGTCCGCTCCCCACCTCGTGGCCCAACGCATTTTCTCCACCTCCTCCTCGATCGATGAAGCAACCGCGGAGTTTCCGATGTTCGCATTGATCTTGACCAGAAAGTTCCTACCGATCGCCATCGGTTCCAATTCCAAGTGGTTGACGTTGGCAGGAATTATTGCCCGACCGCGAGCCACTTCTTCCCTGACGAACTCCGGCGTTATCTCCTCGGGAATGGAAGCTCCGAAGGAATCTCCAGGATGTTGATGGTTAAGTGAATTTCGCAGGGCGTCGGGAGACGTTTGAAGTTTCTCCGAGAGAAGCTGCAGCTTCATGTTCTCGCGAATTGCAATGAATTCCATTTCGGGCGTCACGATTCCCTGCCGAGCGTAGTGCATCTGGGTTACGCATTTCCCGGGCTTGGCACGCAACACCTTTAGAGAAACGCGATCGAAGTCGGGCAGCTCTCCGGGGTTGCGGTCTCCCGCTCGCTGCGCATGCAGTCCCGACATGTACCCATCGTCTTTCGGCGTAGTCGCACGGCCTTCGATTTCCTCCACGTCACCACGTTCGCGGATCCAATCCTTCCTCAGGGCAGGCAGTCCCTTGGAGACGTCTCGATGAAAATCTGAATCGCCCCAAGCACCGGAAGTATCGTAAATGCGAACCGATTCGTTCGGAACCTCCGCACCTGCGCTGTCAAGCGAATCGGATAGGCTCACTTCACGCATGGGAACCCTGACGTCCGACCGAGAACCCTCCACGTAGACGCGGCGTGAATTGCGAAAGTTTTCGTCACCGGATGAGCTTTCCTCGACTGGCTCTGCTTCTCGAATCATTGGTTTGTGGAGTTCAGGTTAAATTGCGAAAACCTCCGGACGGAACTCCGTCACCTTGAGCGGAGCCAAGGCAGAACGATTTTCCCTACGGCGATTTGAGTCGCATCAGGTTCGAAGGGTCGCAAACGGGATATGCTTGCCTCTCAGCCCCTGCCGGGGACTCCCCCAAGTATCGAATCTCAATGAAAGGCTAAATGGAGAATTTGCAACTCCAAGATGAAAAAAAACTCAAAATCCTCAAGAAAAGAGGCAAAAGGTCTGAACCGAAGCAAGTCTACAAGTCCAGCAATTCGTCCATCAACGCTGCGGTCTTGTCGTCGCCGCCGTCTCCTCCCTCGCGAGTTACCCAGCCTGAAAAGTCAATGGCTGCCATCTCTCGTCGCACCAGCTTCCAATCGACGTCCCCTTGCCCCAAGGAGCAGAAGCCGTTCTTCACTCCCCAATCCTTCACGTCGAACTTCACCGTGCGTGAGCCCAGCACGCGAATCCATTCATGACTGGGAGCGAACTTCTGCATGTTGCCGATGTCGTAGTACGCGCCGACCCAAGGGCTGTCGATGGCGTCCAGGTAATCGCGGAACTGCTCGGGCTTGTAACAGAAGCCGTTCCAAACCGTCTCGATGAGAACGTGGATTCCCAAATTGCTGGCCAGAGGCAAAACCTTTCGAATTTCCGCAATCGAACGATCCCAAACGTGATCATGGCTCTCGTCTTTCCCCGAAACCCTTCCCGGAACCAACAACACGGAGGAACCGCCCACCGCCTTGGACTCGCGAATGGCATCCTCCAGACCCTTGCGTCCAATCTCCCGCACCTTCGGGTCCGGAGAGGAAAGCCTCATCTTCCAGTGCTTGTTGTAGACCACCCCGTGCATGGGCATTCCCACTTCCGCGCAAGCCTTTCGCAAGCCTTCGACGTCCATGCCCGGCGCAGATCCCTCCACACCGTCAAAGCCCAGTTCCTTGAGCTTCTTCAAGCGATTCAGGTTTACCTTCCCGCCATACTTGACCGACTTGTAGACGCGTCCGCGAAACTCCCCCTTTCGCTTCTTGTCCTCGGCCAAGGCGTTGTGGTGATTGAGCAGGCCTGCGGAAGTCGCGACTCCTGCGGACTGGATGAATGTTCGACGTTTCATGAAACCTTTTCCTCCTTAGTTATAAATCAAGTTGTTCAGAAAAAATTCACTTCAAGGGCAACAAGACGGAGCCCAAAAGGGTCATGACGAGGCCCGTCAAGGCGATTGCAGTAAGCAACACCGACCACGTCTTGAGGGTTTCCTTCTCGGTAAAGCCGCTCAGGCGCTGCACGACCCAGAAACCGCTGTCGTTCATCCACGACAGGGTAATCGACCCGAACCCAATCGCCAAGAAGACGTAAAGCGGATGATAAGCCAAGTCGGAGCCGTCCCCTATCACGGCGGACATGAGCCCCACGCCCGTGATCATCGATACCGTAGCCGAGCCTTGGGCAATCCGCACGATGGCCGTGGCCAGCCAAGCCAACAGGATATAGGAGACGTCGAACTCCTTCGCCAAGGTCTCAATCACCTCGCCCACCCCGGCCAACCGAATCATGCCGCCAAAGGCGCCGCCCGCTCCCGTGATGAGGATAATCACACCGGCCGTCCCAAGCGGGCTCTCCAAAGTTTTCTGCAACTTGCGGGACATGTCCAAGTCCCGCCCGGCAGATTCCCGTACAAATTGCTTCACCAAGGTGTAAATGGCGGCAGCAGCAGCCACCGTCATGGCCACGTTGGGCGACCCCACAAAAGACAAGTATTCGAAAAAGGCCAAGTAACCCTCGGAAGCCAAGGCGCTCCCCTCCTCCGCCGACTTCATCATCAGCTTCAACACCGAAACCGCCGAAATCACCACCACGGGGAAGGCGATCGGCAAGGCGGAAAGAAACAGCGGCGGCAACTCCTCGTCCTTCTTGTTCACGATGCTCTTCAACTCCTCGGAGGAAGTTCCCGCCACGTCCCGCATCGGGAGGTCGTACTTCTTGTCGAACCACGCCGCCATCCGCAGCACCAGAATGGCGGGCAGCAAGCTCGCCACCAACCCCGCCATCATGGCCACGCCCAAGTCCAGCTTCAGCCCGTCGGCAATCATCAGCGGCCCGGGTGTGGGCGGCACCATGGAGTGGGTGATCGCCCCCGCCCCCGCCATCGCCATGACGTAGAAGGTGTAGTGCTTGCCCGTGCGCAAAGCCAAGGCCCGAGCCAAAGGAATCAAAAGGAAGAAGACCGTGTCGAAAAACACGGGGATGGAGAGCAGAAAACCACTAAGCAGGAGCACGAGTCCCGCCCGCTTCTCCCCGAAAGTCGCCATCAGGGAACGCACCACCCGGTCCGCCGCCCCGCTTGCCATCATGCAGGTGCCGATCATCGCCGCCAGAGCCACCACCCAGCCGATGCCCGCAGCAGTGTTTCCAAAACCGAGCAGGGACCACTTCACCGCCTTGATCATGTCGCTCGTCCCGCCCTCGGGCGTTTCCTGCAAGGCCACTCGGGAATGGAAAAGCCCCTTGTTCTCAGTCGTCAACTCGGGCAACGGACCCGTCATCAAACCCACCAGCACGGCCGCAAGAATGAGGGTAAGGAACGGATGCAACCGCAACTTGGTGATCCCAAATACAACCCACGCCACGCTGACTAGTAGGATGACGAGGGGCCAAAAGTCGATGCTAGTGGAAACGGAACCTTCTGCAGCTAGGAAATTCATGGCGAATGGATGGATGCGATTGAGCTTTCAGACACTCAAAAGCGAAAAACACAGGTTGCAAGCAGGAAAGACACGCGATCGACGGGAACAAGCGGGAAGTTTGCTAGGGACGCAGGATTACCTTGAGGAGACCGTCCTTGTTGTCGTGCAGACGCTGAAACCAAGAGGCGCCGTCCTTCAAGTCCGCGACGGCGGAGATGATCGGGTCGACCTTGATCCTGCCGTCGGCAACCGCCCGGAGGGCTTCGCCGTATTCACCTGCGGAGGCGCAGGAGCCGTACACGGACAGCTCTCGAGTTACAACCCACTGCAGGGGAAAAGTGACGTCGGGCGAAAGATTTCCCACCAAGCAGGTGGAACCTCCCAGTCGCAGGACCTCCACGGCGAGACGAACCGTGTCGGTTACGCCTACGGCCTCCACGGAAACGTCGGCTCCCCTCCCCTCGGTCGCCTCATGGACGAGGGAAACGACGTCGTCCTTTCCGGGCACGAAGGTTTCATCGGCCCCGAGTTCCTTGGCAAGGGCGAGCTTGTCCTCCGCAAGGTCCACGGCAAAGACTTGGCTGCATCCGGCGGCCTTGAGAGCCTGCACCACAAAGAGCCCGATCATGCCCGTGCCCACGACCACGCCCGTTTCGCCACCCTTGATCGGTAGGCGATTGACGCCGTGCAGGGCGATGGAGACAGGTTCGGCAAGCGCCGCCTGCTCGAAGCTTACCTCGTCGGGAATGGCGCAAACCCCGAGGTGGGGAATGGACACCTTCTCGGCGAAGGCGCCGTGACGCCTGTAATCCTCGCAGGAAACTCCGATTACCTGCCTCTCGTCGCAGAGGTTCACCAAGCCTTGCCGGCAATAGTGGCAGGCGCCGCAATAAGTCGTGGAATCAAAGGTCACGCGGTCGCCGGGCTTCCAGCTCTCCACGCCTTCCCCGACCTCGGCGATCACGCCCGAGGCCTCATGGCCCATGACGATCGGCGGACGTCGACGACCCGTGCTCCCGTCCATCCCGTGAACGTCGCTACCGCAGATACCGCAAGCCTTCACCTCCACCAGAACGTCCCCGCGACCAATCTCGGGATCGGGAACCTCTCCAAATTCAAATTCATTCGAATCGACCAAGGTAAGAGCCTTCATGCGGGACTTGCTAGGATACCTGCAAGGGCTTCTCAACCCGAAAGTGGGGCAAAAGCCGGCTACCTCGCCTCGAAGGAACCGTCCGAATGCCGGCAAACCAGCCGCT
>CAZNWO010000037.1:0-2639 GCA_964576585.1 uncultured Puniceicoccaceae bacterium | reverse complement strand
AAAGCCGGCTACCTCGCCTCGAAGGAACCGTCCGAATGCCGGCAAACCAGCCGCTTCAGCTCCAGGAGAGTGAGGGTCGACATCACCTCATGCACGGGCAGCCCCGCTTGGTCGGCGATGGCGTCGGGCCTCATCAAGGCGCCTTCCGAGAGCGATCCGTACACGGCGGATTCCCCGGGAGAAAGGTTCCCCACCGCTTCTTTCGATGAAGCCGGTTCCGCTTCCACCGGCGCGAGGTTCAAGGCAGGGGCAAGTTCGTCCACGACCTCCGATGCGGACGTCACCAAGGTCGCCCCCTCTCGAATCAACTGGTTGCACCCTTCGGCGGTAGACTGGTCCACCCTGCCGGGGACTGCAAACACCTGCCTGCCCTGCTCCCCAGCGAATCGAGCCGTGATCAGGCTGCCTCCGTTTGCGGCCGACTCCACCACGATCACGCCGGCGCTCATCCCCGCAACCAGGCGGTTGCGCATCGGGAAAGTCTGCCTGTCCGCACGACGACCAAACGAGAACTCCGAAAACACCGCCCCGGACTCGACGATCCTTCGAAACAAGTCGAGGTGCTCGGGAGGATAAATCACGTCGATGCCGCAGCCGAAGACGGCAACGGTCTTCCCCCCCGCGCCCAAGGCGCCCTCGTGAGCCGCGGCGTCTATGCCTCGAGCCATTCCGCTCACGATGCAAAAACCCGCTCGAGCCAGCCCCGCAGACAATTTTTCCGCCATCCTCAAACCGTAGAGGGAAGGTCGTCGCGTACCGACGATGGACACGCAGGGTTCCTTCGGCGGAGTCCCCCGGCAATACAGCCCGATCGGGGGGTCGAAGGTTTCCAGCAACGCCTTGGGGAAATCCTCGTTTTCCAAGGTGATGAATCGTGCCCCATGGTCCTGCAGGCGCTTGCGCTCCCGTTCCAGCCAGTCGCCATCATTCCAGCTTCGAATGCTCGATACCGCCTTTGGGCCCACACCCCTCACCTTCACGAGCTCCGTCCCCGCAGCCTTCAGGATTGCCAGGGGATCTCCTCCAAACCAATCCAGCAGGCGGCGAAGCATCACGGGGCCCACGCCGGGCAACCCGTTCAGGACTAGCAGGGCATCATCCCTGGAAAGCTCGGCAGGCGACTCGGTCACAATTCAAAGGGAATAAGCCTCCCGAGGGATGGGGCAAAGGAAAAAAGCTTTTCCATTGCGATCCCAAGAGGAACTCCCATCCTGTCCCAAAATGGCAAACAGCCTCGAGATTCTAGCCCTCTACCTCTCCGAGGGACACGACTTCAAGGGAAGGCACGGCAAGCCTCGCCGGCACAACCCGATTTCGGCGGTTCCCGAGGTCGAGTGCGTTACCGGCAAAGGCATCCGGGGCGACCGATACTTTGGCTTCAAGGAAAACTACAAGGCGCAGGTGACCTTCTTCGATCAGGCCGTGCATGAGGCCGTCCTCGAAAAATTCGGTACCAAGCACACGCCCGACGTCTATCGTAGAAACGTGCTTACCCGCGGCCCCGACCTGAACGACCTCATTGGGAAATCCTTCCGGCTCGGCGAGGTTCGCTTCGAGGGAGTGCAGGAATGCACCCCCTGCTACTGGATGGACGAGGCGGTGGCTTCGGGCGTGGAGGAATTCCTCAAGGGCAAGGGCGGGCTCCGGGCCAGAGTGCTGAGCGACGGCATCCTTCGCCTCGGCGCAGCCGAATTGAACGTCCTTGATTGAGAAGAGCAGATTCAGCCTGCGGAATGGGGAACCTCAAACCAAAAGATAATTCGGTAATGACACCTTTCAAAACCTTCAACTTTTGCGCAACCGCCACTGCGCTCCATCTGCTTGGCCTCCTCCAAGCGACTCATGCCGCCCAGCCCACGAACTGGAAGCTCGTCTGGTCCGACGAATTCAACGGTCCCACCCTCGACTACTCCAAGTGGGGAGTGGAGGTAAACGCTTTTGGCGGTGGGAACAACGAAATGCAAATCTACACCGACAGAGCCAAGAACGTCAGGGTCGAAAACGGAAACCTCGTCATCGAGGCTCACAAGGACGGACACGCTGAAGCCGGAACTCGCCGGGACTACTCCTCCGGACGCATTCGCACCAAGCACCGAGGCGACTGGCGATATGGCCGCATAGACGTCCGGGCCAAGCTCCCCGTGGGCAAAGGCATTTGGCCTGCCATCTGGATGCTCCCCACCGACGAGGCCTACGGCACTTGGGCCGCCAGTGGAGAAATCGACGTCATGGAACTCGTCGGCCACGAACCCTCCACCTACCACGGAACTCTTCACTACGGAGGCAAATGGCCAAAGAACAAGCACACGGGCAAACCGTACAAGCTATCCTCGGGCACCTTCGCCGACGACTTCCACGTCTTCAGCATCGTGTGGGAGGAAGGAAGGATTCGGTGGGGAATCGACGGAAAGCTCTGGCAGACGCAGGACAAATGGAACTCCGAGGGCGGCAAGTTTCCCGCGCCCTTCGACAAGCGCTTTCACCTGCTGATCAACCTGGCCGTCGGGGGCAACTGGCCGGGAGCCCCAAACGCCGCAACCAAGTTCCCCGCCCGGCTCCTCGTAGACTACGTACGCGTATACCAGCTCCGGAAATAAAGATCATTTCGTGGATGGGAATACCCGCGAGCAGGGGCAAAG
>CAZNWO010000036.1:16951-25030 GCA_964576585.1 uncultured Puniceicoccaceae bacterium | reverse complement strand
CAAGGCCTCGGCTATACCTACGCGTTGCCTGAATCCTTTCGATAAATTGCCGATCAGTCTTTCGGCTGCGGTTCTTCGTAGGTCGCATAGGTTAAGCGTGGCTTCTAGGCGTTCTTGCAAAAGACCCCCTGAAAGTCCTTTCAGTCTAGCTCGAAACCTTAGGTATTCCGAGACGCGCAAATCTTCAGGCAGTGGATTATTTTCTGGGAGATAACCCACATGCTTTTTGACTTCGCCCTCCTCGTCAGCCAAGTCTACACCATTAACCATCGCCTCGCCCGAGTCTGCAGCAGTCAGACCGCAAAGAATGCGCATGGTGGTACTTTTGCCTGCTCCATTAGGTCCCAGAAATCCCACCACTTCACCTTTGGTAACGGAAAAGGTCAGGCTGTCCAGAGCCTTCACTCGCCCGTAAGCCTTGCACAGGTTGGTAACTTCTATGATGTTTCCGGAAGGCTTGATTTCCTCTCTCATCTTATTGCGGAATCTTGATGGGCCAGTGCGATTCCCTTGAGTGTCAAGTCCGGATCCTGTATCAGATCCAGGTTGTTTAAGCGAAAGCCTCCTCCTCCCGTGGCAACTTTGCGAATCTCGCCGCCTTCAAGTTTCTCGACTGCTGGGATTACCTTGGCAAGAATTGCTTCAATCATTCCTGGGAATCCATTCGAAATGCCAATAAGCATTGCCTCCGTCGTGCTTCTTCCAATTTGCTCCTGGGGCACAGGTTGCGTGATTGAAACATGAGGCAGGAGTGCCGTTTGAACCTGAAGGCAATCTAGCAACGCCTGTGGCCCGGGAACGATCACTCCCCCCTCATAGCCATGTTTGGTTGTGACAATGTCAAAGGTCGCGGCAGTTCCTACATCAATCACGATCGCAGGTGTCCCGTGAATCTTTCTTGCAGCAAGAGAGTTTGCCAGCCTGTCTTCACCTACCTGATTCGGCTTGGGATAACGAATGGGAAGATCTCCGCAGTTAGAAAAGCTCAATCGGAACGGGTTAGGGGTAATTTCTTGCAGAATTTCTTCAACCAAGGCATCGGCCGCTGGAGTTACCGAACAAAAGGCTGCCTTCATTGCATCCTTAGGGAGACTTTCTTGAAAATCCCCCGGACAAGCCATGAGCTGTCTGGTCGGAAGCATTCGGGCCCCTCGAACTTCTCCTGATTCGAATATCCCGAAGCGGGTGTTGGTGTTCCCCACATCCACGCAAAGTAAAGGTTCTTTGCATTCAGTCATTTTTTACTCAACAAAGTAACGTCTCCCGAACGTATCACTCGAGTTCTTCCGTTGCGAAGCTTGAGGTTCAAGGCCCCCGTTTCGTTTATGCCCAACACTTTGCCCTGAATCGATTCCTTGCCCAAATCGATTCTTACGTTTTTTCCCGATAAGGCATCCAAGGCTTCCCATTCCCTTTGAAGCGTTTTCGAATCAATGCCTTGAAGACATTCATCATAACCAAGCAATATGCATCCGATGATCTTTGCTGTCAATTCATGCAGCCTAAATGTTTTGCCAGTTTCGTTTCTCAGCGAATTTGCCAATTTTTTCAAGTCCTTGGGGAACCTGTTCTTGGTGGAGTTTACATTTAGACCCAATCCAAAGGTGAGGGTGAGAACTCGCTCAGGGTCAATGGAGGCCTCGGTCAGCATGCCACCTGTTTTTCTGCCGCCCGAAAAAAGGTCGTTGGGCCATTTCACCATCATCTCGCTACCTGTTTCCGCTCTAAGTAATCGACAAAGTCGAACACCTAGCCAGAGGGTCAGAAGCTGAAGCTTAAATGCTGGTATTTCGGGCCTGAATGCCAGCGATAAATAAATATTGCCTGCGGGAGGGCTATGCCATCTTCTCCCAAGTCTTCCTCGACCCTTTTCTTGAGAATTCGCCAGAATCGCGAAGGGGGTTTCGCGACCTGCCGCCAATTGTCTTTCCGCCTCGGAGTTCGTGCTGTCAAGTGAGTCGAAGACTGAGGCTGAACAGGATATGCGCCTTTCCCCCATCCATGCCTCGAGAAGGTGTTTGTTTAGTCTGTCGGGTTCTGCTTCCAGTCGGTATCCTCGATTTCGCGCGGCTTCGATCTCAATGCCCTCAGAACGCAGCTTGTCGATTCTTCCCCACACTGCAACTCGAGTCATTTTTAAACGATCTGCTAAAATGGAACCCGACACGAAGTAGGGGCTTGCTGCCAACAAGGTTCGCAGCAGGTACGTGCTTGGGTCTTCCTTGGGAGTTCTCTTGACTCTATTCTTTGGACTAATTGCCCGTCGTTTGCCCTCGGGATATTTTGCCATTCTTTAATTCTCCTGCCAGTCTAGGCTCAAGTCCACCCAATTGCTCCTGTGCACTGCAGCTCCGGTTGAAAGAAAATGAGGTCCTGCCTCGGCATATTCACATACGGTTTCCAAGGTTATGTTTCCGCTAGCTTCAAGAACAACTTCTTCTTTATGGACTTGAACGACTTTGGCTACTTCATTCGGAGAGAAGTTGTCGAGGAGAATGGCATCTGCTCCACCATTGATGGAAGGTGATACTTGACTGACATGATCTACTTCCACCTCTACAATCAAATCTTGATTACTCGCTTTTACAGTCTTTATCGTTTCTTCTAGTCTATGCCCATCCACAATTCCCTTCGCCCCAAGGTGATTGTCTTTTATCAAAATCCGATCATTGAGTCCATACCTGTGATTGTAGAACCCACCTTGTGCTACCGAGTACTTTTCCAGTGCTCGCCAACCTAGTGTATTTTTCCGGGTATCTAGCATCTCGGTGTCGTATCCTTCCAGCATATCGACGAATTTTCGGGCACTTGTGGCTATGCCGGACATCTTCTGCAACAAGTTGAGCAAAGTCCTTTCGGCGGTGAGTAAGGTCGACGCCGAACCACTCAATACTCCGATGCATTCGCCTTCGACGGCAAGGTCTCCGTCCGCTTTTTCAGTGGCGAAATTAACTTGCGTAGCGCCAAAGGCGTCAAGCACTACTGGGATTGCCTTAATGCCGCAGACGACCATGGATTCGCGGGCAATTACTGCGGCTTTGCCTTCGCCCTTCACTTGGATTGCCAAGGTCGTTCGGTCGCCGGCAATTTGTGGTTTGTGCTCCAAACCGTGTCCGATCAAGTCTTCGGCCGCGGCAAGATCCACAAGTTGACGAATCCCCGATGGATTTAAGTCCTCCCAAGAGAGGCGATTGCGAAAGCGAGAAAGGGCAGGGGGACCCCTCATGAAACGCTGGTTAAACTTGTGGCGAATTCTTCGATGAGCCTTCGGGTGGGCGGTACGTCGCGAACCACTTGTCCAGGTGCGGGACCTACTCCCACGAACCGGACTGCGGGTAGCTCTTTTCCGCCAATTCCCGATGAGTATGCGACATCCAAGACAGAGGATACCATTTGAGCGACGTATCTCTTGGCATTTGCAGGGAACGATTCGAAGGATTCTATTTCCGACAAGTCTTCGCTCCAGCCTGGCAGTTCCATGTACACGGGTTTCAGGGTGCAACGAAGGGCATCATTTCGGGGAACACTCCTAAGGGTTTGGCCGTCCGGCGTGCGATAGGCTGTACAAATCTTCAGGTCTCCTTGCCAATCTCCCGAATGGGAGAGAACATCAAGCTTGTTGATAACGAAATCATCGAAACCCGAATGACGAAGGGCATCCCCTTTTTCTACGGCGTCGAACCAGCCCACCATTCGTTGCCTGCCAGTGGAAGTCCCGAACTCGAGTTTCGAAAGCTTAGCTCCAAGCGGATGGTTTTCTGGATCAATCCTAGTCAGGAAGAGATGCGTTCCAACCTTGGTGTCGTATGCCTTGCAGCAACCGATTACATGAACGTTTTGGGTTGGGATGCCAGCGGAAAGAAAAAGCTCAGGAGTCGTTGTGTGTGAAGCAGTGACGTTGGGAGTGAAGCCGTGTCTCTTGTCAAGCCAGTGGGCCTGGCCGAATTCAGCCACGACATATTCATTCCTCTCCAAAGCATCTAGTGTTTCCTTTCGAACATCGCCAATGGACGAGGAGAGATTTCTGCCGGCTTCCCAGTAAACATCGGTCAAGTGCTCCACATTAAGTGTAAAAGGTTTTTCTCCCTTGAATTTCGAGAAGTTGAATTCCTCTTCTATAAAAATGCCTTGCTCTATGGCTTCTGCGTTTGCCCTTGATTCAGCCTGCGTGAGTTGGTCGAAGAAATTGTCCCAAGACTTCTCGGAAACTCTACAGACATGCTGGATAGTGCGTAGGGCGCGATCTGCTCTGCGGGCCAAGGCATTGGCATAGATGTCCTTACTTCCCTGAAAGCAGTCATAGAAAATTTGCCACTGGCTTGTTTCCTCTGAATAGGCTGGACTAATCCCACGACCAGTTGAGCCGCGACTCTCCTCTTCGAGTATGTTCACCCGATAATTTTCCCAAGCCAAGTCTAGCAAGCGGTGAGTCAGGTCGCAAACCTGCGTGCGCTCGTCAATCATCAAGCGGTTAAGAACTCGAATACCTTTCTCTTCCAAAGGCAGAGCTTCCCAAAGAAACTTTCTAGGGTCCGCCACTACACCGGAACCGACCAAAAGCTTTGGTAACTCAGGGTCTCCTACTCCAGAGGGCAATAGGTTCAGCTTCAGTCCCGCGGCCGTGTGGCCAGCATTGGCACCGCCGTTGACCTTAATTACGGCAGCAGTGCGTGAACGCCCATCCTGCTTGAGTTCCTCCAGAATCTCGTGAATGACTCGTCCCTTGCCTTCATCTCCCATGCTGATACCGATATCGGCGATGAGTCGGGAAGAAAACTTTCCAGCATCCATTCCTTCTTTAACTCCCTAGCCTTGCGTGAAGCAATTGGTTAAGTACGCGAGACGTCGCTTCTTTTTATCTCCACGACGTCGTGCGGGACAGCTTCGCGCTGGCCAGCCGGACTCACACGAAGAAAGCGGGCTCTTTCTCGAAGCTCACCGAGGTTTCTTGCCCCAATATAACCAAGCCCGGATTGAACTCCGCCCGCGATCACTTCCAAGGTCTCTCGCACCGATCCCGCAACTTCCTTGAGGGCTTCTATCCCTTCGGGCGAAGCTTTCTGAGTTAGGTTTTGCTTGCTGTGTCCATACCTTGCCGCGGAACCCTCTTTCATGGCTTCTAGACTGCCCATTCCCCGGTATTGCTTGTACAGTTTGCCTTCGATCTCAATGATCCTGCCAGGGGCTTCGCGGCATCCTGCTAGCAAGCCTCCACAAATTACTGAATCGGCAAGGGTCAGTGCCTTCACAATGTCACCGGACTTTGAGATGCCTCCGTCGGCAATCGTCTTCACTCCTTTTTTTTCCGCAATTCTCGAGGTGACGTATAGTGCGGTCATTTGCGGAATCCCCACGCCAGCAACCACTCGAGTCGTGCAGATAGAGCCTGGGCCTTGTCCGACTTTGACTGCATCAGCTCCCGCCTCGGCAAGATACTCCACTCCCTCGCCTGTGGTTACGTTTCCGGCAACAATGGTCAGCTCCTTGAATTCCTGTCTGAGGATTCTTACGCATTCACCGACTCCCTTGGTGTGCCCGTGAGCGGTTGAAAGGGCAACGAGATCCAAGCCTTCGTCCGACATTGCCCCGACGTGAGCGAGCAAGTTGTCGCGATCCACTTCACCTTCTGATGTGCGGGGAGCAGAGACTGCGACTCCGCAAAGGAGGCGGAAGTTATTGTCTCGAGATGGTTTCAGGTGATCCCTGGTCTCTTCCATTATGCTTTCTATATCGCTCAGGGTATAGAGTCCGCACAGCCTGTCCTCCTCGTCCACTACCAGCAACTTGTGTATGCCCATGTGCTCGCTGAAAAAATTGTCCGCAGTCGAGATGGGATCGTCTCCGACGTCTTTTTCGCAGATGGTGTAGACTTCGTTTCGCTGAAGCATGCCCTCCGTGACCTTTCGGTCACTGTATCTTCTTTTCACGACTCGCCCCGGAAGGAGACCCATTAGCTTTCCGTTTGTATCCACTATGGGAAAAGTGCGAAACTGGAAGTTTTTTTCCTCAATCAATTCAATAACATCGCCAACATGTTTGTCTCCCGTAATGGTGATCGGATCACGAATCAACCCGTGTACGTGGTATTTCACCCTTGCGACTTCCTTGATTTGGGCGCTTTGCTCCATATTGTAGTGAATCAATCCCAACCCACCGCTAAGAGCCATGGCGATTGCCATCTTGGATTCGGTCACGGTATCCATGTCCGAGGAGAGAATCGGAATGCTCAACGTGATTGACTCGGACAGTGAGGTTTCGAGATTTACGTCTCTTGGGAGAGTTTCCGAATAACGAGTAGCCAGCGTGACGTCGTCAAAAGTTACTCCGGAGGGAAGATTCCTCCGAAAGAATTCATCCGATGATAAAAAAAACTCCTCGTCCATGTACAAGAACTATTGGAAAGGCTTGAAGCTTATGTCTCAAGCACGCTTTATTCACAAGGATAAACAATGATCGAGGAGTTTGAGTTTCGACGGGTTGCAAATGTTTTCAGGCAATGCTTGAAAACTGCCCGAGGAACTTGGGGAAATCGAGAAAGTCTGGTTGTCAGGATTCGTAGACCTGATGGATCGATTGGTTACGGCGAGATTGCACCAACTCCGGGTTTTCGCGGAGAATCTCTTTCCGAGGCAGAGGCTTTTCTCGAGCAGTTCGATGCCCAGAAGCAAATTCCTGCGAATCTTCCCCTCTGTTCATCGGCAATCAGTTGTGCGAATTCTGCAGTCTGGTCCACCTCGTGGGTCTCAACGGGGCGAAGTCTCAATCCCGCAAGGTTGTTGTCATCCCTTCATGATTACGGATCGATCTCAGGGAAAGTGGTTAAGGCAAAAATCGGCTTGAGCGAACCATCCGAGGAGATTCTCGCCTTGAAGCAACTCCTTCTTGCTTCGCCCTCTGTTAGTTGTTTGCGATTGGATGCCAACGGTTCGCTTTCCTTGAAGCAAGCACAGTTGTGGGTTTCAGCACTTTCGGGTTTGGAACAGGTTGAATACCTCGAGCAACCTTTGCCAACTTCGGAAAAGGAGTCCCTTTTCTCGCTGGCTGCTTCTTCACCAGTTCCAATCGCTCTTGATGAGTCTGTTGCAGACCTCGCTGAGGCGGAATCCTTCTTAGAGCGTGGTTGGCCCGGTTATTTTATTCTTAAACCGACTTTGTGCGGCGATTGGCAAGGATTGGAACGTTTTGTTCAAAAAGTTCCCGAGCGTTGCGTCATTTCTACAGTTTTCGAGAGTTCTTTTGGTTTTGAGGCGATCCTAAGGATAGCTGATGTTTCCGAAACTGTTCCCGGACTGGGGGTATTAGATTTCGTCCGGGATGAGAACTGGCTGCACAAAGAACCTGTTCTGACTCCCGGCTTGGTTTCCAATGATCGTTTGGAGGAATTATGGCAGACGCTTTAGCTTTGCCTGATTCGGCCTTCAGCGGTGATTGGCTTGGTGAGGGTGTTGCCGAATCTTCCGAATCCGCGACTTTTTGCTTCGAGATTTTTGAGAGGTTGAGAAGTGCTCGGTCCGTTTGGCTTGGCAACCAAGTGAATCCCTCGAGCTCTCCCCAATGTGATTCGTCGACACCTTCTATCTTCGTTCGGACAGGGGGCACTTCGGGTAAGCCTAGATTTGCTCGCCATACTTGGCAAACTATGTCGAGTGCAGTTCGTGGACTTCGGCGGGTTTTGGGTGATGAGCCCATGTCCTCTTTCTGTTGCCTTCCGCTCGATCATGTCGGTGGCTGGATGCAGGTAGTTCGTGCAATCGAGACAGGCGGTGATCTTATTTTTGGCCATTACCTTGAACTTGCGGAGCCTGAAAGAGCACTGTGTCTTCGCGATCGAATGGTTTCCCTTGTTCCAACACAGCTTCATCGATTGCTTTCTTACGAATCGGCCGTCTCGCGACTTCAGCAAAGCCGAGTGATTCTCCTCGGAGGCAGTCCTTTATCCGAGGATTTAGCTCAGAAGGCTCGAGAGTCTAAACTGCCTTTAGCCCCTACTTATGGCATGACTGAAACTGCTGGGACAATCACCGTCCTGCCCCCGAATGAGTTCTTGGCGGGAGAATCTGGTGTCGGTTCGGTTCTGCC
>CAZNWO010000036.1:0-16851 GCA_964576585.1 uncultured Puniceicoccaceae bacterium | reverse complement strand
TGGTTGCCTACTGTAGCCCTGAAAGCCTGAATCCAGAGGACATCAAGAATACCTTGGCCCACAGGTATTCCGGTGCAATGATGCCAAAGAAGATTTTCTCGGTAAGGAACTTGCCGCTCAATGCCATGGGCAAGCCTGACTACGAGTTGGCCAAAATCTTGGCCGAGGACTAGAGTTTGTTAATTATTTTGTCGGCCAAGCCGTATTCGATCGCTTCTTCGGCATTGAGGTAGAAGTCCCGATCCGTGTCCTGTTGAATTTTCTTCAGAGGTTGCCCCGAGGACTTGGCCAGTATCTTGTTAAGTTCTTCCCGAAGCTTTTCCATCTCTTCGGCCTGAATATTTATGTCGACGGCCGCTGCCCACATTCTGCCGGTGATTAGGGGTTGGTGAATCAATACCCTCGAGTGAGGATAGAGATGCCTTTTCCCCTTCGATGCACCGCAAAGAAGAATCGAACCCATGCTTGCAGCCATTCCCGTGACGACTACGGTGATGGAGGAGGTGATCAACTGCATTGTGTCGTAGACTGCCATGCCTGCAGTGATTGAGCCTCCGGGCGTATTGATGTAGAAAGTGATGTCTTCTCCCGGATTGCTTGCCTCAAGGTAAAGGAATTTTTCCGTGACGTCGCGAGCCGATCGGTCGCTGACCTCTCCCCAGAGGAAAACTTTTCTCTCTTCCAGAAATTTCTTTTGGATGACTTCGCCCACGGAATCGGGCTTTTTCTCTTTTTCTTCGCTCATTAAAAATTGTTTGAGGTTCGCAACATAGGGAACTTATTTGAATTAGTCGAGCATAGCTATGCGTCGTTGGTGACGTCCTCCTTCAAAGGATGCCGACAACCATTCCTTGATTATTCTAATGGCCAAATCCTCGTTTATCTGCCTTTCGCCCAGAGAAATGACGTTTGCATCGTTATGTTCCTTTGCCAAGCGAGCCGTTTCCTCGGACCAGCAGAGGGCGCATCGTACGCCCTTTACCTTGTTCGCCGCCATTGCCTCGCCGTTGCCGCTTCCGCCAAGGACGACGCCCAAGTCACAAAGTCCTTGTCCCACTGCCTCCGCCGCAGGTTTCACGTATTTCGGGTAATCCACGGATTCTTCCGAGAAGGTGCCGAAATCCTTGACTTCGTGACCTTCGGACAAGAGGTACCCCTTAATGGCTTCCTTGTAGCGAAATCCTGCATGGTCGCAACCCATTGCAAACGTCGGTTTTTTTTCTTCGTTCATTTTTTCCTTTCTGCGGAAGAAAGGATGATTGACAGAATGTACAAGGCAAAAGATGAAAATCCAGCTTCTAGAGCAGGCCCAATTCCATTTTTCCCACTTCCGAGATGAGGTCTTGCGTCCAAGGTGGATCCCATACGATTTCCACTTTCGCATCATCCACTCCCCGAAGCTTTTTGATTTTGCCTTCGGCGTCTGCGGCGATTACCGGGCCCATGCCGCAACCGGGAGCGGTCAGGGTCATGTCCACGGATACAAGACGCTTCTCGTCCCCCGTTTCCTCGATCTCGATCTTGTAGATTAGCCCAAGGTCTACTATGTTCACGGGAATTTCAGGATCGAAAACAGTTCGAAGAGCGTCACGAATCCCGTCTTCGTCTGCAGGTTCGCTCGATTGATCTTCCTCTTCGGAAGAATCGCCGTGGGTCTCCTCTCCCAAGGCATCGGCATCTTGGGCTGCGATTCGATACATTCCGTTAAGGGTCATGACGGTATAGTTTCCGCCGAGTCTATGAGTAATCGTCACCTTGTCGCCTTTTTCCAAAGAGTGGAGATCACCGTGAGGAATCAAGGTGGCTTCTACTTTTCGTGTTAATATCCGATCCTCGTGCTGCATGGCTCGCATTCCTTATTTGAATTTTTGCCTGACTTGCGTTCGCAGCGATTCGACAAGCTCTTCGTTTTTCAAGGATTCGAGAACCTCCTCAATAAATCCGAATACCAATAGTTCTTCTGCAGCAGACTTCTCGATACCTCGGCTGCGAAGGTAGTAAAGCTGCTCCTGATCGATTTCGCCCGTGGTGGCTCCGTGGCTGCACTTTACCTCGTTGGCAAGGATTTCCAGTTCGGGAAGAGAATCTGCTTCCGCCTTGGGGCTTAGCAACAGGTTCCTGTTCGTTTGGTACGCATTGGTGCCTTGCGCTTTTTCATCAACCTTGATCAGCCCTGAGAAAACAGCCTTTGATTCTTCGAGAAGAGCGTTCTTGTAAAGTAGTTTCGAGTTGCCTGCCGGAGCGATGTGAAGTTGGCGAGTACGTTGGTCGAAGAGCTGTTCGCCGGTTCCAATGGACAATCCGAGAATCTCGATTTCGGCATCTTCTCCCGAGATTACCGCCAAGCTTTCGCTTCTGCTTTGGGATGACCCTAAGTGAAGGGAGCAATTCTTTACCCTTGAGCTTTTGTTCGCTTCGCTCGAGTCCAGCTGAAAGAAAGAGGATCTCGTATTGAGATTCTGTATAAGGATTCGATTCAATTGGGAATTTTGTGATGCAAGGATGTTGGTGCTCGAACAAATTGCAGATCGATCATTCTGGTTGCGGGAGTTGAAGTTTTCACGGATCGTTATCGAGGCGCCTTCCTCTAGGATGATGAGCGTCTTGTGGAAGGCGATTTGGCCTGATGGAGGGGCTTGATGATTGATGGTTAGGGGTTCTTGGACTGAAACTCCTTTTGGCGCTCGAATGATAATGCCGTTGTCCATGTACGCTTCCGAGAGGAATTGGGCGGCATCGGCGCCGAGGCTTGGCCCATTGCAATTGGACAGTTCGATTGCCGCCATGTGGTCTTTGAGCAAGGTTTCATTCAGTGAACTGCATGTGATTCCCTCTTCTCGCCAATCTCCGCTCGGTACCTCTATGGATTCTTCGAAAAGAGGATCTTTCCTGTTGTGCAGGCAAAATTCGCTTAATGAAAAACGATTTTTTGGGGAGAAACGCCATCTCTCGTCTTTTCTTTGGATGGATTCGAGAGACTTGAACTTTTCCCAAGCATCTTTTCTCCTTTCCGCAAGCCATCCTGGCTCCCATGACCTTTGCGATACAAATTCGTTGAAGACTTCCTCCTTAAAAAGGTTCTCTTTAACGCCGGGTTCGATCGGCGTCTTGGTGGATTCTTGATTCATTGGCAAAAGTGGGGGGTTAGCCCACTGAGCCTTCCATCTCAAGGTCTATGAGCCGTTTCAGCTCGACGCTGTATTCCATCGGGAATTCCCTGATGAGGTCATTGACGAAGCCATTTACACTTAGGCTGACTGCTTGGGCTTCCGACAAACCTCGTTGCCGCATGTAGAAAATCTGTTCGGCGCTTACCTTGGAAACGCTCGCTTCGTGCTGGACGGCATTGCCGTTTCCCTTGACGGTGATTGCCGGATAGGTGTCGGTGCGACTGTTCGCGTTGATTAGCAAGGCGTCGCATTCAGTGTTGTTACGACATTTTGCGAGATGTCCCGGAATTTGTACCAATCCCCTGTATGATGAGCGTCCTTCCCCAATTGAAATGGACTTTGCGATGATGTTGCTCGTTGTTTCGTCTGCAGCGTGAACCATCTTGGCTCCGGTGTCCTGATGCTGCCCATCGTTGGCCAAGGCGATGGAGAGAACTTCTCCTCTCGATTTTCTACCCTTCAGGATAACCCCAGGATATTTCATGGTAAGCCTGGATCCAATGTTGCAGTCTATCCATCGAACTTCCGATTCCTCGTGTGCCAAAGCTCTTTTGGTAACAAGGTTAAACACATTGCTCGACCAGTTTTGCACCGTTATGTATTGAATCTTTGCACCTGGCATCGCCACTAACTCCACAACTGCACTGTGCAAGGTAGTGGTTTCGAACTTCGGTGCGGTGCACCCTTCCATGTATGTCAGTTCTGCACCCTCGTCGGCAATGATCAGTGTTCGCTCGAATTGTCCGAAGTTCTCTGCGTTTATCCTGAAGTATGCCTGCAGGGGCTGGGCCAGCTTTACTCCAGGAGGGACATAGATGAAGCTGCCGCCACTGAAGACTGCTGAATTTAAGGCGGAAAACTTGTTGTCGGAAACGGGAATTACTTTTCCAAACCATTTACGGAAGAGTTCGGGGTGATCCTTCAGTCCCTCTGTCGAGCCTACGAAGACTACTCCCTGTTCGCTTAAGTCTTCCTTCATCCGAGAATAAGCCGCTTCGCTGTCGAATTGAGCTTCTACTCCCGCTAGGAACTTCCTTTCCTGTTCCGGAATGCCGAGGCGTTCGAAAGTTTCCTTAACATCATCGGGAACTTCATCCCAAGTCCGACTGGGACGCTGTCCTTTGGAGAGATAGTAGCGGATTTTCTCGAAATGAATGTTTTCCAAGTCCCTTGTCGCCCAATGGACCGGCAAAGGTTTTTTCTCGAAAGTTTCCAAGGCTTTGAGGCGATAATCCTTAACCCATTCTTCCTCTCCCTTGACTTCGGAGATATAGCGAACTACATCCTCGTTGAGTCCAATGCCCGCATCGTACTCGTAATCGGTTTCGTAATGAAAGTCGCCTTTGTCGCGATCGACTTCTAATTGTACTGGTTTTATCATTTTCCTTCGTTCCGCAAATTAGGCGACCAGTTCTTCGCGAACCCAATCGTAGCCTTTTTGGTCAAGCTCTTGGGCGAGATTTTTGTCTCCCGTATATGCAATCTTGCCGTCCCACATAATGTGCACTTTGTCCGGAACGACATATTCAAGGAGTCGCTGGTAATGAGTGATGACCAGAATGCCTCGTTCTTGGGATCGCATGCTGTTTACCCCTTGGGCCACTATTTTGAGGGCATCGATGTCAAGACCGCTATCGGTCTCGTCGAGAATGCAATACTTGGGTTTCAACATGAGCATCTGGAGAATTTCGCAACGCTTCTTCTCTCCACCCGAAAAGCCTTCGTTCACGGAACGGGCAGTGAATTTGCGGTCTATTCCGAGTTCATCCATCTGGGCGTACAAATCCTTGTAGTAGGAGACGGCATCCAGCGTTTCGCCTTCAGGCAAGCGGGACTGTAACGCAGCTCGGATGAAGTTGGCTATGCTTACTCCCGGAATTTCAATGGGATACTGAAAAGCCAAAAATAAGCCGAGTTGAGAAACTTGCTCTGGTTCCAAACCTATAATCTCGGTTTGGTCAAGCAAGGCGGAACCCTCGGTCAAGTGATAGTCTTCATGACCTGATATTGCCTTGGACAAAGTGCTTTTTCCGCTTCCGTTGGGACCCATTATCGCATGCACTTCTCCTTTCGGCAGGTTCAAGTTGAGTCCATTGAGGATTTGTTTTCCCTCAATCTCTACAGTGAGGTTCTTAATTTCCAATTGGCTCACGATTAGGTGATGTTTTTGTTGTTGGGGGTTGTTGTGCCCGTGAAGGCAAGGTCGATTGCTTCTGCTTCGAATCCATCCGGAAGCATCCGCTTTAAAGATGAAAGTTTTCTTGAGTCTAATTCAATGTCATGGACTTCCCCGGTGTTCTTGCAACGAAAGTGTGCATGTGGGTTTCTGTTCGGGCAAAAAAGAGTCGGGGCACGATCAAAGTTTACCTGTTTAACTAATTCGCATTCAACCAAGGTGTCCAAGCAGTTATAAACTGTAGCCAAGGAGATTGTAGGAAGTTTTTTTCGTACTCTGTGGTGTATCTCGTCTGCAGTTGGATGATCTGGTTTCTGCAAGATTACTCCGTAGACGCAAGCCCGTTGCCTAGTGGGGCGAAGGTTCCGAATCTTGAGTGCTTGCCCTAGTCTTAACCTTTCAGTTTTCGGGAGTAACGAATTCATGGGCTCCAACTTACCTTCATGAGAATCAATCGCAAATAATAAATGGAATAATTCCAAATAAAAATGCTACCTATCTTGTACGCTTATATTTTTTCTTACTCAAGAACTATTGATCTGAAATCAATAGTCCGTGAAGGTAAACAAGCCCCACATCAAAGTAGTCTTGTTGCCACTGAAATCTCGCCTGTACCACAATTCGTCGGATTGTAGTCTAATGGTACTTTTCTCTATAGGGGCAAAGGAGTTCGGCGAGTGAGTGAAAGCACCGGCAACGTTAATGTTCTTTGAGAAATATTTCTTTGCCTTCGGGAACATGCAACCCGAAGAACCCAAAGCCAGCAAAATCATGGCGATTCCAAAAGCGAGTTTAGCCATTTGTTTCTTGTAGAACATTATTTTGATGGAACCATTTCGACCTGATCAAGTCAACCGACAAAAAAACCTTTGGCTTATGGGCAACTGATGATTATTTCAGTCTGTTCAAGCATTCGTTAATTCGGCGTTGAGCTTCAACTTGACTCTGTTATTTCTGTTCGTTTTTGACGGAATTCCAATCCCCAAGACAAGATTTATTCATTATGAGCGAAAATGCTAGAATGGAGGAAATCGTTGCTCTTTGCAAGCGACGTGGATTTATTTTTCAATCTTCCGAGATTTACGGAGGAATCAATGGCTTCTTCGACTACGGCCCCCTAGGGGTTGAGCTTCGGAAGAACATTAAGGATGCGTGGTGGGAGGACATGGTTCGCAGGCGTGACGATATCGTTGGTTTGGACTGCTCCATCATCATGAATCCGGATGTCTGGAGAGCTTCTGGTCATGTGGATGGTTTCACCGACCCGATGGTAGACTGCAAGGAGTCGAAGATGCGATATCGGGCGGATCAACTTTTCTGCGGACCTGTGGAGGTAGATGGTGAGACCATTGCTTGGGTCTCGGTCTTGGAGTCGGAGTCCATGCAGGAAGAGGCAGACCAAAAGGCGGTCGAGATTAAACGCAAGCAGGGCAAACAGGGAGAATTGTCACCCATTGCA
The DNA here is from genome assembly GCA_964576585.1 of uncultured Puniceicoccaceae bacterium. Taxonomy (GTDB): domain Bacteria; phylum Verrucomicrobiota; class Verrucomicrobiia; order Opitutales; family Seribacteraceae. Next base: position 10,046 of record CAZNWO010000036.1, on the reverse strand, counting down.
TTGAAATCCTTTGACGAAGTGAATGCCGAGCATCGTGAGCTCGTGCCTTCACCTGCTACAGGGGAACCCGGATCTCTAACGGATCCAAGGGAGTTTAACATGATGTTCGAAACCAATGTTGGAGCTCTCCGCGACGCTTCCTCCGTCTGCTATCTGCGTCCCGAAACTGCCCAAGGAATTTTTGCGAACTTCAAGAACGTTGTTGATTCAGGCCGGGTCAAGGTTCCCTTCGGTATAGCTCAAATCGGCAAGGCTTTTCGCAACGAAATAACGCCGAGAAACTTTATCTTTCGTTCTCGCGAGTTCGAACAAATGGAAATCGAGTATTTCATCCCTCCCGATGAGGACGCATGGCCTGAATACCACAGGCAATGGATTGACGTTCGCAAGGATTGGTTTGCTTCCATCGGACTCACGGAGGAATACCTTGGCGAGGAGGAGCACCCCAAAGAGAAGCTTGCTCACTATGCCCGCGCTTGCACGGACATCACCTTTAAGTTTCCCTTTGGTGAGCAAGAACTGGAAGGCATCGCAGCTAGAGGCAACTTTGATCTGATCCAACATCAGGAATCGTCCGGCAAATCGATGGAATACTTCGATGAGGCAAGAAAGGAGCGATACGTGCCCCATGTAATCGAACCAAGCTTAGGAGTCGACCGTACCTTGCTTGCAGTCCTTTGCTCCGCATACGAGGTGGATGAAATAGGCGGTGATAAACGAACGGTTCTCCGTTTCCATCCGAGGGTAGCTCCCGTCAAGGCAGGGGTTTTTCCGTTGGTCAAGAACAAGCCCGAGTTAGTGGAACGCGCCCGGAATCTGTACGAACGACTTCAGCGTCGATGGAATGTGCTTTACGATCAAGGCGGGGCAATTGGGCGTCGATATCGGCGTATCGATGAAGCTGGCGTTCCCTTTGGCATCACCGTCGATTTCGATACCTTGGAGACCGATGGCACGGTCACGCTAAGGGATCGGGATACTACCAAACAGGAGCGAATGTCCGAGGACGATCTTGTGACCTATCTGGAGGAAAGAATAAACCCTTGAACCTAGAGCTCTCGAAGCACTCGTTGCGACTAATTGGCCATTCTCCAGTCCACCAATACCATTTGCGGCATTCTCTTTCCGTTCCAACTGTTCCAACGGAAACGAAAGGCGAGATCGACAGCCCTTGAGACTGGAGGAATGCTTTCTCCCATGTTCCAAGCAATGCCGAAAATGACTTCCTCCCCGTTGAATACGGAAAACTGGAAATGATTTCCAGTGCCCACTTTTCGCGGCGGTCCTGCCAAGTTCACTCCCTTGAGAGCTAGGACGGGTTCGGGGTTTTCCTGCCCGAATGGAGCCAAGTCCGCAATCTCGTGCAACAATTCGGCCCGAAGGTCTTCGGTCGATATTGTTGCGTCTATTCTTAGGGTTTTTTCCGGGATCTCGTCTCCGATTTGATCCAGTATAGCCCCGACAAAGGCATCCTGGAAGGCTGCAAGGTTGTTCTTCGGCATTCCCAGACCGACTGCTGCAGGATGTCCGCCCCATTGAGTGAGCAAGCCCTTGCAACGAGACAAGGCTTCCAAGACATTCACTCCTGGAATGCTTCTTCCCGAACCTTTGCATGCGTCTCCATCCTCTGCCAGCACGATACAGGGTTTGCCAAGATCTCCGGCCAGTTTGCCCGCTACGATTCCCACTACCCCGGGGTTCCAATGTTCTCCGTGACCGCATGCAACTACAGCTGGTTGTTCTGAAAATTTCTCCTTGGCTATGGTTTCAGCCTCTTCAGTAAGTTGCGCTTCGATTCTTCTTCTTTCTTTGTTGAAGTCATCGAGTTGGTTAGCCAGACGCTTGCATTCTTCCGGGTTTTCGTTGAGCAACAGTTGTGCCGCTACTTCGGGCTTGTTCAGCCGACCGCATGCGTTGATTCTGGGAGCCAAGCGGAAATTTACGTCTTCGCCTCCAAGGGTTTCTCCCTTGTTTACACCCGATATGGACATTAGGGCGTCTAGTCCCGGATTCGGGTCGTGCGAAAGGTGCTTGAGTCCGAATCTAGCAATTATCCTGTTTTCATCCCTAAGCGGAACAAGGTCGGCAATCGTTCCCATCGCAGCGAGGGCAAGAAAGGTTTTGGGGGTGAGGTTCAGAGCGGTTTCGTTCCCGGACTGTCTCAAGCGTTTGATGAGACCGTGAATGAGCTTGAAGGTTAATCCCGCGGTGCAAAGGTGTCGCCATGGTTCTCCTGAATCTTCGTGCAAGTGAGGATTCAGCAGGATCGGGCCTTCCGGAAGGGATGCTTTTGCTTGGTGATGGTCTACTACCAGCAGGTCGATCTGTTTCTCCTTGAGGTAAGAGTATTCTTCCTTGGAATTCGTTCCGCAATCTAGGGCAACGACCAAAGAAGGAATTGATTGCTTGAAGCCCCGTTCAATGACCCCCACGGTCAAGCCGTAACCTTCTTCCTTCCGCTTGGGCGTGACGTGGTTGGGTTTGTTCCCAAGGATCGTCATAACACGTTTGAGAATTACCGTGGAAGTTATTCCGTCTACATCGTAATCTCCAACGAGCAAGACCTGCTCCTTGGTCTCAAGAGCTTGGACGAGCCTGTCTACGGCCTGTGCCATGGCCGGGAGGTTGAACGGGTCGTCCAGTTCCGCCAGCTTTGGCTTTAGGAAGGTGCGACTTGCGTCGGGGTCAGTCAGACCGCGAGCAACTAGAAAGCGGGAAAGAATTGATGAAATAGAGAGGTTGCTAGCCAGTCGATCAGCAACTTCCTCGGAAAAGGTTTCTTCCAGCCATCGCATCTACAGGTCTTTCCGCTCTCTTTCCTGAACGGGCTAACTCGAAGTCTTGGAAGAAGTTTGCCATTCGTAGTTGGGCTTCAGCTCGCCCTCTTCGACATGCTTTCTGTCGCCTTTGTGCCACCAGAAGAAGATCGGGCTGGCAATGAAGATTGAGGAGAAGGTTCCTGTTAGGATTCCAATTACGAAAACAAAAGCAAAGTCGTTGATGACTCCTGCTCCATAGATCCAAAGCGACAGGGCCGCCATCATGGTGGTGACACTGGTCAGGATCGATCTGGAGAGAACTCGGTTGATGGCGAGGATGATAATCTTTTTGAGGTTTGTGACTGGATTCATAGTCAATTCCTCGCGAATTCGGTCAAATACCACAATGGTGTCATTGATCGAGTATCCTACGATCATCAGGATCGAGGCCAACATGGGGGCGGTGAATTTTCCCGAGCAGATAGTGCCGCCTGACAGATAGCCTATGAGGACGAAGAGGCCCACTGTCATAAGAACGTCGTGAACCGTAGCCGCCACTGCTCCGAATGCATAGCCAAGCTCGAACCGAATGGCTACGTAGAGCAGGATACCAAGCAGTGCTACCGCAACCGATAAGATTGCGTCATTCTGAATCTGTTCGGTGATTGAACTGCCGATACGGCTGACCCCCACTTCCTTGAGGGCGGCGGCTGGATAAGCATCGTTGATTGCTTGGAGAGCTTGCTGAGACTTGCCTTCCTCAGTCTGCAGAACAAGTCTGGAGGCGGCTTCCCCCGAGCCGACTTCCGAGCGATAGACGTGCTGAACTTCCCCTAAGTCCTCTGATTCGACCGCCGATTCCAGTTCCGCAGTGCTTATCTTGGTCTCATAAGTTGCAATTAGCTCTTCTCCACCCTTGAAGTCGATGCCGAGAATTTGGTCCTTGTTGGAATAAATTGCGACTATCCCGATTCCTACGATTAGCCAGGAGCCGCCGAAGGCTATTTTCCTGTACTTGTGAAAGTCGATTTCAAACCGAGGCTTCCCTTTCTCGATCGTCTTTAGGCTGATTAAGTTTTTCAAGCCAAGGTTTAGCAACAACTCCATAAGGAAACGGCTCACCACCAAGGCGCAGAACATCGACACGAGGATACCGACGGCCAAGGTCACGCCGAATCCTTTCACGGGGCCCGTACCAAGCCAGATCAGGATGGATGCTGTGATCAGGGTGGTCAGGTTTGCGTCGATGATGGTGGAAAAAGCCTTGTCATATCCACCCGTTAGCGCCGCTTCAGGTCCTTTGCCCTCTCTTAGCTCTTCTCGAATTCTCTCGAAGATGAGGATGTTTGCATCTACGGCCATGCCGACGGTCAGCACAATTGCGGCAATTCCCGGCAGGGTGAAGGTGGCTTGGAAGAGTCCCGCCAAAACCGCTATCAAAATCAGTACGTTCGTGCCAACTGACAAAACCGCAACAACTCCGCCCGCCTTATACCATGTAATCATAAAGGCGATCACCAGAAAGGCCCCGAGCATGCACGCCTTCTTGCTGGTTTCCATCGCATCTTGAGCGAGCGTGGGGGAAACTTCATACTTCTCTCCAATTTCCAAGGAAACCTTCAACGGGTTGTTCAAAATGTCGGAAAGCATCTTGCATTCGCGTCGACTGAAAGTTCCTTCTATGATGGCGCTCCCGCCGTCCAGCCTTTGTTTGACGGTTGGAGCGCTCTCGAGCACACCATCCAGCACGATTGCCAGTCTCCCGACGTTTCCTCCCTGCGAAGATTGGGCAATTTCTCCTGTCAGGTCACCGAATTCCTTGCCTCCCTCCGAGGTGAAGTCCATAGCCACGTACCAACCGCCCGATTGGTCTTGTCTCGGGGCGGACTTCTCCATGATGTCTCCTTCAGCTCTTGGAAAACGCTCGACCCATACGATTTCGTTAACATTGCTCTTGTTGGCCATTGCAACATAGGGAATGCCGTCGAAGGTTTCTTCTTCGCCTGAGGATTCAGGTTGTCTGGAAGGGTTTGCGTTGACGACGTGAAAAGCTAGCCTGGCCGGGCGTTGCAGTTCTTCTATCATCTCCGGATTTTCCGAAGTCGTCCTGTCCGGGATTTGGACTTCGATCGCATTTTCGCCCTTTTTCCGTACTACCGTTTCCGCAACGCCAAAGGCATTCAGTCGCTCGTTCATGATCTCGACCACCTTGTCCATAGGGGAGGCCTCCCCGGGAATGGTAGATTCAGTGGCGTTTTCTTCCGTGGAATCCTCAGTCATTTGGAGGGTGAAGGCAACTCCACCTCTCAGGTCCAGTCCCTTTCTGATTGCAGCTTGGGAGTTTCGCAAGAGGGCTCTTAGAACAATTTCGTTCCGTTTCGAGCGATCTTTTTCGTGAGAGGCCCTGATACCGGGCTTGACTAAAAAGGGTACTATCCTTGAGGCAACTGTTCCGATCACGCTTTCGGGAGGCTTAAAGTAGGAGGCGTAATCCAACTTGTTCGTATTGCCAAAGTCGCGGAGGGTTTTGTAGTCGATGGATTCGCCTTCATCGAGTCCGTCCCTAAGCTCCCTCAAGATGTTGTCAAAAGTGATGTAGCTCGTCTCGTTCGCATCGCTGTTGGACTGCGAGAGGGCGTAGTCGCCCAAGTCCTGATCATCAAAGGGCGTAATAAGTACAAGACTTATTGTTATTAGGAAAGCAGTCGTTAAGAACTTCCACAATACTGTCTTTGGCATGGCTTGAATGTATCCTGAAATTTAAAGCTTTGTCCGCATCCGACTTATTTGCGGCCTTTGAAATTGTTTATGGGGAATAACGACTCTAGAGCTTAGCGGCTATGGCTTCCTTGGCGACCTCCACCTTCATGTTTTCGCCGATCCTGATTACGAAACGGTCATCCTTTACTCCCGTAACGGTGCCAAATAGTCCTCCTATGGTTTTTACCTGAGCTCCTTTTTCCAATGCTTCGATCATCTTGTTGTGCTCCTTCTGCTTTTTTCTCTGGGGAGCAATGAGCAGGAAATAGAAGGCTGCGAAGATCAGTATCAAGGGAAGGAATTCCATCATGCCACCCCCACCAGGTGTGCCGGAAGGGCTCATTGCCGTGAATTCAGTAAGTATTCTCAACGGTTCAGGGTACATGTGCTCTAGAAAAAGGGAATGATTTTACCAACTTCCATAGTATTGGCAAGTCCGTATCCACTTGGCGGAATCTATGCGTTTGCTTACTTAAATTTCCTTGCCTTTGCTTGCCAAGCCTTTGGCTAGAAGAGCTTCTGGCAATCCGCGAACATGAATGTCCTGCTGTGGATAAGGAATCTCGATCCCTGCTTTTTGGAATTGATCCCACACTGCAAGAAGCACTTCGCTTCTTACGTTGCCCACGCCATTGGAAGGGTCTTCAATCCAGAAGCGCAACTGCAGCTTTACCGAATGTTCGCCGAATGCTATCACGAGGCATCTGGGTTCGGGGTCGTTTAGGACTCTTGGAGCCGCTCTGGCTGCCTCTAGGCAAAGCTCGATCGCTTCTCTAGGATCCGAGTCGTAGGAGATTCCGATTGGTACGCGAACCCGAACGTTTTTGTCGCTGAAGGACCAGTTCACGACCTTGCTGGTGATCAAGTCCTCGTTCGGTATAAGGTGTTCCTTGCCATCGCGTGTGATTACCGATGCATACCGAGCCCGCAGCGAATTGATCCATCCGTAGGTCCCGTCGATTTCAATCACGTCGCCGGGCTTGATGGAACGGTCCAGAAGCAGAATTAGACCACTGACTAGGTTTGAGACAACTTTCTGAAGTCCAAAGCCGATGCCCACGCCTACCGCGCCACCCAGCAAGGCGAAGGAGGATAAGTCCAGACCCACGGTTGTCAGCGCAATTGCGAAGGAAAGAAACATCAAGGCAAGCCGAAGAATCTTTCCAAGCAGAACCTGCAGGGATGGCGGCAGGTTCGGCAGTTCCCGAATCCGGCTTTCTCCGGCTGCCGCCGCCAGTGAGGTTGCCCACAGAAGTCCGAGCAGGATCGCTATGCCGTTAAATAAATCCAGTGCCGAAATCCTAGTCGAACCGACGTGAAACCCTATTTTCTTGAGCAACTCCAGGGTTTCTCCCAATAGCCCGAAACTATGGAGTGCTGCAGCGCCGAATGCGATTACGGCAATTAGCCTGAGCCATGCTCTGCTCTTGATGAAACCTGAGACTAGACGGAAGATTCCCCAAGCTCCCGCCACACTGGTAAATGGTCTGATGAGGTCATTTTCCGGTTCGTGGTACTCGTAGAAAACTACCACCGTTAAAAGGCACAGCGAAAGAAGGAACAAGGGTGCCACCATTCTTTCCAATGCAGACCACCCTCGCCTCAAGATTTCGGGAGAGTCTTCCTTCTCGGCGAGTGGATGTATCCTCCACTTTGTTATTCGTGCGGCGAGGTATGAAAGGCAAAGCAGTCCCGCCACGACGCTCAGCTGCAGGCGTACTGAGTAATCCTGTAGAAAAGCTGTGATGCTTTCCCAATTCAAGCCCGCCCCAATTATTTCGTGCATGAAGATTTTAGCTTATTCGCTTTTTCCTGCAAAAGACAATTGCCGATTGCTCGATCTTAATATGGCCAAGTCAAAAGAAGCTGAACGGTCCCGATTGCGAAACCGAGAAATGCACCCACTATCTCGATGAAGCGAAACTCCTTTTTCATGATTGAATAAAGCATTCCTTCCAGCTTGTCCGAGGAAAAATTCTCAACCTTTTCTTTTACTGTCTGTTTCACGTCTATTTCCGATTCCAGTTTGTTTGAAAGAAGTTTGGAGAGGTCCACCAGCAGTTCCTTGAGTTCCGAGAGGAACAAGCCGCTCACCTTGGCCATCATTTCATCGTTGAGGAACATGGACAGCATGGGAAAGGCTTTGAGCAGTTTTTCGCTCAAGGTTTTTTCAACTTTTCCTGACAACGATTTTAGAAAGTCTTCGCTCGTGGCCATGTTTTCAATTTTGCCCGTTACCTCTTTGATGGAGAAAAGTTCTTCCGAAACTATGTCGCCAAGTTTTTGCGCCAGAGCCGCTTGTCTTTTTGGGAAAACTCCCTGTATGCGAAGCCCAAGGAGCTTAACTTCACTTTTCGGGTGAAAAAGCATCTTTACGGCAAGAAAGTTTGTAATCCAGCCGATTCCCGCAGCGATCACCGGCAGTGCAAAAACTATTTCCTCAGGCATTTCGGCAAGTTCTCCTATTATTTTGTTGTTTTCTAATCAGTTGCTATTTGGTAGGCTTAGTCGTTGTGGGCAAGGATGTTTTGCGAATATTGGTCTTCGCAGGGGTTTTGCAGCTGTCGGGTTGCACGAAGATTGTTACTACACCCGTAAAGGCAGTTGTGGCAGTTACCCTGAAGCCTGCCAAGATTGTTACTGACGCTACAGTCGATTTAATTGAGAAACCCGTTCGCAAGGCCGTGGACGTTGCAGGTTCAGCAAAGTCAGCGAAATTCTTCAGGAAACCTTGAAGCATTTTTAGCGGATACAAAAAAAGCCGCTTGATAGCGGCTTAAGATTTGAATCCGTGTCCTTTCTATGCCGAGTCTACTGGCAATAGGTTCAAGGAAGCCGAGTTTATGCAGTACCGCAAGCCAGTGGGCTCTGGTCCATCGGTGAATACGTGCCCCAAGTGGGAATCGCATTCCGAGCACTTGGCTTCTACTCGAACCATTCCGTGACTTAAATCCTCCACTCGGCTGATTCTGTTGGGTTCGATCTCATCCCAGAAGCTTGGCCAACCAGAACCTGAGTCGTACTTCGCCTTAGAGTCGAACAACGGAGTCCTGCAAACGATGCACTCATAAATTCCTGTAGTTTTACAATCCCAATACTTACCCGTGAATGGTCGTTCGGTGCCGCCTCCGCAACAGATTTGCTTCTGTGCGGAGTCTAGATGGCTCGTATCGTGATCCAGTCCCTGCTCAATTGGTCTCTCAGTCACTTTCACTTTCTCCTTCTTGCACCAAAGGCAGCTCTGTTGCCGAATCCTCTGTTCCTTTTACGCGTAACGGGAGTAGTTGTGGGCATGATTTTCACTGGATCTTCGCGATAAGAAAAATCATCCAACTGCTCTCTAGGAAGAGGAGTTTCGAGAAGCTTTTCGATTGCATCCACTCGATCCATGTCTTCTGGAGCAAAAAGCGTGAAGGCTTCTCCCTCCGTCTTGGCTCGTCCCGTACGACCAATACGATGCACATAGTCCTCGGAATGTTGCGGAACGTCGTAATTAATGACATGCGAAACATTTGAGATGTCGAGACCCCGTGATGCTAAATCCGTCGCAGAGAGAATTTTGACTTTGCCTGCTTTGAAGTCGCTCAACGCCTTGGCTCTTTCCGACTGCTTCATATCCGAGTGAAGCGTTCGAACATTTTGCCCGTGCTCTTCTAGCCAGCGGCTGATGCGATCAGTCCCTCGACGAGTTTGAAAGAAGATGATCACACTCTCGAAACGAATCTTTTTCAAAAGTGCGATTAAGAGATCGAATTTCTGGATGGCTGGCACAGGGTAGAGTGCATGCTTGACTGTTTCTGCGGCAGAAATCTTGATGTTGATTTTTGCCTCAACAGGATTCTTCAATGCCCAATCGGCTAGCCTAATTACAGCTTCGGGAATGGTGGCGGAAAATAAGAGAGTTTGCCGGGAGCGAGGTGTTTTCTGAATGATCTTGGTCACATCCTCGATAAATCCCATGTCCAGCATGCGATCCACTTCATCGAGAATCAGTATTTCGATTTTGTCTAGACGTAGATTTTTTTGACCCAGATGATCTAGAAGTCGACCTGGTGTTGCCACGACAATATCAGGTCCAGCCTTCAGGTCTTTGTTTTGCTTGCCATATTTCACTCCTCCGTAAAGCAGTGCCAAACGAAGATTCAAATACTTACCATAAACGCTGAAGTTCTCTTCGCTTTGTATCGCAAGCTCACGTGTTGGTGCTAAAACTAGAGCTCGACAATTCCCATGAGATTGAAGGCGATGCAATGTAGGAAGGGCGAAGGCAGCGGTCTTGCCCGTCCCTGTTTGAGCGGAACCGACGAGATCTCGCCCTTTGATGATTGGTGGGATTGCTTCCTTTTGAATTGGGGTGGGTTCAGTATAGCCTCTTTCTTCAATTGCCTTTAATATTTTGGAGTTTAGTCCCAGTTGTTCAAAACTCATAGTTGAATGAAATTGATGTTTAAATCCCTGAACCTAAGGGTATATTTTGCATAAATTGTCAAATAAACCGTAAATGACGATGTTCGGCGAGGACAAACG
>CAZNWO010000035.1:19178-25108 GCA_964576585.1 uncultured Puniceicoccaceae bacterium | reverse complement strand
GCGCCGGATGCCTTGGTGGGACTGGCGGGCGACCAACCCTCGGGAGAATGGAATCGCTTGATTGAAGTCCAGGAGTCCTTGTCGTGGCGAGTCACTTCCGCCCTGGGAATGGTACCGCCATAAAACTTTCCGTTGTAAACCGTAAACGCATTCACCTCGGTTCCATCTCCAAGGCGGCCCTGATCATCCCAGCGGAGTTTTCCTTCATACGAAACGGCTCTAGCCTCAGGCCACATCCCAGCAAACAGCTTGCCTCGAAAAACCTCCAGGGAATGGACTTGTAGGAGAGGATGCAAATCAACCGGAGTTTTTCCGACCGGCGTACCGACATAGCTCCACTTCCTGCCGTCGAAGGAATAGACGGTGGGATAACCCACGAAGAGCTTGCCGTCGTGAACCGCCATAGCGTGCGGATAACAATTCCTCGGTCTCTCGGCAGGGAAAACGCCCGAGACACTCCACTTTTGGCCACCTTCGTAAACGTAGACCTTGTAGGGTCTTCCCTTCCATTGCCTTTCTCCATCAAGAAGCATCCCCCGGTCTCCGCCCACATACAACTTGCCCTTGTAGGAGGCTATGCAATTGAGGCGAAGGGAATTTCCGGGTTGGCCGCAATCCTCCCAACTCTGCCCTCCCTTGTAACGATAAACTCGGCTGGATTCGTAGTTTCCGGAAAATACACGCGTCCAGTCATAGGTCGTGGTGGCGGCGTACAGTTCACCCTTGTGGACGATAAGAGGAATCACCCCCGTCGTTTTGCCCTTCCCCACTCGACCGCAATCTATCCATTTTGTTCCACCCTTGTATCGATAGACCTTGCACCAATCTTTTTCTTCCTTGGCATCGGTAGTCGCCGCATAGAGGTTGCCCTTGAAGACAGTCAGGGAGTTGCTGACGTAATTGCTAGTCGGACTTGGTCGACCGCAATCGACCCATTCTTCCATCACCGCATTGTCGACTCCGAAGTGAATCTGACGATCATCACCCGAGGACTGGTATCCTCCTGAACTCGCCTTGACGTAAAGGTTGAACCCCTTGCGAAGGGCGGGATCGAACTTGCTTACAACGTCACCGACGACGTCATCGAGCTGGTCTTTCGTGTAAATCCATGCGGAAACGGTAAAGTCGCTCGTGCCAAGCTTCAAGGAATCGTCTGATGAAACCTCCACGAAGGCGTTGCGGCCGTTGAAAGAGCTGCTAGACAAATCCACGCCGCGATTGATCCCGTGATTCTCCTTGCCGGAGTAGTCCAGGCAATCCCCTTGAAGCTTCCAATGACCGACAAGCCCCTGCCTAGATCGTGAACTTTTGTCCAAATCAGCCTTAGCAAGAAGGTCGGAACAAGACAGAAACAAAAAAATGACGAAAGTTACGATAAAAGCCATTGCAACGCCTTAACAAATGATTGATGGCACAGAAGAAGATGAAAATGTCACAATTATGAAGTTAGTTTGCAAGCCATTGCAATTGCTACAAGAAAAAGAAGCATTTGAAAATCACCCAAAGAGCAAAGCACGTCTTTAGCTCAAACGGACAAAGAAACAATATGAGAAACAATCAAAAACTTAAGTTATTGTCGGTGGTGCTCTTCCACAAGTTCTTCGTGAGCTTTGGTTGGGGCGTGAACCCCACTGACTACTACGATTCGAACTTGAGCAGGGAGAACCTCCAGAGAGTAATCTCCAATCATACAGCCCTGCCATACGCCAGCAGTTCGAAGACCGACACATCGGATGCATTGGTCGAACTAGACGCCGATCCGCAAGCAAGCGATCACGTCATCTTGATCTACAGCAGAAGATCCGAGCCAGCCGCGAACTTCGGCATAACCTCAGGTTGGAATCGGGAACACCTCTGGCCGAACAGTTACGGTCTAGACAAGGTGAACCCGGCCTATTCAGATCTGCACAACCTCAGGGCAGCCGATTGGAGCGTAAACTCATCGAGGTCGAACCTCTTTTACGATACGAGCGACGAAACGGACGACAAATACAAGAACCCGGCGCATTCGGAAGCCCCAAACGCCACCAGAGACTCCAATTCATGGCAACCCCCTCCCGAGGTCAGGGGCGATGTGGCCAGAGCTGCATTTTACATGGATTTAAGATACGCGGGAACCAAATCCAATGAAAACGACCTCTGGTTGACGAATGAAACCTCCAGAATCGATTCTGACGACAATTTCTTCGGCAAGTTGGACACTCTCCTCCAATGGCATACCGAGGATCCCGTGGACGACTTCGAAAGGCGAAGAAACGAGTTAATCTACTCCAAGTATCAAGGGAACAGGAACCCCTTCATCGACCACCCCGAGTGGGCGGAGATAATCTACGCTCCCGAGAATAGAGAGCAGCCCCCTCCTCACGAAGAGTTCTCGAAAGGTATCGATGAAGTGAAGAAGAATCCAAGCCTCTATGGACTGTTCTCTTCCGAGGATCTGAAAGCAGCGGAAAAGACAGCCTTGGCATTGATCTTATCAAACCCCAATGCCTATGGACTGACCAAGCTGGACATCGACAAGAAGACATCTAGGCTTCCGCACACGAATGGTTGGTATTATCAGCCTGACTGGGGCTGGCTATGGACAAGCCCTGAAACCTTTCCCTACGTGTATCGCTCGGCAAGCGAGCCAGAAAAAGCCGGATGGCTATATTTTAGCGAGAAATCTTCCCCACCTCACTTCTACGACTATGCGTCCGAGACTTGGATAAGTCCTAAGACTTGAGGGAAACAGTCATCCGATGTGTAGAACCAAGTCCTGAATGCCTAGGAGCGTACATTCGAAAAACCATCAGAACAAAATTCTCGTACCGCTCAATGCCTTGGTCAGGAAGGCCTTCTGAATCGCAGGGATACGATTCTGGTAGAGGGTTAGAGACTTAAGCCCTTGAAGTCCAACCAAGGGTCTAACGTCACCGACACGGTTCCTGTCCAACCAAAGGGTGTGTAGCTTCTTCATCTTCGACAAGGGAGCAACGACGGAAACTTGGTTTCCGGTGAGATCGAGTTTCGTCAAAGAGACTAGGTTCACCAAAGGAGCGAGGTTCTCGATCCTGTTGCCCGACAAACGCAATTCGGTCAAATTGACGAGACGAGACAAAGGCTTCAACTCATGGATGCGATTGCCTTGTAGGTGAAGTTTCCGCAACCTGATTAGGCCCGCAAGCGGAGAAAGATCGATAATTTCGTTCGAATGAAGACTGAGTTCAGTAATATTGCGGGCAAACTCCAGACCCGACAGATTGACGACCTTCATGCGAACGGCGGAAAAGCTTCGCAAGCTGCCCATGTCCCGCCTGACAATAGCCCCACCTGTCTTCTTGAGCGTTTTCCTGAGGACCGACTCCAAGTGCGAGTCCTCGAACATAACGGGAGTAAAGGGGGCTTCCTCCTCTTCCACTTGAGCAAAAACACAAGAAAGATTCCAAAGAAGCAGGGACAATCCGAATAAAGCCTTCATTCCAAAAGAAAAGTAACGTAGAAAGAAATCAAATGCCGGAGAATGCCACAATCCAAAGAAAAGTCTAAAGAAAAGGAAAATCAAATCTCTCGGCAGATGAATATTCAGTCCGAGAAGTCTATTCCTGAAGAAAACTCGCTCTGGTGCCCTAACTGCCAAGCAAGCACCGAGTACAGAATGGCTAAAGAAAGCGTCACAAGGATGAATCCCGATGATGGAACCTATCCAGAACACTTTGAAGTCGCCACTTGCACTCGATGCAATGGAGAAATGCTTGATATCGGCAGGTGCAAAGTCATCTTGTCCGCGATTAACTTCGGACTACTTTTTGCATGGCTAGGGTTCACAGCATTCCTTTTCACCTTATTTCCAATAAACTTCAACACCTGCACGGCTTTCATCGCTTGTACGAGTCTGTTGATCTTTTTGTCCTTAACCCCGAATGCCCACAGGAAAAATTACGAGCAATGGAAAAGATGCCAAGATGACCCGAAAATATGATTTATTCCGTAGCATCTCTATAAATAACGAGGAAGTCTTGACTGCAAGTTCTTCAATATGGATAAGAAATACATGAAGAAGTTCATCTTGGGTCTGTTCATGCTGCCTGCGCTCGCAAGCAATATTTCAGCAGAAATAATCTCGGGACTCGAGGTCGGCTTCACTTTTGGTGAAATTTACGTAAGCCCAATCAAGATCACCAACAAAGCCGAAAGACTCAAAATAGAAAGTCGAGAGCTTGAAAGAACGGTCGCAAGGAAGGTCGCGGCCCACAAAATCCGCAGGACTCCGATGTCGCTAAATGGAAGTTTCCTGCAAGTCGAACTGGTCGCAATCGAGAACATCTTCGTGCTCGAAGTGAAGCTATGCAAGATACCCGCGATATACGGGATTGACGAAGGCGGAGTCGCTGGCAAAGCGTTCGTTTCGCACCTCAAGCCCTACAGGTCCAGTGGAATTCACGCAGGCGACGCGCAACTCATTCAGGAAGGACTCGAAAGAACCCTGGCGGCATTCCTGAAAGACTATCTCGACTCAAACAAGAAATACCGTAGAATGTTCAAGGAAAAGCGCTTGATGGGCGTAGACAAGAAAATCTACTCGAGCATAAAAATGGAATTTCGAAAAGGCGCCCAATGGAATTATCATGTCCCCAAACAACCTATTCATGCGGGATGGTGGTTAAGGTATCAGGAGTTGACAGACTTGAACACGGACACCCATCCCTCTGCAAGACAATCCAAGTAGTATCCCGTGAAATGACTAATCGTTAAAGTTTTGCTGCCCGAGAAAACAAAATAGGCGTCTAATGGTCTCGACAAAGCCGATCTTCTCGAAAACCGCCTACCTAAGGGTGCTTGGAGGCATCTTGCTGCTTACATCGAGTTGCGCAAAAGTCACTGACTCGAACGCATCCCAAAAGTGGCAAGCAATGGGCTATCACATGTACTCTCCGGGCATAACCATTTCTAGAGTGGAACTGCATGCATGGAGAGGGAAAACCTTTGGGGAACTAAGGAAAACATTCGGCTTACCAACGGAAAGTTTCCTGGGGAAGTGGACATACAAACCCAGACGTCTTCCCCATCTGTACGACTCGCCTACATCACCTCGATCCATGCCGCTGGAAAACCATCCGCCTATTCTGGTCGTGGACACCAGGACTAATGACAAGTATCCTTGGGTTGTCTTTGAATCGCGGACTCCAATTACCGAAGATTCACGAATAACAAGCGTCAGGGCCTTAGCACCAACCAATTAGAATTTCGGGTTCTGGTTTCAGGAAAATACCAGGTCCATACAGTCGCAAATACTCTTTCTAAAAGTTAAATCTTAAGTTTTTTCCAAAAATTTTTGCAACAACGCAACAAGTATGCTATTAGTGCAAATATGGAATTAATAGTTTATCTCATCTCAATTCAAGCTTTCTGCGTCTCAATCGGATTCGGGTTACTTTGCGCTTCCAAGCGCTGGTAGTATCAGTTTCCTGTCACAGGGGACCAGATGAATACCCGATAAGGTTAGTGGTGTAAACTTGACTTTCCTCGGAGAGCAATTGCGAAAAAAATCGCTAACATCCACAGGTAGATCAATCCGAGAGTTTTCTAAGCTTTTCAGCCTCCATGTTCCAGCGCAGGCTGTTCAATTCACCGGAAAGATCGCCTACCTTACGATTAAGTTCCTGAAGCTGCGCGGCTGAACTATCGTCACGCGCCTTTGTGGAGGGAAGTGAACCCGGGACACGACCATGATAACGCTTTTGCATTCCCGAAACAAGGCGGTCGTTGCGATCAAAACCTAGAATTATTTCATCCATCCAAGGTGGCACGCGATGATAGAGTTCCCAACCGTGAAGAGTTGCCCCGTTCACCAACTCAATCGATTTGTCGGGCGGACCGTAATCTGTCATGGCCTGATTGTAGGAATAAACGCCAACCCTTTGATTCCAGTCCACGCTCCTGCAACCAAC
>CAZNWO010000035.1:11567-19078 GCA_964576585.1 uncultured Puniceicoccaceae bacterium | reverse complement strand
AGAGAAGCCAAAGGGATGGTGGTCGCGCCCAGTAGTGCCCTCTGTCCCGGGAGTGCGCCCAAACTCGGTGCCCCAAACCACTAAGGTCTCGTCAAGCATTCCTCGTCTCTTCAAGTCAGTCAGCAATGCAGCAATTGGCTTGTCCACCGCCAAGGAGTTTCTTGCATGATTGTCCTTCAAGTTGCTGTGAGCATCCCAGCCTCCGGCTACTCCGGCGGCATGGTAGATCTGAACGAAACGCACGCCTCGCTCCACCATTCTACGAGCCGTCAGACACTGAGTACCGAAACCTCCCCCATAAAGTTCCTTGGTTTCCTTCGATTCACCGCCAAGATCAAAAACCTCCGGCACCGAAGTCTGCATACGAAACGCAAGCTCATAGGCTTGGATTCGAGCTCTCAAATCTGAGTCTTCGGGATACTCGATGGCCGAAAAACCGTTCAGTCGCTTCACTAACTCGAAGTTCTTAGCTTGCTCCTCCTTGAAGATCTTCCCTCCTGGCTTTCCGTATGGAAGCGGATTGGAAGAATTCATGAGAACTCCATCATGACTGGCACCCAAGTAGTCCGCCTGATGCGCATGCAAACCTCCGCAGCAATCGCCGACCGGGTTTCCCAGCACGATGAACTTCGGCAGGTTGTCGTTAAGGGTGCCCAGTCCGTAATGCACCCAAGACCCGATACTGGGAAAGACACCATCACTGATATGGCGGCCCGTGTGAAACTGCAGTTGGGCGCCATGATCATTATCAGTCGTCCACATGGAACGAACCACTGCTATGTCGTCAATGCATTCGCCAACATAAGGCCACCAGTCCGAAACCTCTATTCCGCTCTGTCCCTTCTTTCCGTATCCCACCTGCATGGGGAGTATTTTCTGACGAAAGCTGCGTTTGTTGTCTTTTTCGAAAGGCCTGAAGTTCTCCTTAACAAAGGGATCTTCGTAGATTTCCTTGTAGGGAGTTTCCGCAAGAGACTTCCCCGCATATTTGTTCAATGCCGGCTTGGGATCGAAACTCTCCATCTGGCTCACCCCGCCTGACATGAAAAGCCAGATGACGTTTTTGGCCTTGGGTTGAATAAGCGGAGAACCGCTCGGGGGTAAATGCTTGCCCGAAGCTTCCTCAGCCAACATTCCACCCAAGGCCAATCCGGCAAAGCCCATGCCCATGTCCGCCAGAAAAGTGCGGCGCGGCAACAATTGAAAATCCTTTTTCATAGTTCCTATTTCGACAATTTCAACGAATGGTCACGAAATCGTTGTGACTAAACAAGCTCAGTATTAGGTTTTCCCTCGCACGCTGGGCAGGCTCAGGAGCAGGCGGCACGCGATTGGGCTTGGAGCCAAGGACTTGAAGCTTCGATGGATTGGTCAGAATATTTTCCTGTTCCTTGAGAAATTCAGAACAAGCCTTGGATTCCTTGTCGTTGGGACTGCGAGTAAGGATGACTCGGAAAGCCGAATCGATGAAATCTCGCTCGCTCAAGGACTTCATTTTGCCGGCCAGGACCCTCGATTCGGCAATGCAAAGGGAACTGTTGATCAAGGCAAATGCTTGCTGCGGTCGTACCGTTGGCTTGCGCCTGTAGCATTCGCGCGGATTAGCGGCATCGAACATTTCGAGGAATTTCATTTGCCGCTCAAGGGCATGATGAAAGTAAACGCTGCGACGCAAGTTCACCTCTCCCTTGGATTGATGAATGTCGGGACCACCGAACGAAGAATCCAGCGAACCTGAAGCCGCCAAAATGGAATCTCTAACCACCTCCGCCTGCATCCGCCTACTGTTTGCCCTCCAGATGTAGTGGTTGTCCGGATCTTTGGCCAAGGTCTCGGCAGGGGCATCGAGAATACGAGAGGACAAAGCATACACGTCCGAGGTAACGATCAGACGATGCAAGCTCTTGAGGCTCCAGTCGTGCTCCATCAGGTAAACTGCCAGAAAGTCGAGCAAGTCGGCATGCAGTGGCTTAGGGCTGCGCAAACCGAAGTCATCCAGCCTTTCCACGAGAGGCTTCCCGAAATGACGGTTCCAGACGTGATTCACCGCAACCCTCGCCGTCAAGGGATTCTTCCTGTTGGCGATCCATTGAGCGAGTGAAAGCCTTCGACCAGTGCTTGAATTAGGATGAATTGGACCAAGAGGCTCATAATCGGTACCGTTTCCGTCCAGATTCTTCCTTGCTTGTTCCAGTGCCTTGCGAGACGACTCCACTTTCTTGGTAGCTGCCTCGACCGCTTTCTTCGCCTTCTCGGGATCCTTGTCGGGCTTCAAGGAAATCTTCTTCAGCTTAAACTCTTCCTCGGAAAGCTTTTCCGCAGCGGACGCGACCTTGAAGGATCGCTGCAAGGTGGCAGCAACAGAGGAAAGGTTTTCATAAGCAATGGTGGAGTTGGCTTCCTTCCCGACAGCATGGTCGGCAAAGCCGTGCTTGTGCTTCTCAGCAGCTATCCGGGCATCGGTCTCCTCAAGATGCACCTTTCTTGCAAGCAACCGCTTTCTAGCTAGTTGGAGTTCAGCCCTCGCCAGTTTCTTAAGAACCTTCGGATCCTCGGCGGCAGAGGATTTTTCCGCAATGGAAGCATTGTCTCCCAACTCCTCATTCTTCTTGCCTTCCGCAACATCAGGAGAACCTACCTTCTCGTCTTTACGGACAATTCCAAACTTAGCCTTAAGAAAAGCAACTCTAGCCTCGGAATATTGTTTTTCCGCTGAAAGCAAATCGTTCTTCCTCTTCTCCCTCAAGTCCTCGACCACATGCTCCCTGAGGGCGGGATAGTATGCCAAGATCGGCAACCGCACCTCCTCTACATCGAAGGGCGAACCCTTGACGACGCTTGGGACGGTTGGATCTAGCGATTCGTCTGAAAGCGCTCTTTTCGGATCTCCACGCTCGAAGAAAAAGGTCTTCGCGTCGGGCTTAGCGTCATGCACTCGAGGCAAACCGTCCTTCTCGACGTCCAATTCTCCGGGTATCCTATCGGTTCTTACGTCGTATGGTTCGAAAATCGCTCGGAAACCGTAGTACTCCTTCTGCGAAATGGGATCATACTTATGGTCGTGACATCGACAACAGTTCATGGTGATCCCCAGGAAAGCCTTTGCGGTATGCTCCACGGTGTCGTCGAGCCAAACGTTGCGATCGAACTTGTACCAGTTTCGAGCCAGAAATCCAGTGGCTCGCAAGGAAGTCGGATCCTCAGGCGAAACCTCGTCTGCAGCCAGCATCTCGACAATCATCCGATCATAACCCTTGTCTGCGTTCACCGATTCAATGATCCAGTCCCTCCATCTCCAGATATGTTTCCTGCTGTAGCGAATCTTGTCTCCCCACCCTCGCCAATCGCTGTATCGCCAGACGTCCATCCAGTGCCTGCCCCACCTTTCGCCGAATTGGGAACGCCCAAGCAGGTCGTCAACGACTTGCTCCCATCGATCGTTCGCAAGGTCTTCCAAGCCTTTCTCAAGTTCTTCCTTGGTCGGCGGCAACCCGACTAGGTCCAAAAAAAGTCGGCGAACCAATATTTCCGGAGGAGCGGACGAAAGAGCAGACAATCCATTTTCTTTACGCTTAGCCTCGAGAAAGGCATCGATCGGGTGAAGTTCTTGCCCGTCGACTTTTGGAGGGGCACTCTTGATGGGAGGCAGGTAAGCCCAGTGCTCCGTCGGCTTCAGAGGAATTTTTTCCTCGGGAGCCTTGGCGCCGGCGGCAATCCATTTCCGAAGAATTTCAACCTGTTCGTGTTCCAGGCGTTCGCCCTCCGCCGGAGGAGGCATGACGGAGTCCTCGTCAGGATCGGTCACTCTCTCCATCAGGGTACTCTCGCCAACCTTTCCCGGGATTACTACAGGGCCATCCTTTCCGCCCTTCAGGATTAAAGTCGATGCATCAAGCCTCAACCCGGCCTTTTGCTTCAAGGCCCCATGGCAAGCAAAGCATTTTTCGGCTAGAATCGGCTTTACGTCACGAAGGTAGTCAACTGAAAACCCTTGATCCGAGGAAACTGCATGTCTTTCTTTGGGCTGGTCGGCAGTACAAAGATTTCCTCCATAGAAAATGACAAGCCATGCTATGCATGCATTATACCACTTTGCGGAACGAATCCTCATCTAAACTTTGTTTAGGATAAACGCACGAACTGCTCAAGCCTTCTTTAAGGAAAAAAGACAGATTCACGAGTACAGCGCGCCGCTTTCGAAATCCGCACATGAAAAACTTGCCACTCCCCCATGCAGCGAATTTGATCTAACCCTTCGATCAATGATGCCCTTAATCCAGATTCAATGAAAGTCGGCGATACCTTCAGCCTGAAGAATCAAGTCGCCGTGGTAACGGGAGGGGCAACCCACCTTGGGCGTGCAATGGCAACGGCTTTGGGCGAGCTTGGAGCAAGCGTCGTGATTGCAAGTCGCAGAAAGGAACTGTGCCGGCAAGTGGCGAAGGAAATGGTTGATGAAGGAATCGATTGCTTGGGACAAGGCTGCGACGTCACCAATGAAGAAGAAGTGGAAGCCTTGCTCGATGAGGTGATCAGAAAATACGGAAGGATCGACGTCATGGTCTCCAATGCAGGTGGTTCGGCAACGACCAGTTATCTCCCAAACGCTTCTATTGACGAGTTCACACGCACTTGGGAGACAAACGTCAAGAGCACCTACCTTTGCGCCCAAGCGGCATCTCGGCACATGATCCCCAAAGGGAAAGGCAAAATAATCACTGTCGGCTCAATCCATGGGACAATGTCGGCGGACAAGCGTTTTTACGAAGACCTTGATTTCATGCGTTCGGGGCCACCATACCAATCGGCCAAGGGAGGGGTAATCCAGTTGACTCGAGCTCTCGCAGCCGAATTGGGGGAGCATGGCATTACCGTAAACTGTATAAGCCCAGGCCAAATCCCAAAAGCTGAAACGGACCCCGAAATGGTGGAACGCTGCCGAAATAAGATTCCACTCGGAAGAACCGGAAGGCCGGAAGACCTGAAGGGAGCCGTAGCCTTATTAGCTTCCTCCGCGGGAGACTGGATAACTGGTCAAAACTTGATCGTGGATGGAGGCTGGAGCATTTGCTGAGGCATTCCCCTCAGCCGACTTGCCGTCCCACCACCAAAACGTGCTGACCCTGCTCGACCTTGGCCTTCCATGCCTGCGCAACTACCACACCATCCAAGCCTGCCCGCACGGGATGGGGCGCCTCGTCCAGACGATGAAAGTCGTGCAACAAGCCCACCACCTCTCCTCTCTCCACAACTTGCCCGCACTCGAGAACAGGCTCATAAATACCGGGCCACGGCGCCGGGGAAAAGCATTCCCGATCAATCATCTCGATAATCTTCTGTTCGCCGGAGGCATGATGGGCGATCGGCTCGATGGATCCCTCTAGTTGCCCATGATTGATTGCCGCGGCCAAGACACCCTGCCTGCCGAAACGTACTCCCGTAGGATTGACGGCTGCCCCCCAACCCAGTTCCGTGCCTATGGTAATCTTCCCTAGTCGCTCGCTATCACTCGGGAGCAACCCGGGAGTTCGATCCTGATAAACCATTATGAGCGGCGTAGCAAACCACTTTGCCGTCTCGAGCATTAGCTCAGCCTGTCCGGCATCCTCGACTTGGTGGTAACTGGCGGCGAGGTCAAACCTCGCAACCTCGCCTCCCGCATGCAGATCGATCACGACGTGAACCGATGGCCAGATGAACTCCCGAACGAAACGAGCAATCCTGTGAGTGATGCCGGAAATGGCGGGATCAACCCCAGCACCTTCTACGAAAGCCCGATTCAAGTTGACCCCATCTTCGAGAACACTCTCACGGGTCGCAGAACGGAATGCCGGAGGATTCAAGACCGGGACGAGAATGATCCTTCCGCGAACGGCCGATTCCTCGATCTCTCCAAGTAGGCCTTTAATCACGACAGGTCCCTCGTATTCGTTGCCATGATTCGACCCGAAGGCAACCATACCCTTTCCATCCTCTGCCTCGGGACCGACCCAAACCGTGAGGGGAACGTGCCATTCCCCCCAGATGCTGTCATGCTCCAGGCATACCCAGTAGTCCCTTCGGCCGAGGGAAACTAGGTCGAGGTCTTCGGGCGTAGAAACGATGCGGTCAATCATAACGGGAACCAATGCACACAGATGTCCAACAAGCAACCGTCAAACAATATTCAGAATCCATTAATCTTCTCGCACATGCTTGAGTGCAAGGGCAGGATAACAGCATAGTGACCATGACGAGCATAGACTGGATCATTGTAATAGCAGTGAACTTCGCAATATTTGCGTATGGAATCTGGTGCTCTCGCCGAACGAAAACCTCGCTCGACTGGTTTCTCGGCGGTCGCTCCCTGCCCTTCTGGATTGTCGGGCTCTCGATGTTTGCGACTTCGGTGGACGGCGGTGAATACGTCTCAATCAATGGACAAAGCTACAAGGACGGCCTTTCCGTGATCGCGGGATTGATGGCCGGAGCAACGATAGGTTCTATTGTCGCCGCCTTCATCGTGGTTCCTCGCTTGTACCTCGGAGGCCATTTCACGAATGCCGAATTTCTGGAGGTTCGCTTCGGGACAACGGCTAGAATCTTCAGCGTATTCGTACAGATTCAGTATCGTACAAGCGTTCTGGCTACAATCATGGTTGCCCTGCAAATCGTCATGGTGGAGATTGCCGGACTGGACCAAACCTCGGCATGGATAGTAGTAATTGGTCTGGCCCTAGCGACCTCAGTTTATGCGGCTTGGGGTGGATTGAAAACCATAGCCTTCACCGACGTCTTGCTTTCGATCGTGATGTTGACAGGCATTATCGTCCTTTGGTCAGTGGTTTGGAATAAGTCGGGAGGATTCGAGGGATTCGGCGGAATCATCGACAAGATGAAAGGAGATACAGGCATGCCCTATCGAGCAGGCGATCAAATACCAGGCGGCAGTCATCCAATAGTGGTACTGGTGGGTTGGATATTGGTCGTGACCGGCTACTTCGTGGTAAACCACACCCAGACAATGAAGCTTTTTGGCGTCCGGTCCCTTTGGGACCTCAAGATGGCGGCTTTGCTTGGCGGAGCACTAATCTCGGGCACCTTCTTCTTTAGTGGAGGGCTTGGCTTATTCGGAAGAAATCTTTTCCCTGACTTGCCCAAACCGGATATGATCTACCCAAGAATGGTGAATGAACTACTGGCTCCGGGCCTAAAAGGATTGGTGTTGGCGGGCTTGGTATCGGCATCAATAAGCACCTTCACGGGAATCGGGGCTGCCCTGTCGGCCCTGCTCACAAAGGATCTCTACGCTCGCTGCCTTGTGAGGGATGCAAGTGAATCCCACTACCTCAAGGTGAGTCGAGTTTCAACCATACTGATCGTAGCGGTCTCCTTCCTTTACGTACCGTTTATTCTCAATTCAAAGACGATGGTTGATTTCTTCATCAGCATAACGAGCGTTTTCGTCACGCCACTCATGACATTGTACCTCGTCGGAGTGTTGACCTCCGTACATCGCCGCAGCGGGATGG
>CAZNWO010000035.1:7871-11467 GCA_964576585.1 uncultured Puniceicoccaceae bacterium | reverse complement strand
CCGATACCAAGGACACCACCGATGACTCCCATCATCTCACTCCTATCCTTCTGAGGCCTGGCCTTTGGGGATTCTTTCTCATATTTACGACATTCGGATGCATTTTCCTCTTCTTCTGGTAAACGCCCTAACCTACGACGACCACTTGACGGCAAGTTGCAGCAAGTCTAAATCTCAACATCATGAAAATTGAACAAGTCATCTGCCAGGTATTGAGACTGGAGCAAGTCGAGGCCAAGACAGCAAGCTGCCAAGACGTTGTCCTGATTCGCATTCGGACTGACGAGGGAGTCGAGGGGATCGGCGAAGCGGATGCGTCTCCGGAGGTGATCAAGGCAATTGTGGATGCGCCTTTCAGCCACAACATCGCTTGCGGACTTCGTGAACTGCTGCTGGGAGAAAACCCATTGGAGACGGATCGACTTTGGCAGAAAATGTATCGCGGCACGATGTATTTTGGTCGAACCTCCGTCACCATTTCCGCAATGAGCGCCGTGGACATGGCCCTTTGGGACCTGAAGGGCAAGGTCTTCGGCCAACCGATTCATCGCCTGCTTGGTGGAAAGCAGCACGAAAGGATTGCGGCTTATGCATCCATCCTCTTCGGCAAAGACGGATCGGAGACCCGAGAAATCGGGCAACGCTGGGTGGAGGCTGGATACGGGGCTGTCAAGTTTGGCTGGGAACCAATGGGACAGAATGAAAAGCTGGATAATGAATTGGTTGCTGGAGCCAGGGAGGGCATTGGTGAAGAATCCACGCTGCTCATCGATGCAGGTTGCGTATGGGATGCAAGAACCGCGCTCGATCGCGCTCACTCATTTTCCGAGCACAAGATTGGCTGGCTGGAAGAACCCTTGAGGCAGGACGACGTGGAGGGATACCGCTGGCTTCGCGATCGTTCACCCGTTCCCATTGCCTCAGGAGAAGGGGAATGCGGCAGGGAGGCGTTCAGACCCTTGATCGACGCGCGAGCACTCGACGTCTATCAAATAGACCTTTCCAGAAACGGTTTTACCGATGCATCTTACCTCAGACAGAGGATTGAGGAAATCGGCGCCAGACCTTGCAACCATTGCTACACTAGCCCGATAACGATTGCAGCAAGCCTCCAATGGCTAGCCACATGCAGGGACGCCTTCCTTTTCGAGGACTGCGTGGAGGATTCGCCAATGCGCCATGAACTGACCCTTGAGAAGATGCAAGCTGAAGAAGGCTGGATCGAAATTCCGGATCGACCCGGCTTAGGCATAACCCTAAACGAGGATTTCGTCAGGAGCCACCTGGTTGCAGAGTCCGGCTAAACAAGCATCAGGCCAGCAATTCCCTCAGGGACCCAAGCAATTTGTCCATGTCCTTGGAATCGTTGTAAACGTGAGGCGAGATTCGCAACCCATCGAACCCCGGACTGGAGGCAACCTTTACCACAATATTGCTCTTTTCGCTCAGGGCTTCAGCAATGGAACGAGTTTTCTTGTCGTTTACGGAAAAGCTGAGCATGGAAGAAGCCAAAGACCCTGCAAGTGGGGAGGCAACCTTGATGCCGGAAACCCTTTTCAAGCCATCAAGCAATTGCGCTCGAAGACCCATTGAATGACGGGCAACCTTGTCGAGTCCCCTCTTCAGAAAAAAGTCAAGCGACGCACCTAATCCGATCACCGAGGGAACGGAGCGAGTCCCCGAGGAAGCCGAATACGCAGAAGGTCCGCTGAACAGGGAAATGGGCTGAATTCTATCCATGGCACCCCGATTGACGTACAGGAAGCCCGTCCCCTTCGGCGCCAGAAGCCACTTGTGGGCGCTGGCGGCATAAGCATCACAGGAAAGCTCGCTCAAGTTGACGGGAGACATACCGACGGCTTGGGCGCCATCCACCACCAGCATGACGCCTCTCGGACGGGCCAACTCCCCGATCCTGCGAATGGGAAGGCGAACGCCCGTAGGATAAGTAACGTGACTGACGCTTATCACGCGAGTCTTAGGCGTTAGAGACTTCTCGATGCTATCAAGAATCTCACCTTCGTCTTTGGGAGGCATGCCCAAGCTAAATTTGTCTATCCCGACACCGCTGCGTCTCGAAAAGTACTCCCAGCAAACCGAACCGCCCGGATGTTCCTGATCCGAGGTCAGGATGCGATCTCCTCGGTCAAAGCGTATGCCTTGCGCAATTGCATTCATGGCCTCGGTCGCATTTTCCGTAAAGGATAGTTCATCCTTCTCGCAACCGAGGAAACCCGCGGCCTTTCCACGAACCTGCTCCATTTCCTGAAGCATCGGACCAAAGGCATGATGAACTGGATTCGACTCCAATTGATTCCAAGCTTCAGTGACGGCATCCATCACGCTCCGCGGACAAGGGCCCAAGGAGGCGCAGTTCAGGTAAACGAGGTCTTGCGGCAAGAGAAACTCACCATCAAATTCCGGTTCTCCCGAAGCATTTGGCGAAAGAGGTCGTCCAACGGTTTTGGAACCGGTGCAACCTTGCCCGGGCAAGCCAAGTAAGCCAATGGCCGAAAAGTTGCCCAGAAAAGAACGGCGACGAAAGGATTCGTTTTCCGGTGCAGAAGGCACGGCTACTAGCGATCCTTGGGTTGAAGGCCGATGGGCATTCTGCTCGTATGAAGGACCCAACCGTTTGGTCTATCCTCGAACTTCCCCCAGACGGACAAAAGACCGACGATCTCCTCGCCGGTCGGGTCGAGAAAAGTTCGCATGCATTTGATCCCGTGGCCACCGACGTGAATTCGAGTTATTTCCGGTTGAAGGCCGTATGGCTTCCAAGTTAACCCATCCTTGGAGGAAAAATGCCAGATCGACTGCGCGGGCCAGGTATCAGTCAGCCAGAGATGCCATTCCTTGTCGGCAACCCTGAGGACGTGAAGCCAGACTCCATTTCCCCCGGCACCCTTGGGAAATCCGGGCAAAAGTTCCCGAATCTCCCCTGATCCGTCCCGCAGGAACTTCCATTCTCCATCCAGTTTCTTGCTCTCGACTGCAGTCGCCACTTGACCATACCCGTTCAGGTACGCGCGCCAAGTTCCATTGTCCAGCAGGTGAATGGAGCCACCGTCAGACCAGATCACCCGTTTGGAAGCTTCTTCCGCAGGTTCCCCCTTCATTTTACCCAGATACTTCCATGTCCCTGCCTCACCGGTCTCGGAAACCATGATGGCAGGAAGAAGAGGAACAGCGCCGGGGGAATAACCATGCGTTACACAGCAATAGAAAACGTAACCGATGCCGGGAAACCAGTTCATCGAGGTCCTCGTGAAACCTTTGTCATTGGAAGGCTTGCCCGGCTCCTTCGGTAAATGCACGTCGTTGATCAAGGTTGCGTCAAAGCGAACTTCTCCCTTGCCCAATGAATTCAAGGTCGGTCCTCGACTGACGATGCACACCCTCTCGTCCACCTTCGCGCTCTGGTAATGGGGAGCAAGCCGCCCTTGCGTGGGCAAACCCTTGTAAACCAAGGAACCCCTCCAAAGCTCGTACTCATCCTCTCGATGGATTACTGAAACATAGGCGCCGTTGGCCTTGACCGGAGAAAAGGAATCGGTCCAGTAACGCAAGCCCGAGGGATGTGCATCTCCAGCCAA
>CAZNWO010000035.1:2427-7771 GCA_964576585.1 uncultured Puniceicoccaceae bacterium | reverse complement strand
GGACTCGGCTTGCAACCTGCAGAAAGGAGCAAGAGGATCAATACTGCCTTGGGACGAATAATCACTTTTGTTATCCTGTAGTTATGTTGCAGGCGATCAAGATTCTTCGCTAAATGGAAAACGTTTTCCAAGGAAGCTTTCACAACATCCTGAGGAAAGCGAACATTTGAATGATGATTCCTTGCAATTTCACCTTAACTTGGGCAAGAATAGAAAAAATTCAAAATTTATCACGAAAATGAATGCAAAGAAAATCACCACTCTAATTCTAGTCCTAACCTCAGCAGCAGGAATTTCAGGAAAGCCCTTGGATCTTTCTCAAGTCTCGGATGATGCCAACTGGTTGATGCACGTAGACTTCGACGCCGCCAGAAAATCAACCATCGGTTCCTTCATCCTTGAGGAACTTGATGCAAAGCCCGACGCAATGGAACGCCTCACGAGCATGACCGAAAAGATCGGACTGAACCCAATGGCCTTTGCCAATCTAACCATGTTCGGCAGTGGAGAGCGGAAGAAAGGAATCGCCATCATGAAGGGTGGCATCGACGAGGAAACAATTGAGGCCTTCGCCAAGAAGAACGAAACCCTGGAGACGACCTTGGTCGGAAAAAACAAAGTCCATTCAGTCAACCAAGACAGAAGGCATCCTATGGCATTCTCAATCATCAAGAAGGACACGGCCATTGCAGGACCGGATTCCAGCTATGTTTCACAGGGAATAAAGCTGGCGAAAGGGAAAGGCAGTTCTCGTGCCCCAATCGGTTTGCTCGATGAGCTCAGGGCAACCCTGAAAAAACCCGGTTTCATCTCCTACGTGGACATAAGAAAAGCTTCCAAATTCCACGACCTCGAAAGACGAGGCGGAGCCATGGTCAAGAAAGTGAGGTCCGCAGGAATGGCAATGGGCGAAACTGCCGGAGAACTCAAAGTCGTCGCAATCGTCAAAACCGACAACGAAGAGACCGCCATTCAACTCGAGAACATGGCGCGCGGCATGATGGCAATGGTCGCCCTCGGAAAAGAATCGAAACCCTTCCTTGCCGAGATTCTCGAAAGCCAGAAAGTCGTAAGAAAAGGTAACGACGTCAGAATGGAAGTTGGTTTGGCGATCGAAACAATCAAGGAATTGATTGAGCGGGAAATGGAAAAAAACATTTAGCCTTCAAGCTACCCCCACAACTGACGAGAACCCCACCATCCGGGGTACTTCTCCGAGGCACAACCAACCTCGACCGCATAGTCAACGTTGCAAAGGCGAAAGTAAGTCCGCAACAGACCATCATCTTTCGACGAACAATTCAGCTGTGCTTCTACACATCAGGACAACCTTTTCGGTTTTGGCGCTAACTAGCCTTCTTTCTGCTGCCGACCAAGCTGAAAAAAAACATGACCACAAGGCTCATGGACACCTTACTGTCCAAATCCAAAAATCTTCTCCACCACCAAAGGGATTCGAGAAAGTCGACATTGAAATCGACATAGAAACCTTGCGCGGCCAGATGCGCTACGACTTGGACTCCTTTCGCGTATCGCCCGGGGAAAAGGTTAAGCTCACGCTGCAAAACAGTGACGACATGCCCCACAACCTCGTAATCTGCAAGCCAACCAACTCGGACATAGGGCTAGAAGTGTCAAAGAAGGCATGGAACCTAGGCAGCGAAGGTATTGCCAAACAGTATGTACCGGATCATCCTGCAATTCTCTTCAGCACAACCTTGGTAGCCCCCCGATCCACTGCCGTCTTTTATTTCGAGGCCCCCAAGACGACGGGCAGATACCCTTACGTCTGCACGCTTCCGGGTCATGTCTTCTATATGAAGGGGACGATGCTTGTTGAAAAGAGCATGAAAACTCCCGACGGCAAGCCTATCGGTCCTTCCGCAATCACGATGAAGGTCTACGAGGGATCTTGGGATCGACTTCCGGATTTCGAGAAAATCGAACATTCGAGAGAGGAAAAATTGAGTCGAGGGAAACTCATCAGCAATCGATTGGCCAAAAAGAAGGATAACTTCGCGCTTCTCTTCGAAGGCGTAATTTCCGTACCCAATTCGGGGAGATATTCCTTCGAGTTGGCATCCGACGACGGGTCCAGACTTGAGGTCAACAACCAGAGGATCATCGATCACGACGGCATTCACAAACACTCTCCAAAGACCGGGGGCATAAACCTGAAACCAGGAAGCTACCCGTTCAAGCTCTCCTACTTTCAGCGCAACGGACCAAGTTCTCTATCCTTGCGTTGGCGTGGACCCGGTGTTCGTACGGCATGGCTTACGAGGACGGTCGGCAAAGGCAAAGGTCCTTCGATCCCCATCCTTCCTGAAAAAGAGGGGGAGGCAGTCATCTACAGGAACTTCATTGCAGGATCGGGAACACGCTCCATAGGCGTGGGATATCCCCAATCGGTAAACATAGCATTTGATGCGAACGCCATGCGCCTTGCCATGCTCTGGCAAGGAGCGTTCATAGACGGGAACCGTCATTGGAATGGTCGAGGTCAAGGTTTTCAGGCTCCTGCGGGTTATGCAAAAATCGATCTACCCAAGGAACCATCCTTTGCTTTCCTGGAATCTCCCGACACCTCTTGGCCAAAACTTGCCGATTATGGAAGGGCTTCAGGATTCAGGTTCTTGGGATACGAGCGAGACAAGCAAAGAAGACCGAAGTTCCTATACGAGTTCGAAAACCTCAGGATATCCGACTTTCCCCAACCGAAAGTGGAATTGATTCCGCAAATCACGAGAAAGATAAATATCGAGGGCAACTCGGAAAACAGGAAGCTACACTACCTTGCCGCCGTCGGAGCCAAAATCACCAAGGAAGATGACGGCTATGCAATCGACGAAAAATACAAGGTCGATTTCCCCGAAGGAGCCAAGGAGGACGACCCCATCCTGAGAAGTTCAGGTGGCAGGCAAGAATTGCTGCTGCCGATCACGGTCGCCGGAAAGCTCTCCTTTTCGCAGCGCTACCGTTGGATCTATCGGTAGCCAAAGTTGCATCCGGATTGATTTCAGCCGACTTGTTAAGGCACTAGGCTCAGGACGGGCACCTTGCCGGCTCTCTCGACGTCCTCAGCAGTCACTCGCAGGACTCCACCCTTCAAGGAACGAATAGTTTCAGGCCCGCTCAAGCCGAGGTTCCATACGGCCAGCTTGCCTGCTTGGACATAGAGCTTACCGTCCTTTCCTTGAGTCAAGGACCCACCGAAATCCTCGAACCCATGTCCAGGAGGGGAGTTGTCCATATTTGCACCCACCCGGGCATTCGGCCACCCCCTCCTTGAGACCACGGGCTGAAAGAGCCTGGAAAGATAATATCCATCCTCAGACAGCAGGTGCCACTCGCCGCAATTGGTCGGCATAGCCCAGACGGCTCCTGCGGCATTGTCCAGAAGGCCTGCCCCCACAATGCCGTAGGCGCCGCGAATCATTCCACGGGTCGGCTTGCAGGCGTGATGAGACCCACCGGAATCGGAAAAAGAGTTTGCGTATGTCCACAACAGTTTTCCCGACTCCACGTCATGGCAGTAAAAGTAGGAATGGTCGTGGGAGAGAACCAGTCGATTGTCGGGCGAGGGAACAGGACCCCGCTTGATCGGCAATCGCTTGGAATTCACCAAGTCATAGACGGGAGCGTGACAATCGGTAAAACCCTTGAGCTTGATCATCAGGCCATTCTTCTTCGCCGCATCGTAACCAAAAAGAGTTAAATCCGAATTGACGCATATCACCCTCAGGTGATGCACGGTACTGTCCAAGACGGCTTCCAAGTAGGACAGTTCCTCAGGTTGCTCCTTGGCGTCGTCGTTTGCGTCAGCCCAAAATGCGGTTCGCCTCATCTTGGGTTGCGGGACAACTGTGGCGCGAAGCTTATAGTGGCCTTCCCCCAGACGTTCACGAATCTCGATTCTTTTAGGGCGCCGAGGATCTCTAGGGTTCCAAGACGTACCTTGGTGCACGGTCGCCAAAAATTGTCTGCCGTCCGGACTCTCACAGAATCGAGCCGCATTCGGAATCTCCGGCACGGCAACCATTCCAAGCATCGTCGACCTGCCGGTCTCGGGATCGATCCTGAACTCGCAACCCTCGGCAAGAACAAGGTTTGGGTCACGTGGATTGATCACCGCGCCGCTGGCACCGTAGTGGGTCGGCCCGAAATACTCGCGGACACATTTCCCTAGACTCGGATCCCAGACACTGACGCGCCTCGGATGCATCGCCTCCGCCAACCAGATCAAGCCGTTCTTGTCGACGGCCATCTCGGTCGAGTGGATTAGAGTGTCCCTATCCCATGGTACTCCGACCCCTCTTCGGGCCTTGCCCATGGTGGAGAGTAGTTTTCCGTCCGGCGAAAAGACGTCGATGCGAGGCTTAGGATATCCGAAGCTCAGGCAGAGGTTCCCTTTTCCATCAACGGCCAGACAGTCGGTATTCGTCAAGCCATCCACAGCGACCTTGAATTCTCCGTTAGTCGGGTCTAGAGCCAAAACCTTGGAGGAGTCCGAAGTCACGTAAACCAACTTGTCGCTGACTGCGGAAATCGCGCCCGGAGAGCTGACGCTGAAAGTCTTGACCACCATTCCCGTAACGGCGTTCAACTGCGCAATCAAATTGGCATCGTAGAAGGTGAGGTAAAGTTTTCCGTCGGCGGCGGAAAAGCCGTCTTCGATCGTGTTTATATGATGGGGTTTCCCTGAAGGATTCTCCCAAATCCCCGACAACCTCTTGTGCAACTCTGGTCCGCCATGAGGCGCACCCGTCTTGGCATTGATTGCCGCGATCGTGTTGGCTGAAACAAAATAAACGATGCCATTATCAACAGCAATTCGCTGAACGGAGGAAAAACCACCGACTTGGCTCCAGAGAGGATCCTGTATTGCCTTACCATTTTCCACGGGATCGAGAGCGATCATGGCTTTGCCCACTTCGTTTCCCGTCCATCCTAGGTAAACTCTTTCGGAATCTGCCGCGCATGCGGCGGGGACGCCGTGCTCCCCACCCCACCTGTCGGTTTGGGCGACGTCCCAAGGCTGACTGCTTCCATGATAAGCCCATCCACGAAGTGAAAGACTGAACTTCTTGCGCCAAATCCCTTTCCAAGTGTAGGAACCTGGTTTGACCGGAGTCCATGGTCTGTCGGGAATCGGGACATGGCCAAAGTTCTTCCTCCAGTTCTTGAACTTGCCAAACTGCTCTTCGGTCCACCAATGCTTCGTGCTTCCGACATGCCAATTGATCGACTGCTTCCCCTTCTTTACGGGCATGGCTTTCGCCAAACTGCAGACCGTCCTACCCTCCGAGTCCTTGACCACAATGGAAACGAATCCATCTTCGGG
>CAZNWO010000035.1:0-2327 GCA_964576585.1 uncultured Puniceicoccaceae bacterium | reverse complement strand
GGAAAAAGCAATCAAGGAAAGCAGGAAAGCTCAATCCACTTTCCAAGGCCAAGGCTTCACCAACGCACGAACCGCCCACTGCTCCCATTTCTTTTCCAGTTCAAGGACTTTATCAGGATGATCATTCGCTAGGTTCGTGGTTTCGGAACGATCCTTCTCCATATCGAAAAGCTCCCACGGGTAAAGCTTCGCGTCACGACCTGTGCGACCGTATCGAACCAGTTTCCACTTACCGTCACGAACGGCGCCGTTCAGGTGATGATCGAAGTACAAGGCATCTTTTCGTTTAAGCTTCTTCCCCACAAGGGCAGGCCTCAGGCTCACGCCCTCGAGAGGTTGAATCTTGTTTCCGCGAAACTCATTCGGATAAGCAACCCCTGCAACGTCTAAGCAGGTAGCCATGAGATCGATGACATGACCAGGTTGATGATCGATTCCGCCCTTGATTGAAGTACCGATACCATTGGGCCAATGGGCGATGAGAGGCGTGGAGATTCCGCCCTCGTGGGCAAAGTGCTTGAACTCCCTGAAGGGCGTGTTCGACACGTTGGCCCAACCTCGAGCAACTCCGGTAAAGGAATCCTCCGGCCCAGCCATGGCATCGGGGCCGTTCTTTACGGGACGCCCGTCTCGCGTCTGCATTGGGGGCCAAATCTTCGTCTGAAAACCGTCGACACCGAGCGGTTTGTAATCAGTTCGGTAGGGGCGCTTCGGGCTGTATCGGCCAAAACCTTCGGCACAGCCACCGTTATCCTGAAGGTAGAAGACAAGGGTATCCTCAAGTGTCTTCTGCCTCCGAAACTCGGATAGGATTCTGCCGATGCCTTGATCCATGTTGTCGATCATGGCCGCGTAGACCTCCATGTTCCGGGCCTCCCATTCCTTGTTCGAGGTCTTTCCCCAATCTCCAGCAGGCGCGGACAGCTTTAGGTCGGAGGGAATCAAGCCGAGTTTCCTTAGTCGCTCGAATCGCTTTGCTCGTATGGGCTCGAATCCGACATCGTACTTGCCCTTGTACTTGGCTATGTCGCGAGGCAGAGCATGCAAGGGCCAATGGGCCGTGGTGTAAGAGACGTAAAGAAACAAAGGCTTCTCAGGACTTTCGTCGGCGTGCTGACGGAGGTATGATACGGCATTGTCGCTAATGGCATCCGTATAGTAATACAGGTCGGGCTTGTATAGCTTGTCGTTTTCAGGAGTAATGAATCGGTTGCCCCTGCAGAGGGTCGCGGGATCATAAAAGCTGCCTGCCCCGATGATGGTGCCATAAAATTTCTCAAAGCCACGTTGAATGGGCCAATTGTCCTTGGGACCATTGGGTCGGACATGCCGCGTGACGTGCCATTTGCCCGTCATATAGCGACGATATCCACCTTCTTCAAGAGCCTCGGCGATAGAAACGACGTTTCGGCCAAACTCTCCTCGATAGCCGGGCAAGTTACTGTCCCCGGTCATCAAGCCTATTCCCGCTTGATGCTGATAGACTCCCGACAGGAGGGCAGCTCTCGTCGGACAACAACGAGCAGTGTTGTAAAATTGAGCGAACCGCAAACCATTGGCGGCCAACTTGTCCAGATTCGGGGTTTCTATCTCACTGCCATAGCAACCAATGTCGGAAAAACCCATGTCGTCTGCCATGATGATCACAATGTTCGGCTTCTTGGAACTCAAGCCGCTTGATGCTGAACAAATAAAAAGGAGCACAATAAAAAGAAAGCCCGGCGAGAGGGCTCTCCGACAGCAATCAAGGACTCCAGAAGAAGGCTTCATGAAAGGGGTCGATGCTCAATCAGTCGCTCACTTTTCTTCCATCGACATAGAATTCACGCCCACTCTCAGTACCATCCCATTCATAGAGAACGATTGTCCCATTGCCATCCTCAACACATTCACTCACCTCTCTACCCTTTGGAGTCCAGACCTTGGCGGACTCCAAGCGACCATTGTTATAGCGACGACGGGTTTTCTTTTCTCCCGTCCTGTAAAAGGTCAACCATGGACCATGATACTTCCCACTGCTGAAGACCCACTGGTTCATCAAGACTCCATTATCATGAAACCTCTTCAGCATACCATGCCTCCTTCCATTCCTGTAGCTAGCGGTCTCCTTCGCTCGTCCATCTGGATAATGCAGGATCACCAGACCATCCAGCTTACCATCGAGGTAATTCGACTTTTCCTTCACCTTGCCGTTTTCGTGCCATGTAGTGAACGTCCCATGGCGGAGACCTCCACTGTAATTGGCATGAAGACGAATCGTGCCGTTCGCGTACCAAGTTTTCCTAGGCCCATCAGCAAAACCTTTGATGAAGTAGCCCTCCTCACGC
>CAZNWO010000034.1:15727-25530 GCA_964576585.1 uncultured Puniceicoccaceae bacterium | reverse complement strand
GCAGGAGTTGAGCAAGCGTCTAAAAATGCAGGGCGTGACGTAAAGGTTCCCTTCACTCCTGGACGAGGAGATGCTTCTCAGGAGCAAACCGACGTCGAGTCCTTTGCCGTGCTTGAACCGACCTCAGACGGTTTTCGTAACTTTCACGGAAACGGTGGTTCTCGCTCGTCTGAAGAGCTCTTGGTCGATCGGGCCCAGATGCTGAAGTTGACGGCCCCGGAAATGACTGTCTTGGTTGGAGGCCTGAGAGTGCTGAACGCAAACGTCGGTCAGTCCGAGCTCGGTGTCTTTACCAACCGAACTGAGAGTCTAACTAACGACTTTTTCGTGAATCTCTTAAAAATGGGCACCGACTGGAAGAAATCCGAAAGATGCGAGCACTTCTACGAGGGACGCGACCAAGATTCGGGTGAAATTCTCTGGACAGCTTCTGCAGTCGATTTGGTTTTCGGTTCGAACTCACAGCTTCGAGCCATTGCCGAGGTTTACGCATGCGATGATT
The DNA here is from genome assembly GCA_964576585.1 of uncultured Puniceicoccaceae bacterium. Taxonomy (GTDB): domain Bacteria; phylum Verrucomicrobiota; class Verrucomicrobiia; order Opitutales; family Seribacteraceae. The sequence goes on along the minus strand of CAZNWO010000034.1, from coordinate 25,028 downwards.
CGGAACAGTCCTTCGTGCAAGACTTTGTTGCCGCTTGGGACAAGGTGATGAATCTTGATCGCTTCGACCTTTGATTTCTTCCCTTCACGCTAGATCGTATCGTTATGTTGCCCGGCATTAAGCAATTCGACCTGTCGGGACGAGTAGCCCTCGTAACGGGAGGTTCCAAGGGTCTCGGTCAAGCCATGGCGGCAGGTCTCGCCTCCGCAGGAGCCGATGTGTTCCTCGTCTCGCGCAACCTAACTGAGGCAGAAGCTGCCGCCTCACAAATCGCCGATGATTTTGGTGTGAAGGCCGTCGGCTTCGAGGCCGACGTCACAAAGGAGACGGATGCCGAGTCTATGGTCGCCGTCGCACTGGAACGTTTTGGTCAAGTGGATATCCTCGTCAACAACGCTGGCGTTAACGTGCGGGGCGCCATCGACGAAGTGTCCCCTGAAGACTTCAAGTACGTGCAGGACGTGAACGTGAACGGTGTCTGGCTGGCCTCCCGAGCGGTCCTTCCGCATATGAAGGAACGCGGCTCGGGTCGCATCATCAACCTGTCCAGCGCCCTCGGTTTGGTCGGTTTGGCCAACCGTACGCCCTACGCCACCAGCAAGGGTGCCGTAGCCCAGATGACCCGAGCCCTCGGCTTGGAGTTGGCAAAGCAGGGAATAACCGTGAACGCCATTTGTCCCGGCCCATTCCTAACTCCCATGAACGAGCCCATTGCCGACACCGAGGAGGGCAAGAAATTCATCGTCGGTGCCACTGCCATGGAACGTTGGGGCGAACTTCGCGAAATCCAAGGCGTCGCCATCTTCCTAGCATCCGACGCAGCCAGTTACGTTACCGGTTCCATGCTCGTCGTGGACGGAGGCTGGACCGCCCGATAACCTTTGCTTGCCGAACAAAGTCCAGTAAGAACCTGAGAGGATGAAAAGGGAATTGGCCGAGTTCTTTGGCACATTCGTCATGGTTGCAGTTGGAACGGGAGCCGTTGCACTAGGAGCATCCTTGCTTGGAGTATCCCTTGCTTTCGGGTGTGCTGTTGGCGGTATGATCATGCTGTTTGGAAAGGTTTCCGGTGCTCATTTCAATCCAGTGGTATCAATCGCCTTCGCTCTTCACGGAAAGCTTGAGAAGAGAAAATTGCTTAACTTTGTTGCGGCGCAATGCCTTGGGGCAACTGCGGGAGCTTTGCTGGTCTTTCTGATAAACGATGAGGTTGCCGGCATGACCCTACCCAAGGAATCGCTTTCCACCGGCTTGGTTTTTGCAATTGAGATTGGAATAACCTTCATTCTCATGTTCACGATTCTGAGGGCGCCCTGTCTTGTGGGAACTTCCATCCCTCGAATTGCCGTGCTTGTTGGAGCTACCGTTGGAATCAATGCCTACTTTTTTGGGCCGATGACGGGAGCATCGATGAATCCGGCCCGAACCTTGGGTCCCGCATGGGTTGCGGGAAACGGGGAATACCTTTGGCTATATTTGCTGGGACCCGTAATGGGAGGGCTTCTCGCTTTGGCGATTCACAAGTCGGTGCCGACCAAGGTGGAAGGCTGCTGTTAGGACAAGCTGATTTCTTTGCCACCGTTTTCCGCTGACTCCACGCAAGCCATCATAACCTGTTGGGTCTTGATCGCGAGGTCGGGCCAGAGAGGATCGGGAGTTCCGGACAGGGCAAGTTTTGAAAAATTCCTGAAAAGCTTTGTCTCTTGGGAGCTTGGGTGGCTGTCACTGTATTCGGCGACGGCAACTCGCCTTTCTCGCCTCTCCATGTTGAAGTCGCAGACAGTCTGGTCGAACACTGGGTTTGACACGGTGAATGCGATCTCATTGCCATAGTAGGGAAGTACGAAATCGTCGATCCTCAGATTGCCCTTGGTTCCGCTGACGTGAGCCCATTGCTGATGCTCCGTCAGAAAGGAACAGTAGAAGCTCGCTGAAACGTCATCCTCAAAGAGCATTTCTCCCGAGAATTCGGTAGGTACCGGGCTGGGACTGTCCGATCTTCCCGAGGCGTTCAGCAACCTTCCGGTAACCACACGAGGCATCTGGTAGTTCATTACCCAGAGGTTGAAGCGGATGTTGTACCAGCCAAGATCTCCTAGGCAACCCAATGGCTCGAGGTCGCTGTGCATTCGAATGTTGCTGGTCAAGAAATCGTCGGGTGCCCAAAAACTGAACTGAGTGGCGATTCGACGGAGCTTTCCAATGCTTTCCCCGTCATCGATGGTCTTGCGTACCTTGTCGAGGCGTTCGCTGTGCATGAACATGACGCCGTCCATAAACTGGACGTCAGCTTCTCGACATGCCTCTGTAATTTCCCTGACTTCCTCTAAGTTTACTCCACAGGGTTTCTCGCACATGAGGTGCTTGCCTGCTTGGGCAGCCTTGATAGCCCACTCTTTTCTAGGGCCTGTGGGCAAGGGAACGTAGACGGCATCGATATCATCGCTTGCCAACATCTCCTCATAGTTTCCTATTGCCCTTGGGGCGGGGTCAAAAGGAACGTGTCCCTGACATTCGTCGACATAAGCTTGGGCTCTGGAAGTATCGCGGCTGGCCACGGCAACCAAGTGAGCATTTCCGGCGTTCTTGATCGACTGCCAGTTCTTCTTGGCTATTCCCGCAGTCCCGAGAATACCCCAACGACAAATGTTTTCACTCATGAAGTTTCAGTTAACGAGGATTTATATGGGAAAAGCTTGATGAATGCCCGCAAAAGCTGTGAGCGTCGAGCCTGAACGAACTAGATCTTCAGCTTCTTGCCATCGGAGATGGACTTCAGGGTCTTCTTGTCCAGCCAGTCCTTGAGCGACCATCTGAACGTTAGTACTCGATAGCCTTCGGCGTCTTTCTTGAGGCTTTGCTCGTGGTCCGTGTAGGCGGCCGTCAGCATAGTCCCGTCCTCATCCAACATTACCGTGGAAGGATAACCACAGTCAGTTGCGTCTTCGCCGAACTGGTGGATGACCCAAGGCGGACGCCAGGTTTCCCCATCGTCCTTGCTCAGTCTTACACCAATGCCCATCAATCCTCGGTTGCGGATGCCATAGGTGAGAAGAAGCAAGCCGTCCCCAAGACGAATGAGGTCGGCCGGATGCTGCATGGGCAAAGTAAGCGGACCATCGTCCTGCCAGGTTTTGCCTCCGTCTCGACTTCTGCAAAGCTTAACGTGGTGGTCAATGTGTGTGCGAACTGCCGCAAACAATATGCCGGGTTGCGTTTCCAGCAAAGTCGCCTCGTTCGAATCGTCCTCTCCAAATTGCGAAGAAGTTGACCAAGTGATCCCATCGTCTTCCGAAAAACCAATCCAAGTCTTGCTGGGGTTTCCCTTGCCTTGAGAACTATAGCAGGAATAAGCCAATCGCCCATCGGCAAGCTTTAGCACTCTTCCGAAAGGGATGCGGTCGGTGCAGGGAGCTGCAACCTTGGGCTTGGAATCCTCCTGCCAAGTTCTGCCACTATCCGATGATCGAGAAAGCCACTGTCCTGCAAAAGAGGTGAACTCACCGTCCTTCACGAAAAAACCGCTGGAAAAGGCAAGCAAGTCGTCGTTATTCGCCAGTCCAACCGCAAGATGCATGCGGTTTCCACCCTCGGGATGCATGGCAACAATACCGCGGCGCGTCCAAGTCATGCCTCCGTCGCCACTGGCCGAGCATACCAGATCGCCCTCCTCCAGACCGTGGCTCGGAGCATTGAAATAGGTGCAGATGACCTCGCCGTTTGGGAGCCTGGTCAGGTTTGGCCAACCGCAGGAATCATCCGCGACCACCACGATTTTCTTGTCTATTGGCATAGCTTCAAAACGAATGTCTGCTCATTGAGCTTCAAACGATTTGAGGGAAAACCCAAGCCAATACTTGACCAAGCGTGGAAAACTCGAAAAGTTAGAGAGAGTTTCCCCCTAGAATTATGCTTACCCAACGCCAAAGAAGGATTTCTGTTTTCGGAATGAAGAATCCGTTAGCTAGCCCCCTGCTTGTGGCAATTTTGTAGAATTGATAATTTGTTTTTTGCCTTTAATGCTTTTTCAATTGAATGCACTTTTTTTGCAAATTGAATGTCCAAATGTTCCGACCTTGGTAGTAATAGGCAGATAAAAGACAACGATTCACCATGAGATCAAACCGACGCCATTTCTTGACGACCACTGCAGTCGGCTCCATCGCTGCAGGTTTCACCGTTCCATCTCTCGCCGCCAAGGCGGGGCGCAAGTACAAGACTGCTCTGATCGGATCGGGTTGGTGGGGGATGAACGTGCTGCAAGAGGCTATGGCTGCGGGTCAAGCGAAGGTGGTAGGCCTCTGCGATGTCGACGAGGAGGCAGTCGATGTCTCGGCCGAGAAGGTTGAGCGTCTTTCCGGCGATTTACCAAAGGGATACAAGGATTTCCGCGAACTCATTGCCAAGGAAAAGCCGGAGATCGTCATCATTGCCACTCCAGACCATTGGCATGCCCTGCCCTTTATCGCCGCTTGTGAGGCGGGTGCTCACGTTTTCGTGGAAAAGCCAACGGGCCACACGATTGGGGAGAGCCAAGCCATGGTGAAGGCTGCCGAGGCTTCGGGAATCACTGCTCAAGTTGGTCTTCACAGGCGAATTGGACCTCACCATGTTTCGGGCATGAAGTTTCTCAAGAGTGGAGCAGTGGGTGACATCGGCATGGTCCGACTATTCGTGGCAGGAGGTGGAGGGAAGGAAACCCCTTCCCGAAACCAAGACCCTTCCGACGGTCTCGATTGGGATCTTTATTGCGGACCCGCTCCATTACGACCTTTCAACACTCGCATTCATCCCGGCGGTTGGCGAAACTTTCTCGACTTTGCCAACGGGACGCTCGGTGACTGGGGCGTGCACTGGCTCGATCAAGTCCTCTGGTGGACAGACGAAAAGGCACCCAAGTATGTTCATTCCACTGGAGGCAGACCTGTGCGTGGAAACGCCGTCTTCAATGACAAATTTCAGACCTCCGATGCCCCTGATACCCAAGTCGCTACCTTCCAGTTCGATTCCTTTACGGCCACATGGGAACATCGCAAGTATGCCCGAAATTATTCCGAAAAGCATGCAATCGGTGCCTATTTCTATGGCACGAAAGGAGTCTTTCATATGGGTTGGCGAGACGGTTGGACTTTCCATCCGGCCGACCCCAAGGAAAAAACCATCCACGAGGGTCACAAGCTGCAGGAACCCGACGGACACAACCTCAAGCTCCTCTGGGCTGATTTCCTTAATTCGATCGAGAAAAAGAGCAAACCCGTCTGCGACATAGAATCCTCTCACCGTTCATCCGTGCTTCCCATGCTTGGGATGCTCTCCTACAAGCTTGGCAGGGGTGTTGCATGGGACGGAAACAAGGAAACCATTCCCAATGACCCAGAGGCCCAAAAACTTCTACGTCGCGAATACCGTAAGCCTTGGAAATATCCAGCGTGATTTCTGGCCTTATGATGAAATCTCGCTTTTTCCAAAAGATCAAAGCACTCTTAATTTCAAAAGTTAATAAAGAAGTGAAGACCGTCTTGTACACAGCTCTCATCTTTCTTCCCTTGAATTTGTTCGCAAATGAAGGGATTGAATTCTTCGAGAAAAAAATTCGTCCCGTCCTCGTCGAGCATTGTTACGAATGCCACAATAGCTCAGGTAAGGCCAAGGCGAAGTTGGCTTTGGATTTCAAGGGCGGATGGTCGAAGGGAGGTAGTGAGGGTCCCGCTATCGTGCCGGGAAAACCTGAAGAGAGCCTCCTTTTCCAATCGATTCGTCATGATTTTGAGGATTTGCGAATGCCGAAAAATGGGCCACGCCTAGGCAAAAACGTATTGGAGGATTTCAGGAAATGGATCACAATGGGGGCTCCCGACCCCCGAGAAAAGCCACCTTCTGCTGAGCAATTGGCCGAGACGACTTCATGGGAAGCCATTAGGGAACGCCGAAAGAAATGGTGGAGTTTCCAGCCGATAAGGAAATCCCTGCCTCCGCAAGTCGTGAACAATGAATGGTCCGGACATCCAGTGGATAAATTTCTTCTCGAAGGTATGGAAAGAGCCAAACTTGAGCCAAACGAGGTTGCGGATGCCTTCACTCTGCTCAGGCGTCTTAACTTTGCAATCATAGGCTTGCCGCCCACCGAGGAACAGCAAGATGCCTTTGGCAAGAGTTACGCCAATAATCCTAAGTCGGCGGTCGAAAAGCTGGTAGGCGAATTGCTGGAATCGCCTCAGTTTGGCGAGCGTTGGGCACGTCACTGGATGGATTGGGTCAGGTATGCGGACTCGCATGGCAGTGAGGGCGACCCCAATATACCCAATGCCTACCGATACAGGAACTACTTGATTCGAGCCCTGAATGCGGATGTTCCCTATGACCAGTTGGTCAGGGAACACTTGGCGGGCGACTTGCTGCCTGCTCCACGTTTGAACGAGGAACTGGGTTTGAACGAGTCTGCAATTGGGACGGCCAACCTTAGGTTTGTCCTGCACGGTTTCGCTCCGACGGACGCTTTGGATGAGCATGTCCGATTTACCGACGACCAAATCGACGTGGTGACTAAGGCATTTCTCGGATTAACCGTTTCCTGCGCAAGATGTCACGACCACAAGTTCGACGCCATCAGCCAGAAGGACTACTACGCCTTGTTCGGAATCCTTTCCAACGGCAGGCCCGCCCAGAGGGTGATCGAGTCCCCGGAGAGGATTGAACTGCACAAGGAGAGCCTGAGAAGCCTGAAGCGAGATATTCGGGCAGAACTGGTCAAGGCATGGAGGAAGACCGCTTCAGGCTTGGCCGAGATTCTCATTAAGCCTCCTTCCAAGAAATGGCAGGATGCCATTGGAGACGGTAACGCTCACAACCCATTGCGTACTTGGGCTAGGCTTAGAAATACGAATAAGGAAGGCTTTGCCAATGCATGGGAAGTCCAGAAAAAGGAATTCCAAGCCAGCAAAGGAACCTTGGAGAAACGTCACTCCGGTGCCTACAGGGGGAGTTGGAAGCTAGGTGAGCAGAAGGATTATTCGGAATGGTCTCGAAGTGGGCCGGGCATGGGTAAGAGACCTTCCCCCGCAGGGTCTTTTCACGTTTTGACTGCGGGAGACCGCATTCTCGACCGTATCCTTCCCTCAGGGGCATACACGCATCTGCTTTCTACCAAGCACAACGGAACCTTGTCTTCGCCCCACTTCGAATTTGATGAAGGAAACGTATGGATTCGCGCAATCGGCGACAGGGGAACCAGCCTGCGGTACGTGGTTTGGAATTATCCGAGGGGAGGTACGGTTTACCCGAAAGGATCTCCCGATCCGAATCAGGAAAAGTGGATCAGCTGGAACACCAAGTATTGGTCTGGCGACAAAGGCCACCTTGAGGCAAATACAAACAGAAACCACCCGATAGAAGCTGGCGGTGGTACGCGTTCCTGGTTTGGGGTTACCGAGGCTTTGTTGGTTTCTCCCGGACAGCAACCTCCCAGAGATGAAATTGCCGAAGTCTTGACCCCGATCTTTGCGGATGACGCCGTTCCAGCTGATGCGAGCGACTTGGCGGAAAGGTATTCGCAGGTCGTGGGTAATGCCATTGCTGCTTGGGAAAAGAACAAGGCTTCCGATGCCCAAGCAAGAATGCTCAGCTATTTTGTCAGGAAAGGTCTGCTGACAACGTCACTCAAGGAACTTCCCGGAGCTTCCAAGGCCGTTAACGAGTATCGTCGGCTGGAAGGTGAATTAGTAACTCCTCGCCTGGCTCCGGGAATTCTGGACAACAAACCTTTCGATCAACCACTCTTCCTAAGGGGAAACCACAAGACTCCTGGTGAGCCCGTCGCCAGAAGGTTTTTGGAAGCCTTTGACGATAAGCCCTACCCAAAGCACTCCATCGGAAGACTTGAATATGCCGATGACATTCTAAATCCCGAAAATCCCTTGGCTGCTCGTGTGATCGTTAACCGCATTTGGCTTCACCTTTTCGGAAAAGGTTTGGTGGAAACACCGGATAACTTCGGTCGATTGGGAGAAAAACCCAGTCACCCCGATTTGCTGGATCACTTGGCCTTGAAGTTCAGGGACGATGGATGGTCCATTAAGAAAATGATTCGTTACCTAGCTACCGCGAAGTCCTTTCGACTTACTTCAACGCCTTCGCGAAACGCCAAGGAAAAGGATCCAAGCAATCGGTTTTTGACCAGAGCCAACTTAAGGCGACTTGAGGCGGAACCCATCAGGGACTCGATTCTTGCTGTTTCCAAGAGGCTTTCGCTTGATCGAGTAGCCGAAGGTGGTTCAGAAGGAGGCAATACCTCAAGGCGAGCCGTTTACCGGCAATCACGGCGAAATTCGCTGGATGCTTTTCTGACGGTTTTCGATGCCCCCGTGCCGGCTACAACTAAGGGTAAGCGAGACATCACGAATGTTCCTGCGCAATCGCTTACTTTGATGAACGATCCATTTGTCATTGGAGCTGCGCGAGACTTTGCGAACAAGGTGGAAGGTTCCACGGAAGAAGAAAAGATTGCCAGAATGTTTCGTCTGGCGATGGGACGTTCCGCAAAGGAGGAAGAATTGAAAAATGCCTTGAATTACCTTAGCGGGGCTTCAGGTGAACTTAAAAAGGCTATGGCTGAGAAGGAAGCTTTGGAAAATGAATTGGCCGAATCCGAAAGCACTTTAGCTGAAATCGTAAACCCTGTTAAGAAAAGAATTCTAGAACAGAGGGATAAGGGAGGAATAGAAAAGCCAAAGGCTCCCAAACCTTCCCTCCATTGGAATTTTGAAAATGGCTGGAAGGACTCCATTCATGATTTGGTTGTCCATCCCAAGGCCGGAGCAAAAATCGAGAATGGTGCCTTAGTAGTCCGGGGAGGAGGACATGCCGTAACCGACATGACCCCAATAAGTTTTCGCGAAAAAACGCTGGAAGCTTGGGTGAAATTGGACAACTTGAACCAGAGGGCGGGCGGTGTCGTGACCATTCAGTCACCAAACGGAGTGATCTTCGACTCAATCGTTTTCGCTGAGAAAAACTCGCGTCGTTGGCTGGCGGGAAGCAGCGGATTCAAACGGACGAAGCCTTTTGGCGGAATGGATGAAAATGAGGCAGGCAAAGAATTCGTTCAGGTGGCAATCACTTACCAAGGCGATGGTACTATATCGGGCTACAGGAATGGCCTTCCCTACGGCAAGCCCTACAAGACGGGGAGGTCGTCCTATCCTCAAGGCAACAGTGTGTTCTCCTTTGGGGTTCGTCATCTTCCCGCAAGTCCGCAAAGAGCCCTGCATGGAAAAATTCGTGAAGTTCGAGTTTACGACAGGGC
>CAZNWO010000034.1:0-15627 GCA_964576585.1 uncultured Puniceicoccaceae bacterium | reverse complement strand
CGCTAAGTCGTCGAGAAATGCTCGGCAGATGCTCCACGGGCTTTGGTCTGATGGCCTTACAGGGAATGATGGGGTCTCCCTCTCAGTCTTTGGCAAAATCGGCCCGAAACCCTAAGGCAAAGAGCGTGATCTTCTGCTACATGTCGGGAGGAGTCTCGCAAGTCGACTCATTTGATCCCAAGCCCGAGTTAAGGAAATATGCCGGCAAGCCAATGCCGGTAAAGATCGAACGGACTCAATTCAACAGAAATGGAAACGTCTTTCCAAGCCCCTTCGAGTTCAAGACTTGTGGCAAAAGCGGCATTCCCGTGAGTTCCATTTTTCCAAAAGTCGGTGAAATGGCGGACGAGCTAGCCGTGATTCGATCCATGACAAGTAAAGTGAACGAGCATGCTCAGGGAAATTATGCCTTTCATACGGGCTTTCCCTTCATGGGACATCCAAGTGCCGGTGCTTGGGTAAGCTATGGCTTGGGTTCTGCAAACGAGGAACTGCCTGGCTTCGTCGTTCTACACAGCGGAGGTTCGGTTGCCCCCCATGGAGGTGTAGGTCTATATGGAAGCGGCTATCTTCCTGCTGGTCATCAGGGTTCTATTCTCCAAGTGGACAAGCCCGAACCTGTGCGAAACGTAAAACCTCGGGAATCCCTCTTGGCGCAACGAAGCAGGCTCGGCTTCATTAAGGGCTTTGATAATTCTTTCCTCTCGCAAACGGGTGGAGACATTCAAGTTGAAGCTGCCATCAAGAACTACGAGACCGCCTACAAGATGCAGGCGGCCGTGCCTGAACTCTGCGACCTAAGTGGAGAAACGGAATCGACCAAGAAGCTCTATGGCCTCGATTCGCGTGATCGGCAAACGGCAGGTTATGCCAAGCAATGCCTCTTGGCTAGGAGGCTCGTCGAGAGGGGCGTAAGGTTTGTCGAGCTTAGTTGCTTAAACGAAGGCATAGGTGCGGGTAACGCGCCAAACCCATGGGATCAGCACGGTGCCCTGCAAAAGGGACACGCGGCCATGGCCCACCAAGTCGACCAGCCAATCGGAGGATTGCTGAAGGACTTGAAATCAAGGGGTCTGCTGGAAGAAACGCTTGTGATCTGGGCAGGTGAGTTCGGAAGAACTCCTTTTTCTCAAGGTAGCAATGGACGCGACCACAATCCTTATGGCTATTCGGTTTGGCTAGCCGGTGGTGGGGTCAAGGGCGGTACCATTCATGGGGCCACGGACGAGTTCGGATATCATGTAACCGAGGACAAGTGCGATGTCTACGACCTGTGGGCGACCGTGCTAAACCAACTGGGCCTTGACCACGAGCACCTTACTTATCGACATGGTGGAAGAGACCTGCGTCTTACGGATGTCCATGGAAACGTGATCAAGCAAATCCTGACCTAGCCGAAAAGTTTTGCGATGGGTGTGCCGCCGTCGGTGATGGGAACCGGACGGTCGCTGGCGTGGAGTTCCTTAGCGGGATCGATGCCTAGAGCCGCATGAATGGTCGCGTGGTAATCCGGAAGAGGCACGAGACCCTCTACGGCGTTCATTGCAAGTTCATCCGAAACACCGTAGGCTCCGCAATGTTTGAGGCCACCGCCCGCCAGCAGCAGACTGAAGCACTTGGAGTGGTGTCCCCGACCCCCGCCTCCGTCGAACTTGGCGGGACGTCCGAACTCCGTCCCAACCGCAACCAAGGTCTTGTCGAGGAGTTTGTGGGACTTGAGGTCAGTCAGTAATGTGGCGAGTGCGTGGTCAAGTTCCTTGATTAGAAGGTGCTGCTTGAGCTGACCTTGGTTGTGTGTATCCCAGCCCGTACCGTTGAGAAAATTGAGGTTGTGTGAAACCTCGATAAAGCGAACCCCACGCTGAACGAGGCGGCGGGCCAGCAAGCAGCGTTGACCAAATTCGCCGCCGTATAAGTTGCGCAAGTCGGCGGGCTCGGAGGCAAGGTCAAAGGTGTTCATGAACTTAGGTCCGGCTAAGTCGAGACTATCTTCTAGAGTGGCGTCGTAATCTTGTACAAGCCTATCCTCCTTGTTGCGGGAGAGGTAGCCTTTGCGAAGCAGACCGAGCAAGTTCTCGCGTCGCTTCCAGCGGGAGGAAACGACGTTAGATGGACGAGCAAGACCTGCAGGACCAGACTCCACGTCCAGCAGGTAAAGGTAGCCCGCCTTGGCTCCGAGAAAGCCGGGATTACGGGAAATGCTCGGGTATCCGACCACGACGTACTTTGGAACACCCCTTTCAACGGTCTCCTTTTCATGGGCCACGACGGATCCCACCGACGGATAGGTGATGGTACCACTTACAGGACGGCCCGTGTGCACTTGATAAGCGGCAGCGGCGTGCTCGTCGATAACATCGTGTCGAATGGTTCGGCAGAGTGTGACGTTCTCCATCTCCCTGGCAAGTCGGGGCAAGTGTTCGCAAACTTGTACGCCAGCAACGGAAGTATCGATAGCGTCGTAATAGGAACCCGCCTTCTTGGCCTTCGGATCGCCTTTGGCCTTAGGGTCGAAGGTGTCCATTTGGGCGGCGCCTCCACCCAGCCACAAAAAGATGCAGTGTTCGGCCTTGCCCAATGGAAGAACTTTGGTGTGCGGTTTTTTCTCGCTTGCGAAAGCCAACCCACTGGCGAGCAAGGCTGACGAGCCGAAGCCGGCAGACCCAAGAAAACTTCGGCGGGAAAAGGAAGCTTCAAAATTGGAAGTGGTCATGGGAGGAAGAGAAGTTCGGGAGAATTGATCAGAGCCCAAAGCGCGTCTTCCATCCGTTCTCGCCATGCAGGAGCGAGCGAGTTGACGGGTGGAGCGCCATCGCGAGCATGTTTTTCGAGCTCGATAACAATGGCATTGGCCTCGGGGCTGAGATGGTTGGACCAAGAAACGGCGGGAATCTTCTTCGGATAGGGTGTGGGCTTGCGGTCGGCTTGGGGTATGACTCGGGTCTCGTATCCTTCGGCCAACAAGGTGTGCAGGCTAGCCCTTTCCGTATCGGTGGGACGACGGGTAAGAAAGCGAAGAAAGATGACATTTATTAACTCGTCGAGGCTCCGATCTTTTAGGCATTCGTTGGTTATGCCGTGCTCATCGGAAAGTCTGGTCAACCAAGTCGAAAGAATGCCGTTCGAGAGGATTCCCGGTTGAAGCGCGTGGGGTGAGGTTTCTCGTTTGGTGAGCGGATCTTGTCGAGAGGTTCGCCAGCCGAATTGTGCGAGGACGTCGATCACGGCTTGGAGACGAGGAAAGGCTAGACTGGGCCTGTCACGTTCGTTTGAGAGGGAGGCGTATTGCCACGCTTTGCGCGGGTAGCCGAGATTGAGGAAGGTTGCGGGGCCGAGACCTCCGTCTCGATCCATGTTCAACTCGCCTACCTCCATGGGCAACCCGGTCGCGTGGTAGAGCCCGTCCACCACTTGCTCTGCTGTCAGACGACGGCGGATCGCAGCGGCGAAGAGAGGCGTGACCGATTTGTTTCTTGGAGCGGTGTCGGGTCGCGTCTGCCGCTGATAGGCGTGGGAATTGAGTAATAGACGCTCTAGCTTCTTTAGGTCGTAACCTCCTCGAACGAATTCTCGTCCGAGGTAGGTGAGTAGTTCCGGATGAGATGGGCGTAGGTTGTGCCAGTCGTCCGCCGAAGCTATTATGCCGTGACCGAAAAGCCTTTTCCACACGCGGTTTACAAGGACTTCGGCGAAACGCTCGTTCTCAGGAGAGGTGATGAGAGCGGCCAAACTTTCGCGGGAGTCGGAAGTTTTTTGTAGAAAGTTAGCAGATGGTTTTTTTGCAAAGTGGTCGAAAGTCCATTCCGGCTTGACGGAGCTACCTGGCTTGAGGGTCACTTCCACCAACGGGAGACGAGTACCTTCTGTGGGAAGGACTACACTGCTTGAGGCGGGCACTTGTACTGGTTTGCGAGCCAGCATGGCGGCCATCCCGAAAAGGTCGGCCTGCTTGAAGGGATGGTAGGGGGCATCGTGGCAACGGGCGCATTGGAGGTTCGTTCCCAAAAAGGCTGAACTCAGTACATGAGCCTTGGCGGCCATGGGAACGTCATTTTGGGTCGCCATGCCGAAACCTGCGGGACCGCCTCCCAAGGCACTGCCCTCCATCAGGATGAGTTCGGTGGCGAACCTATCCATCGGCTTGTTGTCGAGCAAGGACTCGTAAATCCATTCACGGAACGGCCCTGTGTTGTTAAGCTTGGGCTTGAGCACATTGGGGTTTTCGGCCAGAGCGTCCTGCCAATAGCCCACCCAGTTGTCGGCTCGGCGAGGATCATCCAATAGGCGGTCAATGACATTGGAGCGTTTGTCGGGCGAGTCGTCAGCCTCGAAGGAGAGGATTTCCGCCTCGGATGGAAAAACGCCAACTACATCCAAGGTCACCCTGCGAAGAAACTCTAGATCTGAAGTCAGGGGAGTTGGCAAGAGGTCAGCTGTAGCGAGGTCCGCTTGGGTCACGGGAATATCGTTTCCTTCGGTTCTGCGGCTGGCCTTTTCGTTCGGCCACGGGGCTCCTGCCTCAATCCATTTGCGAAGGGTCTTCAGTTCGCCCGCATTCACAGGGTCGCCCTTCGGCGGCATCCGTTCGTCATCGTCACGACTCGAGGCCAAGACGAAAAGCATGCTTTCACCAGGTTTTCCGGGAACTAGGGCACTTTCGTCCGAGTCACCGCCTTTCAATGCCGCTGCCAAGGAATCCAGCCGCAAGCCGCCTTTGGCTTTTTCCCCATGGTGGCACTTGAAGCACTTTTCCTTGAGGAGTGGGCGAACATGGTCGCGGAATAGGCGAGAACTGGTAGAATCTGGTGTTGCCCGCAGGTTTTTTGCAGCTTGCAGTAGGCCTGCTCCGATAAAATTGTCGACTGAGTTGTTCACGGGCAGGAAGTTCGGAATGGCTGGTGGTTCGACGACTTGCTTTGCAGCGACGACCTGCCGTGCGTGGGCTCGACGCTTTTCCCAATGCTCCGAGGTTATCTCTGCCGCTTTCCTGCGACGTTCGGAGTCCAAGTCTCGGAAAAAAGGTTCTTGTTTTCGCCGCCAAGCCATCCAATCCCGATCTGTCAAGGGAACGAGTCTGCCTGGTCCTGCTAGGGCGAACAATTCGTCCTTGGCCGAAACTGCAACGAGCGTTTCTCCAAGATCGTGCCGCAACTTTTTCTTACCTGACTTTTCGCCCACCAAGGTCTCGAAACGCAGTTGCAGGGGCTCGCCCTTGCTAACCAGCTTAACTCGGATTTCCTCATCTCCAGGCCCTGGGATCCTAAGATAAGATGGCCAATCCTGAGGAATCTTCGGGACGTTACCGTGGGCGCCGCCCTTCTTGCTGGGGCGAGGCAGATGAAGAATTCGCTCGCCATTAATCCACAAACGAGCCTCCCAACGGGAACGTAGCAAAAGTTCGTGTGTGCCGGGTGGCAGAGTTAAGGTGGTTAGCGCTCGAAGTAGAAAACCACCTGATCGATCGACTCTTCCCGCATGTGAACCGTACTTGTGGGGAACTCGGAAAAAACCCATCAAGTCCTGCTCGTAAACATCCGAAACCTTTGAGTCCTCGCGAGGCCAGCCCTTGGTGGTTCGGAAGTTTTCAATCAACTCCACCAAAACCTTGTCGGAGGGCCATGGGTTGCGGGTAAAGGGGGGAGGCGGAGGAGGCGCCTTGCGGGCGTATCGTTGGGCCAAGGTCTCGACGGGCAGGATTTCCCGGTGAATCGCCACCTCGTCCATCCCGCCGTCGAAGCTGTTGTTTCGGCTTCCCCCTAGGGCTGATCCTATCCAAAACTCGTCGTTGTCCACCACGGGCGGGCGCTTGGTGGGACCACCCATGTCCCACTTGCCGGAAACTGGCTTGCCGTTAAGGTAACCGCGAACACTCTCGGGACTGCCGAATTCATAGGTCACGGCAACGTGAAACCATCCATTGTCGGGAACTACTCCGGAGTTCGAGGTCCAGCGGTGCCACTCGCCCGGCATGTCCTTCTCGGGTTGTGAGAAAAACAGGAAGCTAACGCATCCCTCGCCTCCCTGACCACGAAGGCGGAGTGCATAGTTCTGGTTGTTAGGGGCGAAACCTTTGTTGTTCGTGCGTCCCTTGCTCAAGAGGTAGACGTTGTTGCCTTCCACCACTTTGAAGGGCGCTACCCAAGCCTCCAAGGTGATGGCATCGCCGTTGTCAAAATCCAGAGGACTCTTCTCCCCCTCGTCCTCTAGTACGTAGCGTCCGCCACCATCAAAAAAGGCGGCCTTGTTATCTTTCCCGAACTTCGGGTATTCCGATGGTCGCGGCCCCGCCTCGAAGCTGACGCCCCCCACCTTCTTTACCTCAGGCTGCAGGGATTCGAAATCAAGATGCAACACTGGTTTAGCCCAAGAAACGGCCGCCGTAAAGAAAACCAAACCAATAAATTTTGCAGGGTGCATTCGAAAGAGAATTTTTTCACGGCCTTAATGGTAAGGCAAGTTCTCTCTTGGAAAGCCCGTTAAATTTGATTCGAATGGAAGGACCATGAAAAAAAGACAGTTTTCCAGACGTCGTTTCACCCAAGGGCTTGCCCTCACAAGTCTAGTCGAGCCTTGTATTGCTGGTGCAATCGGGCCGCTCAAACGCTCCGGTTCCGCCAAGCTAAAGCTGAGTTTGGCTGCTTATTCCTTCCGTCGTCAGCTCACGGCTAAATCGGGAACCCCTGGAGCCATGGACATGCTCGGCTTCATCGACTGGTGTGCGGGACAGGATCTTGACGGGGTGGAACCCACGTCCTACTTCTTTCCCAAGGAGGTAACGATCGGCTATCTCGCCAAGCTAAAGCGCAGGGCTCACCTGAACGGATTGGACGTTTCAGGTGGCGCCATTCGCAACGTGTTCACTTTGCCCGATGGGCCGGAACTGGAAAAGTGGCACGACCATGTGGACACATGGATAAGCCACTACGCCGCCATTGGTTGCCCCGTTATACGCGTCTTCGCGGGCAGGGCACCGAAAGGTGTTTCTGAAAAGGATGCCATCGACAATGCAGTTCGCAATCTAGAAAAAGCCTGTGCCCGTGCAGGTGAAAAAGGCATTATTCTGGCCTTGGAGAACCACGACTTCCTGATGGACTCGGAGCGGCTGATGGAGGTTGTCGAGCGGGTGAACTCCCCTTGGTTTGCAGTAAACCTAGATTCGGGAAACTTCAACGACAAGGATCCCTATGCCGCCTTCGCCAAGGTCGCTCCTTACGCTGCCAACGTCCAACTCAAGGTGGAGCTGCGTGACGCGTCGGGCAAAAAGGTGCCTGCTGACTTCCGCCGTCTCATCGGAATCCTCAAGAAGGCCAATTACCGAGGTTATGTGGTTTTGGAGTACGAAGCCGCCGAAGATTCTTACGCAGCAGTCCCTCGCCACCTTGCTTCATTGAGGAAATTGCTTTGATCTGGAAGGTGCTCGATAACTCATAAGGTATGTTTTAGCCCGAATTATTCCGAGCCATCCTATTTTTATACGCTGGGTGACAGCGACTGCTGCCTTTTTCATGTACTCCGGGACGGAAACTCATCGGTTGCCACCGTAATTCGTCCAATCCTATTCGTCCCGCCAGCGATAGCCTATGCCATGGACGGTGAGTAGCCATTCGGGTTCGGTCGGTTTGCGCTCTACCTTTTTGCGGAGCTGTACGATGTGCTGGTCAAGGGTTCGTGTAGTGCCGAGGTAGTCGATCCCCCAAGCTTGATCGAGAAGATAGTCTCTGGAGAGAACTTCGCCCGGACGTTCGCGGAACAAGGAAAGAAGCTTTAGTTCCCTCGGCGTGAGTGAATGGGTTTTTCCGTGGGCCTGCATTTCATAACGCCGTCCGTCTACTTCCACAGGGCCGAGAGTAAAGCTAGTGGGTGTTTTTTCCTCCTTTTCCGAGCCAGACGCGAGTCCCGAAGACCTGCGCAAGAGGGCTTTCACCCGAGCCAACAGCTCACGTATGGAAAAAGGCTTGGTGACGTAATCGTCCGCTCCCATCTCGAAGCCGAGCACCTTGTCGATTTCCTCTCCTTTTGCGGTGAGCATCAGTAGAGGGACGTCGGAACCGGATGCACGGATTTCACGGGCCACTTCGTAGCCGCTCTTTTCGGGCATCATCACGTCAAGAAGGAGCAAGTCCCACTTTTCCTGGCGAAAGGCTGCGAGGGCGGAGGCGCCGTTGGCCAGGCCCTCGGGTTCGTACCCTTCAGTTTCGAGGGCATCGAGCAAGCCAGTCCGAATGTTGGCGTCGTCTTCCGCTACCAAGATCCGCTTTTTCATATTAGTTGGTCCTCGGAAACGTAATTCTGAAATTGGCTCCTTGGGGGTGATTTGCTTTGCAAACAATGTTCCCCCCCATGTCCTCGACCAACTTGCGAGCGATGCCTAGCCCAATGCCGCAACCCGGCTTGTTCGCGGTCAGTGAATCATCTACCCGATGGAAGGTGTCGAATATACGCTCTAGATGGCCAGAGGGAATGCCGGGTCCCCGATCAGTCACTTCCAGGCACACGCCGTTGGTGTCTGCTGAGACATGGACGCCGGCATGCTTACCTTCCGCAGCGTATTTCACGAGGTTGTCGAGGAGGTTGAGCAAGACTTGCTCAAGGGCATCAGGATCCAGTTTTGCGGAGGCTCCCTTGGAATCATCCCTACAATCTACTTCCAGTCCCGCTCCTTCAAGGCGTAGTCGTTGCGTGTCCAGAACCTCCGTCACGACGGAACCAACTTGCGTGTCGCGAACGTCGTAGGTTTTTTCTCCTCGCTCCAGGCGGCCGAAGTCCAAAACGTTGTTGACCAACCTAGTCAGGCGCTGGCTTTCGGAAATAATGGTTTCCAAGTATCCCTTTTTCTTGCCTTCGTCCTTTACAATCCCATCTCCCAACATTTCCCCGTACATTCGGATGGTTGTCAGTGGGGTCTTCAGTTCATGGGAAACGTTTGAAACGAAGGTAGTCTTTCGAACGGCTTCCAAACTGTTGCGCCGTACCTGGATCAGTAGAACCGATCCTCCTAGGAGCAGTGCTGCGACAAGGATGATTGCAATCACCGAACTAAAAGCCACATAGCCTCCCCATTCCCCATCTAAGGAGGAAGCGGAAAGGAATTCCTTCATAAGCAAGCTCTCGTCGGGCAGTTCGGTGGGTGGAAGAATGACCGCTGTGGGAAGAGCGAGTCGGGCATCGAGTTTCCATCCCGGCAATTCCGTGCCGACTGGGATCGACGCCTTGGCGACTCTTTCCGTTTCTGGGGAAGGTTCTCCCGACCGAAAGACCACCTCGTCCGCTGAGTTCCGCAAGGCAAAGCTTTCTCCTTCTACTAGGTTTTTGGGGAAGGCGCTCTGCAAGCTTTTGAGTACTTCGCTGCTTTCAAGTTTCAGGCCATGAATCCGCTCGGGGTTTTCCTGCCTCCAACCATACCAGGCAAAGCCTTCGTTCGTCTTGACGTATTCCCAACCTTCCCGGGGAGTGAAGCCATCGGCTTTGGCATCCGCTTCATCCTTGCCGAGCGAGGGGGATTGTCCCAGAGGAAAGGCCTCGTTGCGGGTCTCCAGTCGAAGCTGTTTTCTGTTGAGCTTGCTGGATGAGTAATTGTCCGCGATGGCCCAAGCGGATGACTGCTGTTGTGCGACGGGCACCTTCTGGCTGAGAAAGGATTGAACCTTTCCGTAGGTTTTCTGCTCGGATTGGAGGGAACCTTGAACCTGATCAATCTGTCCCTCTTCCTGATTGTTCTCGAGGATATTGGAGCGAAGGGCTAATGCGTTCTTTTGCTGAAGCTCTAGGGCGGCAAGTGCCTCCTGCTGTTCAGCCTTGCCTTGGGCGACCCGTTCACGGGCAACCTGAAGATCGTTTTTCTGCTCAAGAAAAGCGGATGGCCCAACCTCTTTCCCGGTCTGCTCTGGCGTTTGCCGCTGAACCTGGTCCGACTCTTCCTGCACCGAGACGGAAGCCTTGTCTCGCTCCCACACCCACCTCTCGCCGTATCGCAGTGGGGATGGGTCCGCCGGCTTCTTGTCCGCAGGGAAGGATAGTCCTTCCTTGGCTCCCCAGACGAAGCATTTGTCCACCCAGTTGTTGGAACTTGACCATAAACTCAAGTTCTCGTCCCGGTTGGTGACCTGCAAGGTCCTCAATCCGCTCATTAGACCCTCCTTGAGTTCGGCCATGATCAAGTCCAGGTTGTCGGCTACCGTGCGAGTCCGGAAGGCCAAGGAATCCTCGGCTGCCATCTCCGCATACTCCGCCATACTTCGCGACTGCTTGGCCATCTCGTGGTAGAGCTTTGCCCGACTGGTAGCCTCGTTTGCCATAAGGCGAGATTGCTCGGCGTTTTCGCGCATTTTGCCCCCTTCCCTCCGGAGAAGGAGAAAAGCCAATGCACCGACCGAAAAGGTCGCCACGACGAGCAATCCCAACCAAAGGACAAAACGGTTCGTTCGCATCTTCAGCGTATAGTGCTTGAGAAAACGACTTAAGGCAAGTCGAGGGTGCGGGCTATCTCTTCGCCTTGGGCATGGATTTCTGTTGGGACTGGACTTGGTAGTTGGAGGAGCGCCAGGCCTTGCGATTCCTGTTGGTCAACCCGTTGTTGCGTTCTAGCTCATTGAGGTCACTGAGGAAGTAGCGATTGATGCGCGTTACTGAGGAGCTTCCCCAAGTCGCATTTTTAGCTTCGATGGAAGTGCAAAGCTTCTTGAGTTGACGGACGGCATCCTGATGTTGACCCTCGTCGGCTAGGGCGATGGCGGCGTCTTTGGCTTCGGCAACCTGATTGTCGACGTAAGCCACCACCACCTTCTCATTGATGGAGGCCGTCACTTCCTTCTCCTTTTCGCTGAAGGAACAACTTACTGAAGCTTTGCGCGAGAACTTTACAACTCCACCTACGGACTCTAGGTCGACCACCACCCGAGCAAGGCTCTTTCTTTCCTTCGCCTTGCCCGATGGTACCTCCACTTCAAGAAGCGCAAACTTTTCCTGCCCGCCATAAAGCTGCTTTATTTCGATTTCCACTCGGTTGCCGCGGATGGTTCCTTGTCGCCCGATTAGGCGCACGGGGCGTACGCCCGCTTCTAGTTCTATGCGGATGTCCGCTTTTTCTGCTACCACGCTCAGGGCATCGCCTATTTCCGCGTCGAAAATGCTTGGGAGCTCCCTGCTGGTCTCGGCGAAGTACAAGTTGCCTTGGCCTTCCCTTGCTATTCCTGCCATCAGGTCTTCATTATATCCTGCACCTAGTCCCACTGCGCTTACGGAGACGTTTTCCTTTACCAAGGCTCGTCCAAGGCGAATCAGGTCGTTCGGAGAGGAAGGTCCGACATTGGCCAAGCCATCCGAAAGCAATATGAGACGATTGAAGTACTTGCCCTCGAGGTTTTTCCTGATTTCGGAAGCTCCTAGGTTTACGCCCGCGAAGAGCGCCGTGTTGCCTCCTGCCCGTAGTCTGCGAACCGAATCAACGAATTCTTCGATGTTTTCGCCTTGCTGTGAAGGGACGATCACCTTTGCCGCCGAATCGTAGGCGATGAGAGACACAATGTCTTTGGTTCCAAGTCGCCGGGCAGCCAAAATAGCTGCTTCCTTGGCCTGTTCGAGCTTTTGTCCTGTCATGGAACCGGAACGGTCCAAAACAAGGGCTAGGTTCACTGGCGGACGAGATGATTCTTCGCGAAGAATTTTCTCTGGCTGGAGGCTGATTTTTAGCACGACTCGTTCCGATTTGCCCGCAGGCAGCGTCGCCCGGTCCGTTTCGACCTTGAGTTTAACCTCAGGAGGAGAGGATTGCTTTTTCTTTTTGGCGAAACCTTGTTGACCGCCAGCAAAGGCGAATAAGGCGGAGAGTAGGAAGAGAGAAGACTTTTTCATTTGGTTTCCTTTGGTTGGTGAATGATTTCCAAGAAACCAGAGTAAACCACAAAGAGTCTGAAAAGTCGTCAGACCGTAGTAAAAGGAATGTCAAAAAAATGTCAGCTCTCGACTCGAAGGGAAGCATCTCCGTCGGCAAAGGTTGCGGTCAGAGATTGCCCTGAGCTCAAGTCGGATCGACTGGATATGGATTTTCCATCTTTGTCGCGAAGAATTACGAACCCCCTTTTCAAAGCTCTATTCAGGCTGCTGCCTTTTAGTCTTTGGTCCAAGCCTTTCACCTTGGTTGAAAAGCTTGAAAGTCTTTCTCTGACTCCAAAATTTAAGCGGTGGACAATCTCATCCAGACGCTGATGGGACGTTTCCACCAAGGACTTGGGTGATTGGCTTTTCCAGCGCGCCTCGGCAAATTCCAATTTGGTCCTCGAGCGATCTAGGCTCAAGGAAACCTTTTCGGATATGGATTCACCCATCGCTTGAATCCGGTCTCTTTGTCGCAAAAAATCTGAACTTATCTTTTCAGCGGCCGCAGAAGGCGTTTCTGCCCTGAAGTCCGCAGCAAAATCTGTGAGGGCGAAATCAATTTGATGGCCAACGGCTGAGATAATGGGAATGGGGCATGCGGCAACCGCGCGAACCAAGGCTTCGTCGTTAAAAGCCCACAAGTCTTCCGTCGATCCTCCGCCTCGTCCAATTACAATTAAGTCGATTTCGGGATATTGCCGGGCTTCTTTCATGGCACATAGAATTTCCCTAGGTGCCTCATGACCCTGAACCAGAGAAGGGAAAAGCAAAACCTCACCTCGCCAATCTCGTCGCTTAAGAATACTGATGAAATCTTGGAAAGCCGCTCCTGTTGCCGAGGTAACTATTGCAATTTTGTGAGGCAATTCCGGCAAAGGTTGTTTCTGGGTTGGTTCAAACAAACCTTCCTCGTGCAGCTTTTTCTTTAGTCTTTCGAATTCTCGCCGCAGGTGACCTTCGCCGTCTCCAATCACATGCCGAACACGAATTTGATACTCTCCGCGAGGTTCGTAAACTGAGATATCGCCAAAAACCACAAGTTGCTCGCCTTCCGTTGGAAGGGTCTGCAATCGTGCGGCATCTCCTCGAAAAAGAACTGCTTTCAGCTGACTGTCGGAGTCTTTTAAGATAAAGTAACGATGACCACTGGCTTGTTCAAAGAGATTGGAAACTTCCCCCCTTACCCAGATCGAACCGAAGTTAACTTCAAGGCATCCCCTCACTTCTCGTGTGAGCTCCCTAATCGACCATACTCTTTCAGAGTCTGAGAACTGCTCGCTCATTTCAGGAACTAGACTTTTTTCCTTGATTGGCCAACAAGCGACCCAGCAAGGTAATAATCACAACCACAGAGACTCCCAGCCAAACATAGTGCCAATCGCCACCAAAGATGCCTGCAAAGGTTAAAACATAGCCTCCGACGGTAAAAACCAGCACTGGCGTTGAAACTATAAAATACCGTAAGAATGGCATTCGAATAAGGCCCAAGGCATAATTTGTGAAGATAAATGGCACGCCAGGAGTCAACCTCAAGATTATGGCCCAAACAAGCTCGTTTCCTTTGTCGGGAATAGGAATCTTGTATTTCGTCCTAGAGAGTAAGCGTTCAATGAGATTTCGTCCTGGACCAGCGGCGATCCAGTAAGTCCAAGTCAGGTTAATGGTGACTGCGATGGAAGAGTAGAGGCAAGCCAACCATGGTCCATTTTGACCTCCCCAGATACCTGCTAGAGTCAAGAGCGGCGCAACGGGTAAAATGAGTCCCGGAAGAATGGCTATCGAGCCAAAAAGCCAAAAACCGTTTTCTGTCAAGAACCTCTCGGATGTTATCCACGCCTCAAGTAGTGATTCCTTTGCTGATGCACCTCCGAAAAAGATGAGAAGATAGTACAGGGAACCAAGCACAGCAAATGTGCAAATTACAAAGGCCAAAACACTGAGGAACTTTTTCGTCATTCCTAATTTTGCAGTGAATTGTTAGGCTAAGTCCGATTGGCCCGAGAGTGAAGCGATGTTCAATGTCTGTGTAGGTTGAACAAAAGATTCAATTGAGGTTTTTGCAGCTTCACTTTTGTTGGTAAGTGAGTTGTAAAGAGGGAATAAGATGAGAATGAGCAAACCGATTATGACAAAAAGAATCAGGATGTCACCCGATGCGCTGCCTCGTGTTCCATTAGCAAGACCTGCCATTTCGATGTAAAAAAGATAGTCTTTGGGCACAGTCAATTCGTCAAACCGAAATCCCGCAAGCTGAAGGTCCATGAAACAAAAGGAAAAGTAGAAAAGGTAAAAAAACACCTATGGCGCCAATAATCAGCAAGATTCTTTGGGCCCGTTCCGCCTTCGCTAAGTTCTCGGGAGTTTCTGGTGCAGGAGGTTGCCCCCAATCATCATCAGCCTTCGAGGGATCGTGTTCATCGACCATAACGCCTTTTTTAATGGTAGCAGAAAATAAGGAGGTCGAACTTATTTTCTTGCGGATATAGTCACTAGACCATTTGGGAGAAGGCTGGATGTTTGAGAAAATGACTATTCTAGGCCCTGGCTTGTTGGGAGCTTCTGTTGCAATGGCTTCTCGCAAAAAAAATCTAGCTAACAAAATCGTTGTCTGGACTAGAAGAAAGGAAGCGGCGGAAAAATGTAAATCCCAGAACTGGTGCAATGAAGCCTTTGTTGAAATTCCAGAAGCAGTAGCAGGCAGCCAATTCGTTGTAATCTGTACTCCCGTAAGACACATCGAAAGGATAGTTTCAACGATTTCCAGTAATGTGTATGAAGGTTGTTTGGTTACTGATGTTGGAAGCGTAAAACAAAAAATTTGTACGAAAGCTTCGGAAAGCTTTAAAAAGTCCAATGCCATTTTCATCGGTTCTCATCCTATGGCTGGATCCGACAGGACGGGTATGTCGCATGCCAGTAATTCGCTTTTTGAGGGTCGACCATGTTTTGTTACTCCTGAAGACAATCAGGATGAACATGAAATTCAAAAGTTGGTTTCATTCTGGAAAGAATTAGGCATGCAAGTTTCCACTGCTTCGCCAGTAGAGCACGATGCCATAGTCGCTCACCTAAGTCATCTACCTCATGCTATAGCTATGGTCATTTGCAACCTTTTGGCCAAAAGTCCTCCCAAATGGAATCAGATGTCTGGACAGGGTTTAAGGGACACAACTAGGATAGCCGCCGGCGATCCTGCTATGTGGGAGGAAATCTTCAGCCAAAATCGTACAGCGCTTTTGCATGCCGCCAAAGGTTTTGAGAAAGAATTTAAGGAATGGATCAAAATCCTCGAAGAAGGAAATAAAAGTGAAATTCTTAATCAGCTTTCGAATGGGAAAGTATTTCGAGATTCGTTAAAATAAGAACCGTTATCTAAATGGAGGAAATTCTTCCAATACAGCCTTTTCGATCGCCTTGTAAAGGTGTGGCGTGTATTCCAGGCTCAAAGAGCATTACGAATCGAGCGTTAATTCTTGCTGCAATGAGCGACTCAAAGATTATCCTGAGAAACGCTCTTTTCAGCGACGATGTTAATATAATGGCAAATGCTCTTCAATGCCTAGGTTTTTCCATAAATCTGGATGAGGCAAAAAAAACCATAGTTATAGAGGGTTTGTCAGGGAAAATTCCGCAGAAAAGAGCTAGCATTTTTGTCGGAAATGCAGGCACAGTCGCAAGATTTTTAACATCCTTTCTCTGCCTGAAGAAAGAGGGTATGTATAGGCTGGATGGAACAAGTGAAATGAGAGATAG
>CAZNWO010000033.1:16445-27401 GCA_964576585.1 uncultured Puniceicoccaceae bacterium | reverse complement strand
CCTTTGTTCGATGGAGGACAGAAGGAGGCGAACATTGTTTTGCTCCCGGATAATCTGACTTTCCACTGGCGTATTTTCTTCTGAGGATTCTTCGTCTTCTTCTTGCTGTGAAAAGACCTTTGCGTTCATAGCCAACGCGAAGATTAGAGTTGCAATCAAAAATTGGGAGCTAACTTGATTTTTCATATCTCGCTGGTGCGCTTGGGCGAACGCAATGATTTCTCCGTTCGATGGTTACGGAAAATTGAACGGAGAACCGAGGGGTTTGTCAATGTGTTTTACAAGGCTTTGCCTGAAGGTCTATCTTTCTGCTTCAGGCTAGCGCTTCACAGGGAATTCTTTATCCGGCGAAGTTTTCCGAAGCCTGCTCCCAGTTGACCACGTTCCAGAATGCGTCCACGTAGTCGGGGCGTCGATTCTGATAATTCAGGTAGTAGGCATGTTCCCAGACGTCCAACCCGATTATCGGTTGGCCGGTGACGTCCGCAACGCCCTCCATCAGGGGGCTGTCTTGGTTTGGGGTTGAGGTGACGGCGAGGGTGCCGTCGCTTTGCCTGACCAGCCAAGCCCAGCCTGAACCGAATCTGGTAAGGGCAGCTTTCTTGAAGGCGTCCTTTAGGGCGTCGAGGTTGCCGAAAGTGGAATCGATTGCTGAGGCGAGTGCGCCTTGAGGAATTCCACCACCGCTTGGTGAAAGGATTTTCCAGAAAAAGGAATGATTGGCGTGACCGCCGCCATTGTTGCGGACAGCGCCTCGGATTGCCTCGGGTATTGCGGAAAGGTCTGCAACCAGCTCGTTCGCCGCCTTTTCGGCAAGAGATTCATTGCCCTCGAGCGCGGCGTTCAGGTTGGTAATGTAGGTCTGGTGATGCTTACCGTGGTGGATTTCCATCGTTTGGGCGTCGACGTGCGGTTCCAAGGCATCCGTGGAGTAATCAAGTGAAGGAAGTGTGTGTGGCATATCTAGCGTGTTGTTTGAGGTGTTTGTTTAATTCTTGCAGGTAGATGGTTCAGAAAAAGGTTTGGCGGCAATGCGTCAAGATGGAAGCATCAGGTTTAATTTCGGTCTGCTACTTGACTGCTCGGATTTCCTTTTCTTGCCTTTTGATCCTGAAATAGGTCTGCAGCAGGGCGGCGGATTCTTCTTGTAGGATTCCCGAGCTTATCTTTGTCCTGTGGTTTGAATTGGGCAGAGAGTTGAGGTCGGAAGCGCCACCCAGGCATCCCATTTTAGAATCTGCGACTCCAAAGTGAGTTTCTCCAATTCTGGACATGATGATTGCTCCGGAGCACATGGGGCATGGTTCTTTTGTCACGTACAGCCTGCATTCGTTTAGTCGCCAGTCTCCAATTGCGTTGGCTGCTTGGGTGATGGCGATCATCTCTGCGTGAGCCGTGGGATCATTTGTTCTGCGGGTTTCGTTGCGGGCTGAGGCAATTAATTCTTCACCATGGGCTATGACAGCCCCAACCGGCACTTCATCTGCCTCCCATGCGTCGATGGCCTTGTTGAAAGCCATTGTCATGAAGAATTCGTCGTCGCGATTGAGTTGCGAAGGATGAAGCTTCTCGAACGGACAGGGCATCTTATCTTCTGCTGTCTCGAGCATTGTGAGTAGCTTTTAATTGAGAATCCAACTTTTCGGCAAGTTGGAAATGCGTTTGCCATGGGGGTTGATCGCTTGACGTTCACTTGAAACATGATGTCCTTTATATCTTTGAAAGTTTTTTATTTTTATGGGTAGCGAAGAAGATATCGAAGTTGAAGGGAAGGTAGTGGCTGTTCTTCCTAGCACCATGTTTCGGGTGGAACTTGAGAATGGGCATCAAGTGCTTGCCCATATTTCCGGAAAGTTGCGCAAGCATTTCATCAAGCTGACAGTGGGAGATACTGTGAAAATGGAGATGAGTCCTTACGACTTGAACCGTGGTCGCATCGTCTACCGCCTGCGCAACGCCGACGCAGGGAGGAACCAACCCATACGAAGCTACGGTCCGAGACGCAGATCCAAGTAGTTTTTTATCCAAGTCGCCTTCACCAATAAACATTCGCCTGACGTTTCCCGCCCGGCTAAAATGACAAACCCCTCAACGATCCTCACTTCCCATGGCCCGATTTGATAATGTAACATCCTCCATTGGTCGCACTCCTGTCGTAAAGCTCAACAAGGTAACGTCCGGTTGCAAGGCAGAGGTATACCTAAAGTGTGAATTCTTCAATCCTCTAGCAAGCGTCAAGGATCGCATCGGTTACTCCATGATTGATGCTGCCGAACGAGACGGCAAGCTTGGCCCCGACAGCATTGTGGTCGAGCCGACTTCAGGAAACACGGGCATAGCATTGGCCTTTGTCTGTGCGGCGAAGGGTTACAAGTGCTTGCTGACGATGCCCGAGACCATGTCCAAGGAGAGGCGAGTTCTACTTCGTTTACTGGGTGCTGAAATCGTCCTTACTCCTGGTGCGAAAGGTATGCCCGGGGCAATTGCCAAGGCAGTCCAGATCATGGAAGAGCATGGCGAAGGGGCATTCATGCCCCAGCAATTCGAGAATCCTGCAAACCCCGAAATCCATCGGAAGACGACTGCTGAGGAAGTTTGGGCGGACATGGAGGGCAATATCGATGCATTCGTTGCTGGAGTGGGAACCGGCGGGACCATTACAGGGGTTTCGGAGGTGATTAAACAGCGGAATCCCGAAATGTTGTCGGTCGTTGTCGAACCTGACGAAAGTCCGGTGATTTCTCAGACTAGAGCGGGAGAGGAAGTAAAGCCTGGTCCGCACAAGATTCAGGGAATTGGCGCTGGTTTCGTTCCGAAAAACCTCAATTTGGACATCGTCGATGAAGTGGAGCGTGTGACGAGCGACGAATCCTTCGACATGGCGCGACGCCTCGGAATCGAGGAAGGGGTGCTAGGAGGAATCTCAACCGGTGCTACCGTAACTGCTGCGATTCGTGTTGCCAATAGACCTGAAATGGAGGGCAAGCGGATCGTGGTCGTCGGCGCAAGCTGCGGCGAACGTTACCTTACGACCCCCTTGGCTGCGAAGGCTGCAGCAGAGGTAATGGATGCCGTTGCCGAGGAAAGCTGAACGGCGCCTTCGCAAATTTTCTGCTTATAGGTCCGGCGGAGACTTTCCCACTCCTTGCTTCCTTTGAGGGCGGTTGTCAGGCGCGTCCTCGGTGCTAAAGTTAAGGTCGATGGCTCCGTCGTTGGAGAAATTGCCGAAGGCTTGTTGGTTTACTTGGGAGTATCCAAAGAAGATGACGTTTCCGACCTAAACTGGCTTTCCTCCAAGCTGGCAGGACTTCGAGTCTTCGACGATCGGGCAGGTCGCATGAATTTGTCGGTACTCGACGTTTCAGGAGAACTCTTGGTTGTCAGCCAGTTTACTCTTTTCGGGAACGTTCGCAAGGGGTTCAGACCTTCGTTCAATCGGGCCGCTCCACCAGAGCAGGGAAAGCAGCTTTACGAACAGTTTGTTGAGAATATGGAATCCCTCTTGGGTAAACCTGTTGCCACAGGAAAATTTGGAGCGGAGATGGAAATCCATGCCTTGGATGACGGTCCAGTTACTCTCATGATCGATACCAAAGACAAGCGATTTTGACCCGCATGGCTTCTGCCCGGATCTTACCCTCCTCTTTTTTCGATCGACCTACCCCCGAGGTTGCTCGGGAAATGTTGGGCAAGTGGTTGTGCCGGAGGATGTCGGACGGAGAAATTCTCCGCATGCGCATTAGCGAGACCGAAGCATATGATGGTCACGAGGATAAGGCTTGCCATGCCCACAAGGGCAAGACTCCTCGAAACGAGGTCATGTTTGGGAAGGCGGGATTCTGGTACGTTTACCTCTGCTACGGCATGCACTGGATGCTTAACGTGGTCACCGGCCCGATTGATTTCCCCGCCGCGGTCTTGGTTCGTGGCTGTGTCGGCATTGAGGGTCCTGGAAGACTTACCAAGGCATTTTCAATTAGTAAGGATCAGGATCGCATGAAAGCCGGGGAGAGTTCAGGCCTCTGGATCGAGGAGGACGGATTTTCCGTAATTGATGGCGAAGTATCGGTTGGTCCAAGGATCGGGATTGGCTATGCAGGCGACGAATGGATCAAAAAGCCTTACCGTTTTGTCTGGAAAAACGCACTTTCCTAATACTCCGAAGCCTTGTGCAGCTACGCGCTTGCCTTTTGAGCATTTCGAGGCAATGTTATCGCTGTGAAATGAGGTTTCTGCCTATCAGTTTTCTTTGCCTTTTTTTTGCGGCCTTTACAAGCGGCTGCCTTTTCCGATCGGAAAAACAACCTCCCATTGTTTACCAAGGTTGGAATGCCCGTTACGAGTACAATGTGGACAAACGCAGACTCAGCTCCTCTTTCGGCAACAAGCGAATGGGGCGTACTTGGGGTCGCAGCGAAAGGGGTTTGATCGATTACGATCGTTGGTGGGGTGGGGGACCTTTTGTTTCGGAGAATCTTTTGCTTGCTCGAAGAAAAGAGGAAGATCTGGAACGAGATAAACGTTGGAAGGAAGACCAGAAGAAAATGTTCGAAGCCCGCCGCAAGGCGATTGAGGCGGAAGTGGGTATCAAGTCCAAAGAGGAATCGGAGGATGGAGATGGCGGAGGTGCGCCGATCGACGATCCAGCTGAGCCCGAGCCTTTTATACCCGAGCAAACTCTACCCGAAATTACCCCGCCGGGTGGGGTTGGTCCGAGCGCTCCCACTCTTCCTCCTCCCGTTGACCCTTCCGCTCCATCGCCTTTTGCACCCCTGCCCGGAGGTCCGGATGCAGGAGGTGGAGGTGGACTGCCGCCTTTGCCCGGGGGAGGCGACGAACCTGCACAGCCTTCACCATTTCCACCGCTGCCCGGAGCTCAGCCCGCTCCTGCAGCTCCCGGTGGACTGCCGCCCTTGCCTGGAGCTGGAGGAGGCGCCCCAGACCCGGGAGGAGCAGCACCTCCCGCCCCCTCGCCCTTCGCTCCTTTGCCCAATCAATAGCCAGCTATCTTGCAGAAAACTTCCGGCATATTCAATTTTTTGACCATTCTCCTTTCCCTTGGGGCTTTTGGGATCGTCTTGCTGATATGGTTCGATGGAAACGATGCTTTGAGCGAGCTCAGTTCCTTGAATAAGAAGTATTCGGAGCTGGAAGCAGCTGCCGAAGACCAAAACAAGAGTCAGGCGGCCAACTTGGCCAGGGCAAAGCGAAAAAACGCTGAAATTCTCAAGGAAATAAGCAAAATCAAGCAAGACACCACATCCGAGCAGGCAGAGTTGATCACGCTCGAGGCAGATCTAGAGTCTTCCCGAGATCAGCTTGCCCAAACTCGAGATGAAACCCATCAAGCCAATTTGTCTGCCGAGGAACTCAAGAAGAAATTGGAACAAACCAAACTGGAGTTGAACAGGCTTACCGCTGCGAATCCCGCAGCAGTTCGGGAGCTCGAGACCCTTCGTCAACTCATCGAGGACGAGAGGGCAAGGGGAGTGGGCATTCAGGACGAATTGAAGGATTACGAGGATGAAACCCGTACCCTCGACCATCACTACAAGAGCATCTTGGTGGCCTTGGAAAAAGACTTGAACGAAAGACCTTGGATCGAGCGAGGGGAAACCATCCTTACCAGCATCCAGAATCTTAATCTTCGTGCCGGGGTGCTTATGATTCCACTCGGCAAAAACGACGGCCTAAGGGACGATATGCGTTTTCTCGTTTCCGAGAAAGGCAGGAGTTTATGTCGTATCAAGTTAAAGGACATAGGGTTATCGCACAGTGTTGCCATGATCATCCCGATGTTTGGTCGCGTCGCAAGGCTACAGGAGAGTCAGAAGGTTGAAATCACGAATCTTTAGATTGTTTGCCTGGGGTTTTGCTTGTTTGGCGGGCGTTGCCTTTGCCTTTGTTCCGGGAAACGTTACCGACAAGGAGAATCGGAGGGATGTGAGGCAACGTGACTTGGATGAGCTAAAAGCCAAAATGATTGCCGACGAAAATGCATCCAAGGCGGCCATTTCAAGAATTATGCGCGAAACGACTGGTTTTCGCGATGAAAAGGACGAAGCCGCCGGCAAGCTGAAGGAAATCGAGGAAAAGATCAGCTTTCTGAAGAAGCAAAAGGAAGAGGTTGCAGAGGAGATGAAGAAAGCAGAGGAGGAGCGCCTAGTCGTTGCTGAAGCGAAGGCCTCGACTCAGACCGAATTGACCAAGGTCATGGAGGACATCAATCCTCTTAAGGTGACCTCGGATCAACTTGCTGCCCAAAGGAAGGCGCTGCAGGATGAAATGGCCGTCGTTCGGGAGGAAAACCAGTCACTGCAGACCAAGCTGGACAAACTTACCCTTCAGCGCGATCAGATTCTGGTGGACTTCAGAGAGCGAGAGAAGTTTTACCGAGAAACCATCCAGACACCACCGTGGATTTACTATGGGGACAAGCTGAATCTCGAGGTAACGAACTCGCGTTCCTCGGGGTCCGGGGTGTTCCTGCCAATTGGCTTTGAGAATGGGCTCAAGAGCGGTATGGAGTTTTTGGTTCGTCGTGTCGATCCAACCGCCCCAAGCAGTCGTTCTCGGCGAATCAGGGCAACCCTCGTGCAATCAAATTACTGCTTTGCCGAGGAAATCTCCGGATTTGGAGAACCTGGGGTTTTCCTAAAGGCTGATGAAAAGATTGAGCTGGAACGCTCCGGAGAAACCAAGAAAGAGGAGTCTTCTTCCTCTGAATCCGACACTCCTCCCACCGATTCGGCTCAGCCCCAGTCTGCGGAACCTAGTCAATAGCTTCCCAAGCCACATTCTGCATGCCCCTGCCTCCGGATCAAAAACTTTTCACTTGCCTATCCGCCCCTTCCGTAAGACTATTTCATCGATAATGGACCCCCAGCCCGATTCTCAGGGTCTACCGCCCGACACCCAAGAAATCTTCGACGTGCAGGAAGACTCAGTACCAAATTCCGAGGACGAGATAGCCGACTTGATGGCTGATCCCGAAGTCGTAGAGGCTGAGGAGGGCGAATCCGAAGAGGAATCGGGTGCAGTGGAAGGAATTATTCCCCCGTCCGTCGACAGTGAAGAAGGTGTTGAGAGTGACGAGGAAGCATTCTCCATGGATGATTTCGAGGAAGGGTTTGTCGAAGGGGAGAACGGTCAGGAACAGGTCGCCCAAGAGGAATCGCCCCAAGAAGATAAAGCTGCTGCATTCGAGGTTCCCACTCAACAGGAACCTTCCACTCCTTCCGACGAGGGCGAAGTTGCAAAGTTCCGACGATCCCTCGCCAACTTGGCGATGCAGGCGGAACTCGACCGCATTGCGTTCCTGAGGGAAAGCCTCGCCAAGAATGGAGATCCCGTTCCCACGCTTGAAGACATTGCTGCCGATGTAAAAGGCGAGAAACTTCTTTTCCCCGAGGGAGATTGCGACTTGTACTCTCGTCGCCCCAATACTCGACTCGAAGGTTGGAAACTTGGCCTTGCTTTTGGTGTCCCTCGACGAGCCAAGCGCTTTTCCAAGGGCTAAGATTTTTTACGGCAAAGCCTGTCCCTGCGGAGGGTGTGTTTGCAAATCCCCGCGCTTGTGGCAAAATGTTTTCGTAGATGATCGATTATTCCATAATCATTCCAGCCTATAACGAGGAACTGCTTTTGCCCGCAACGATTCGCAAACTCCGTGCGGGCATGGATTCTTTGTCTGAAATGAAAGGCGAGATTTTGGTCGTCGATAACAACTCTTCCGACTCCACCGCCGATGTTGCAAGAAAGAATGGAGCTCGCGTAGTCTTCGAGCCAATCAATCAAATCTCACGTGCCCGAAATGCGGGAGCTCGTGAGGCTTTTGGGAGATTTCTTCTTTTCGTTGATGCCGACACCTTGGTCCCCAAGGAGCTGTTGCAAGAAGTCTTGCATGGTCTCGCTTTCGAGGAATTTGGCGCCGGGGGATCCACTCTTCGCTTTGAAAGGCTCGAGGGGAAAGGTTTCCTGATCTCCGAGTTGCCCAACTTGTGGAATTACGTTTCTAGGGGGCTTCATCTTGCCGCCGGTAGCTTTTTGTTTGTCCGTAAAGATGCTTTTGAGGCAGTAGGGGGTTTTTCTAAGAGAGTTTATGCAGGCGAGGAAATTTTTCTTTCGAATGCCCTCAAGCGATGGTGTCGTAAAAACAAGAAGCTTTTTCGGATTATGGCTCGAACACCCGTCTTGACCTCCTCGCGAAAGCTTCAGTGGTTTTCACCCTTTAAGTTGCTGTCGGTGATCTTGTTGCCCTTGGTTTGCCCTCTGGTCCTGTATTCAAAGCGATTCTGCAGTTTTTGGTACGTTCGTCCCAAGGCTAACTAGTAATCATCCATGGAATCATCTTCCATTGGATATCTCAAGCCCCACTGGGATCGAATGGAGTCCATGGTTTCAAGAATCTGGATGCTTTCTTGGTGAGGCATGATCTCACTTTCAATCTTTCCCTGATCGATTAATTCCATGAAGGCTACGGCTTCATAGTTGAAACCGTTTCCCTCGAAGGGTAAGGAAAGTCGTTCCTCCCTGCCGTCGGAATGAGTGATTAATAGTTCCTGGGGTCTCCAGCATTGCTTCAGGATACGAAGTTGTCCCTGGGTGCCGCACACCAAGGCTTCTTGGGAGGTCTCGGCTTGAATGGAGGAGTGAAGCACTGACAGGGCACCTCCTTTGTGCCTGAAGATGAATGCCGCCTGCTCGTCCACCCCAGTCTCACCCTTATGGCATGTGGAGACAATTTCTTCAGGTTTTCCAAAGATCATTGAGGAAAGCGATACCGGATAGATGCCGATGTCGAGCAGGGAGCCTCCCGCAAGCTCGGGATTGAATAGTCTACCCTCGGGATTTCGATCCTTTGCCCGAAAACCGAAATCAGCTTGAAGGGAACGAATTTCTCCCAGGATTCCCGAGGAAAAGATCTCCCTTACCTTGGACATTCCCGGGGGGAACCTCGACCACATGCCCTCCATGAAGGCGACGTCCTGTTCTCGGGCCACTGTGACCATTTTTCGACCTTGAGCGGCATTGACGGCCAACGGCTTCTCGCAAAGAACAGCCTTTCCTGCCCTCATGCACAGAACGGAGTTGTCAAAGTGTTCTGAATGAGGGGTGGCTATGTAAATTGCATCTATTTCCTTTTCTTCAGAAAATTCCTCATATGATCCGTGAGCCTTTGGGATCTTCCATTTTTCGCCGAAGTCTCGGGCTCTCTCCAAGCTGCGGGAGCCAACCGCCGTCAATTCGGCTCGATCCACAACCGACAAGCCCTCTGCAAAGGAGTTTGCGATCCTGCCGGTCCCAAGAATTCCCCATCTTATCGTTTTCTTCATGGGATGCATGGAACTCTTGTCTCACGCAAGATCAAGCCTCAATGCATCCCATTCGCTTGACCTGAATCCTATTCGGAGGTTTTTTTAATAGCATGACTACCAAGCATTTCTTCTCTTTGGAGACTAGGAGCCTCTCGGCCTTGGTTTTCTGCTTCTTGATTTCTTCATGCTTCGAATCGGGTGATTCGGGTAGCGGCAAGACCTCTACGGCGGGCATCGATGCAGTCTCATCTTCCAATGCATCCGATTCGTCAGGTACTCCCTCTCAACCGATCTTCGTTACGCAATCTTCTCCTGCATTGACCAAAGACTTGGTGGAAGCTCTTTCGGCGCGACCCACTGCCGACGTCGATTACGAAAAGGTGGACGCTCTTCTTCGCAAGGGTCTTGCCGATGCCGAAGTCGCGATTGAAACCGCAATCAGCAAGCAGGAAAAAATCGATTACGACCGCATTCGTTCCCTTATCCTTCAAGCTGTTCTCGATAATCTCAATCCGGTTGACACTCCGCGCTACCAATTCATCTGCGACGTAAACGATCCCCGAATCTATCGATGCAATCTTCAGACCGGCGAAATCGAGTGTTTCAGTATGAGCTCTAACAAGCTCAAGTTGATTTCAAGCGTTCGATGAGCATATCGTCCTTGGTTTCAATCCTCGCTTGCGTGTTGCTCCAGATTGGTTTTTGTTAGTTGCATGAGGTATTTCCCAAACACTATGGAAAGAGTTGTTTGCCCAATCGTCATGCTTGCCTTGGCTTTGGCTCTCAGTTCCTGTCGTTCCGGAGATGAAACTCGTTCCGGTCATTCCTACACTCCTGGTTTCGCTTCCCCTTATCGAGTGGCAGCCGTGGAGAAATCTTGGATGGCTCGGCACAAGTACGATCATGAGAGGAGGTTGCTGGTTCCTTTTCACAACGGAACCAAGTGGGGTGCCGTGCAGGAGTACAAGCAAGATGGATCGATCGCTTTTCGAGACTGGTGGGTTCGAGACATGAAGGTTGAGGATCTTGAGGCCAATCCTTCGACTCAGGTTTTGGCTGCCGAGCGACCCGAGCCGGCATTTGCTCCAGAAGAGAATCTTCTTGGTCCCGCAACACCGGCCGTTTCGCCGACGACCAATACCTTGCCTCCATTTGGTTCAGCCGAACTCGCAACCCCTACGGGTCCGCCTCTTCCAGAGATTCCGGAGGTCGAGCCTTTTGCTCCCGCACTCCCTTCGAATCCTGATGGTGCTCCCGAAATTGCGCCCTTCGACCTTTCGACCACAGCTCCCGCAGGGGGTGACGTTGCGGCACCTTCGCCATTTGCTCCGATTCCCGGAGCGATGCCATCTCCCGCCTTGCCGGGAACTGCGATGCCGGCAAATCCACAGCCGGGGGCAATGCCGGTACCTGGGGGTGGACAGCCCATGGCTCCGCCAGCCTTTCCCGGTCCTGCTCCAGCTCTTCCCGGCGGTGGCGATCCATTGGCTCCTGCGCCAATGGTTCCACCCATGCCCGCTCAGCCCGGCGTTCCTCCCGCTGGACCAGCTGTTCCGGCTCCCGCCAATCCGTTCCCCCCTGCCGCAGTCCCCGTTCCCGGAGCCAATCCTGCGCCTTTTCCTGCACCCGGTGGAGCTGC
>CAZNWO010000033.1:13557-16345 GCA_964576585.1 uncultured Puniceicoccaceae bacterium | reverse complement strand
CTGCACCCGGTGGAGCTGCTCCGGCAGTTCCAGTTCCTCCGCAAGGTGGCGGTGCGCCTGCACCCATCGAGGCAAACCCATTTGCCCCACTACCTGGAGCTCAGCCTGCCGCTCCTCCAGTTCCGGCCCAGCCTGCGAATCCCTTGGGAGGTGGCATAGCTCCCATGCCCGTTCCTGCGCCCAACAACGCCAATCCTATTCCTGCTGCACCTGTAGCTCCCGTCGGGGGGGGCAAAGTTCCCCCGCCCGATCCTTTTGGAGCAGCTCCCTAGCCTCCGGTTTGCATGGATCAACCGTTGGCCTGAAGGTTAAGGGTTCGAGTTTCGGGAATAACGCAAGGCCGTTTCCGGGAGAGAATCTTTAGGCAGACCATAGTCTAGAAGTTCTTCAGTTCTTCTTTGTTTTTCTTGGGATATTTTCTTCTCTGAAGTTGCTTGGACTTCCTTCCCCTCAATCGCTTCATCCTGATTGTTTTCGTCGCCTGCAGGAGCACTAGAATCCAGATCGACTTCCTTGTGTGCGGTTTTCTCGCTAGTAGTTTCTTGTATCTCTTGGATTTCCTCGAGCTTCGGTTCCTTTTTCTTTTTTTCGATTTCTGTTACTCCAAGTCCTCTCAGCCAGACGCGACTTACGGGTATGGCAACGTCCGCTCCAATGTATTTCTTGAGTTCCCTCCATGAAATCTTGGCGTAACAGCCGGCGCCCTTGGTTTTCCCGCTACCGACTTTTCTAGGTTTTCCATTTTTGTTCAGAGTAATCTGGTCCATGGAAGCTACTTTAAGATTTATTTAAATTTAACAGGCAAGTCCAAAGAGGTTTACGGGATGCTTTTGGATTGAAAGACCCTTTTGTCCTTCGGATAATTTTAGGCCATGGTTCAGCAATCCGGAAAAGTTCGAAAGATTTCCGTGGACAAGGGAAAGTTCACCCAGATCAACGTGATGCAGTGTAGCGCTGAGGGGGAAGTCCGCCCAAGAAACCGCCAGCAAACGTTCTCGACTAGAGTGCCGAGAAAGAGTCTTCGGTGAAGTTCTCGCCCTTAACGCGCCGAAAACTTTCAGGATGATTGCAGGATAGGTTTTCCAAGATCTTGAATACCCAGGTTTCCTTGTCGGACCGACCGATCTCACGGGCTACTTGGCTGGCCGTCATGGTCTCGCCTTTCCTCCCGACTAGAAGATCGCGGACTGCTTTCCTTACTTCCAGTACCGAGGCGGCGGCCTTTTTCCCCGCCTCCACGCCTGGTTGGTGGTAGGCATTGATGCCGATCAGCGAGGCGTAAAGCCCAACCGCTCTTTCGAACAGGGCGATCAACGAGCCTACAGACTGCGGAGAAACTTCTTCAATAGTTATGGTGACCGACTTTCGTCCATTCTCGTAGAGGGCATCGCGCGTACCAAGGAAAAATCCGTGCAGGTAGTCTCCGGATTTCATGCCATCCGCGTCGACGCTTGGTCCGTCGCCGTTCCTATGCCTGAGTACCTCGATAAAGGTGGCGAAGAAATTGGGCACCCCTTCCCTTAGTTGCTGGACGTATGCGTGCTGGTCGGTCGAGCCCTTGTTTCCGTATACCGCAATTCCCTGGTGGACGACGTTGCCCTGAAGGTCTTTTTCCTTGCCCAAGGATTCCATCACAAGCTGCTGGAGGTATTTCGCAAAAAGCTCGAGGCGGTCCTTGTAGGGTAGGATAACCATGTCCCTTGATCCTTTGCCTTCAGTCAGGTAGTGCCAAGAGAGTGCCAACATGGCCGCCGGGTTTTTCCTGAAGTCCTCGAGGCGAGTAACTTCATCCATCCTGCTTGCACCTGCAAGTAGTTCCTCGACGTTTATTCCCTGAAGGGCCGCAGGCAGAAGTCCCACAGCCGCCGTCTCGCTTGTTCTGCCTCCGACCCAGTCCCACATCGGCAGAAAGTCGAGCCATCCGTTCGAGGTTGCATGCAGATGAAGTTTGCTGCCCTCCCCAGTGATTGCAATTGCCTGTTTGGCGAAATCCAAGCCCTTTTCCGAAAAGGCGTTTTCCGCTTCAAGCATTCCGTTGCGTGTCTCGGGAGTTCCGCCCGACTTGGAGATGACCAGAACAAGAGTGGTGGGCAGACTTGAACCGATTTCCGCCAGAGTGAGATCGATCCCGTCGGGATCGGTGTTGTCGAAGAAATGAACCTTCAACTTGTCTTCGTTCGGGTGCCCAAGTGCCTTGCCGACGAACTGAGGACCTAGTGCAGACCCGCCGATGCCAATGACGAGCAGGTCGGTGAAATTCCCTCCGGGAGAGGAAAGAGTCCCGGAGTGAACGCTTTCGGCGATGTTTCGGACTTTTTCCTGCATCCGCCGGATTGCTTCTGAAATTTCCTCGGTAGGAGCCATTCCGGGTTTGCGCAGCCAGTAGTGGCCAACCATTCGATTTTCATCGGGGTTTGCGATTGCTCCTTCCTCGAGATGTTTCATCGCAGACAAGGCGTCCTGAATCCGTTCCGATTGTTCCTGCAGGTACTCCTCCGGAAAATCGACGTATGAAAAGTCCAGGTAGAATCCCGGTTCGTGGGCACTGACGTATTTTGTCGCTTCCATTATCAGATCAAAGATTATCCGTTACCGCACCAAGAGATGCGGAACTTACCAGCTTTGCGTATTTGGCGAGAACACCTCGCCGTTCTCTGGGTTCGGGCTTTACCCATGCTTCTAGCCGTGCACTGATCTCTGTTTCCGAAAGATCAAGGATAAGCTCGTTTTTCTCAGCGTCTATGGTGATGGGGTCTCCATTGCGGACGATTCCGATTGGGCCGCCAAC
>CAZNWO010000033.1:0-13457 GCA_964576585.1 uncultured Puniceicoccaceae bacterium | reverse complement strand
CCAGTGATCTTGGCAACAGCGCCTTCCGGAGCAAGGTTGCCATATAAAATCCTCAGGTGACTGTCAGGTTTTACCGGATCGTCGAAGGGGCGAACCAAGTCTTGTCCGTCGGGGTAGGGGGCGTAGGGTTGGGCGTCCTTCAAGTTTTCCGCCATGGTTTTTCCCGTCACGGTCATGCAATCGCCATGCAGCAAATCCTTTTCCAGAAGCGTTTTTAGAAGTGGGCGTAGACCACCGATGCGTACGAAGTGCGACATGTTGTATTTTCCGCTGGGTTTCAAGTCGCAAAGGACGGGAACTCGTTTCCCGATTTCGGTAAAGTCATCAAGGCAAAGATTCACTCCTGCCGAATGCGCCATGGCTAGAAGGTGGAGACAGGCGTTGGTGGAACCGCCCAAGGTGATTACCACGGTGATTGCGTTTTCGAAAGCTTTTCTCGTCATTATATCTGACGGCCGAATATTCTTTTCGATAAGATTGACCACTGCGTCTCCCGCTTCCTTGGCATCCTTTTTCTTTTCCTCCGAAATCGCAAGTTGGGCGGAGCTGTCGGGCAAGCTCATTCCCAAGGCCTCGATAGCCGATGACATCGTGTTCGCGGTGTACATTCCACCGCACGAGCCTGGACCTGGAATGGCTCTTTTCTCAATTTCACGAAGTTCGTTTTCATCCATGCTTCCCCCTGCGTGTGCTCCTACTGCCTCGAAGACGGAAACGATGTCCAGGTTCTTTTCCTTGTAAATCCCCGGCAGGATCGTTCCTCCGTAAACGAATATGCCCGGCCTGTTGAGTCTTGCCAATGCCATTAGGCAGGCGGGCATGTTTTTATCGCATCCCCCGATGGTCACCACTCCGTCCATGCCTTCCGCTCCAACCACGGTTTCGACGGAATCCGCAATCACTTCTCTCGAGACGAGGGAATACCTCATCCCAGGAGTTCCCATACTGATGCCGTCGGATACAGTAATGGTACCGAATGGCACAGCTTTTCCGCCCGATTCGTCGACACCCAGAACTGCCTGTTTACCCAATTCGTCCAGATGGGCATTGCAGGGAGTGACCATGCTCCAGGCGGAGCAAACTGCCACTTGTGGTTTGTCGAAGTCCTCGTCCTCGAATCCCACCGCTCTGAGCATGGAGCGGTTAGGGGCACGGTCCGTGCCGTCAACCACGATGGAAGAGAAAGGTCTGTTACATGAATTATTCATTTGCGTAAGCTAGTTTTTGCCGATTGCTTTTACTGCTAAAGTTTGGTCAACTTACTATGTTTCCAAGCTTTTCCCGCAACCTTGTTTTTGGTGGAAACTCAGGAACTCGAGCATTTACGTTCTAAAATAGACGAAATCGACCGCGAGGTAACGCGGTTGTTGAATGATCGTGTTCGGGCAGCCGCTGAAATTGGCAAAATCAAGAGTGAGAAAGGTTTGGACCCCTACGATCCGGCTCGTGAGGAAGAAGTCTTCAGGAAGGTTTGTGAACTGAACGATGGACCTGTCGAGGACTTGGCCCTTCGAACCATTTACAGGGAGGTGGTCTCGGCGTCCATTGCATTGCAGAAGAAAATGGTTATAGGTTATCTGGGACCAGAGGCGACTTTTACCCAG
Organism: uncultured Puniceicoccaceae bacterium; assembly: GCA_964576585.1. Taxonomy (GTDB): domain Bacteria; phylum Verrucomicrobiota; class Verrucomicrobiia; order Opitutales; family Seribacteraceae. The sequence continues at coordinate 11,853 of CAZNWO010000033.1, read as the reverse complement.
CAAGCCGCAATCAAGAATTTCGGCTCCTCTCTCGAATACAAGCCTTTGGCGGATGTGCCCGATGTCTTTCGCGAAGTCGAGCTAGGGGCTTGCGACTATGGAGTCGTACCCGTTGAGAACTCGACCGAAGGGGCGGTTAATCGTTCCTTGGACTTGTTGGTCGACACCGAATTGATCATAGTTGCTCAGGTCTACCTGAAAATCGAGCACTGTCTCTTCTCGGTTTCTCCATTGGATGAGATAACCAAGGTTTCCTCCAAGGATCAGGCGTTGGCCCAATGCGGAGAATGGCTCCGCCGCAACTTGCCGTCCGCCGTCACGGAGGAAGCCACTAGTACTGCAGAGGCAGTTCGCAGGGCTAAGGATGAACCTGGGTTGGCTGCCATTGCAGGATCGCTTGCAGGACGCATTTACGGTGTGCCTTGCCTTGCCGAGGGCATTCAGGACAAAAAGGATAACCTTACCCGTTTCCTAGTGGTCGGACGCAAGGATCAGGAGCGTCGGGAGCAGGTTAATTACAAGACGAGCCTTGTCTTGTCTGTGACGGACGAGGTGGGAGCTCTTCAGGAAGCCCTACGACCTTTTGGTGCTCGCGGCTTGAACCTATGCAAGATCGAGTCTCGCCCCAGTCGCCTGAAACCTTGGGACTACTATTTCTTTATCGATTTTCTGGGCCATAGGGAAGACGAGCCTGCGGCAGAGGCTATTGCTGAGCTGGAAAAGACTTGTACATTCGTAAAGTGTCTGGGTAGTTATCCAGACACCGAGCTTTGATCGTTTACTGGTTTCGATCTTTTAAATAAATAAGATCGAGAGCTTTTGGCCAGGAGTCGCGTTCGAGGCGGCGATTTCCTCAATGGACTGAATCGATTCTCTGTAAGCTGCCTCTCTTCTTCTGGTCCATCTTCTGCCGGCAGGCTTCATGGCCTGTCGCAGGTTCGAGACAATGAGCAGCGCTTTTGAATGTCCTTTTAGGACAGTCATTCTCTTTTGTATTGAGGATCTGATCCAGAGCGGATCCGTCTCTTCCTCCCTAGCGTCCCAGTGAGCATGCTTGCATTCCTCCTCGGATGGAAAGTGAAAGTGGACGACCTGTGAGACGCAATGTTCGAAGGAAATTCGAGTCATTTCAGGTTCGGGATCGTTGGCCCGAAGAAATTCCAAGGCGACGTTCAATTGGCTTGCGTTGTTGCACGCCGTGGCACCCTCGAGGAGGGATACCAAGTTGTTCAAGTTCGTAAGCCGTGTGTAGTCGTCTGTATTTCTCTTGCTTGCTCTCCCCTTGCTATTCCCCATCCCCGTTCAAGTTTACGATTTCCCGCGCAAATCGTGAAAGTCCTCTGAAATCCTGATAAAAACTTGCGAAGCGAAGCCAAGCGATTTCATCCACATTGCGAAGCAGGCTCATGATTACGTCAGCTATTGCCCGGCTTGGCACTTCGTTGTCGTACTCGTTCTCGATGCGTCGAAGGACGTCGGAAAGCAAGGCATCGACTTGTTCCACTTCAATCTGTCGCTTGGAGATCGCCGACAACAGGCTTTTGCTTGTCTTGGATCGCTCGAAGCTTTCTCTTCTACCATCCCTTTTTACGACCACCAATCCATCTCTGAGGATTTCCTCCATGGTGGAGAAGCGATGACCACAGTCCAAGCATTTTCGCCGCCTGCGGATTGCAGAAGCCTTTCCAGCCCGAGTTTCCAGTACCTTCGAGTTTTTAGACGAACACTTTGGACACCGCATTTTCCCTTGAATGATCCACCACTTTCTAAATCTTTTAGCAGAACTTCAGGAAGTTCTTCAAGATTATTATGCCGTTTTCAGTGGCTAGTGATTCGGGGTGAAACTGTACGCCCCAGATTGGATGTTCCAAGTGACGAAAGGCCATGATTTCCCCTTCTTGAGTTTCTGCGGTGATTTCAAGGGATTGGGGAATGGTTCCTCTTTCGACTATGAGCGAGTGATAACGTGTGGCCTCGAAGGGATTATTGACGTTTTCGAAGAGTTCCCTCTCGTTGTGTCGAACGGGTGAGGTTTTACCATGCATCAGTCTATCGGCTCGTATTATTTTACCTCCGAAGTGTTGTCCGATACATTGATGGCCAAGACAAACGCCCAATAGAGGTTTTCTTCCGCTGAAAACATCGATCATGCCTAAGCTTACCCCCGCCTTGTCGGGATTGCATGGACCCGGTGAAATGACCACGCCGTCCGGATCGAGCGATATCGCATGCTCGGTTGAGATGGAATCGTTGCGAAAAACTTCCGAGGTGGCTCCCAGTTCCCCGAAATATTGGACGAGGTTGTAGGTGAAGGAGTCGAAATTGTCTATTACGAGAAGCTTCAATTTGCCTGGCTCCTTACATCCCTCGATAGCCTTGCTTGCGGTAGCGTTCACGGAGCCGAATTGCATTGAGACGAATGAATCCTCCCGCGTCCTCCGGTTGGTAGTCGCTCTCCGAATCCTCCATCGACGCTACGCTTTCGTCGTACAGCGAGAGCGGTGACTTTCGGCCAACAGTCGTAACGTTTCCCTTGAAAAGCTTCAACCGCACGGTGCCTGTTACCGTTTCCTGGCTTTTGTCGATCAAGCTTTGCAAGGCTTCTCGTTCGGGTGCGAACCAGAAACCGTGATAGACCATCTCTCCATAACGAGGAACTAGGGAATCGCGAAGGCTCATGAGTTCGCGGTCCATGGTGAGCGTTTCCAGTTGTCGGTGTGCGTGCAGGAGAATGGTTCCCCCCGGAGTTTCGTAAACGCCGCGACTCTTCATGCCCACGAAGCGATTCTCCACCAAGTCGACCCTGCCCACGCCATGCTTCCCCCCGATTTCATTAAGCTGCCGAACGACTTCCGCAGGGCTATTGCGGCTTCCGTTCAAGGCGATGCAATTTCCTTTATCGAATTCAAGCTCAAGATATTCGGGGTCATCGGGGGCGTCGATGGGATCTACGCTCAGCTTGAACATGTCCTTGTTTTCGGCTGTCGTGGGGTCAAACCAAGGATCCTCCAGTATACCCGCCTCGTAGGATATGTGCCAAAGGTTTCGGTCCATTGAATAGGGCTTGGATGAACTGGCTTCGACCTCTATGCCGTTTGCCGAGCAGTATTCGATCATTTGAGCGCGTCCCGGAAAGCGGTCGCGAAACTCTGCATCTCTCCAAGGCGCGATGATCTCGAGGTCTGGTGCCAAGGCCGCGAAGGTCAGCTCAAAGCGACATTGGTCGTTGCCTTTGCCCGTTGCCCCATGGGCAACGGAATCTGCTCCGAACTCCCGAGCAATGTCTATTTGCGCCTTGGCGATCAAGGGACGTGCAATGGAAGTGCCCAGCAGGTATTGGCTTTCGTAAATTGCTTCGGCTCTTACCATAGGGTAAATGAAGTCTGAAGCGAATTCTTCCACCAAGTCCACCGTGCGATGTTCCGTGGCTCCGGTCGCCGTTGCCTTCTCTTCTAGCCCGTCGAGTTCCTCTTCCTGACCTACGTCCGCGCAATAGGTGATGACGTCTGCGTTCTTTTCCTTGGCGAACCAGTGAACGAGCACCGAGGTATCCAGACCTCCGGAGTATGCGAGTACGATTTTCATGATTCTTGTTCCCTGAGCGTGCGTAAATGGCTTTCGGTCATATCATAGACCTGGCCAAGGTCGAAAGTATGGCCTTTTGAATGTGAAGGCGATTTTCCGCCTGGTCGAATATGATTGATTGCGGGCAATCGAGCACTTCCTGCGAGACTTCCATTCCGGGGTGAGTGGGCATGCAGTGCATAAACAAAGCTTCGGGCTTGGCTCGATCGAGAAGTTCTTTCGTAACTGAATATGGCTTCATCTTCCGGATCCTTTCCTCTTGCTCGTCCTCGCAGCCCATGCTGACCCACACATCAGTGTAGACGACGTCTGCATCCTTTACAGCCTCAAACGGATCATTTGTGAACTGGAACTCCCTGGGCAAAGATTCTTTTTCCAACAAGTTCCGGATGTCATTTCCGGGAATGAATTCTTCTGGACCCCCCAGAAACAGGTTCATCCTAAAGAGTGCTCCTGCCACAATCCACGAGTTTGCCATGTTGCATGCCGTGTCACCGAGAAAAGCCAGTTTCTTGCCCGCAAGAGTGGCGAAAGGGTCTCTAGGATTGCCTAGCTTTTCTGCTATGGTCAGGCAGTCGGCAAAAATTTGGCAGGGGTGCAACAAATCCGTAAGGGCATTTACTATGGGTATTTCTCCATGCGTGGCGAATTCATCCAATATTTCCTGCTCAAATGTCCTGATAACCAGTCCATGCAGGTAACGAGAGAGAACCTTTGCCGTGTCGTGGATGCTTTCTCCTCGCCCAATTTGCATTCCCGCTTGGTCAAGCATCAGGGCGTTTCCCCCCAGTTCGTTTATGCCGACCTCAAAGGAAACTCTTGTACGTGTGCTTTGCTTGTAAAACAGCATTCCCCACGTTTGCCCCTTTAGGGGTTGGCAGTTATTGCCCGACGACTCTTCCTTGAAATCGATCGCTTGCGAAAAAATATCGCCTATTTCTTCTTTGGAAAAGTCAGTTTCCTTAAGAAAGTGCCTCATGACGTTTCTTCCTTGTTAAAGCTTGCAACAACCTTCTCGATGATCGCTAGGGCTTCCTGAATTTCTTCGTCGCTTGCATTCAGGGGAGGAAGGAGACGGATGGATTCACCGCCGGCAGGCACGGTGATCAAACCTTCTTCTCTCAGACCCTCTACGAATTTTCCGGCTGGAACCATCATCGAAAGAGCAATCATGAATCCTCTTCCCCTCACTTCCTTTATCAAGTCTGGATGAGCGGTGGATAGCTCAACTAACCTAGATTTTAATGACTCGCCTTTTTCACAAGCATTCCTAACGAGGTCTTCTTCCTCTATTACGTCGAGGACAGCATGTGCAGCCGCGCAAGCCAAGGGCGATCCACCAAAGGTGGTGCCGTGGGAACCAGGGGTGAACAGTTGGGCATGCCTTTCACATACCCAAGCTGCTCCAATTGGAAATCCTCCCCCCAGACCTTTGGCCAAGGCGATTGCGTCGGGACTAATACCGGAGCGATTGAAGGCGAAAAAGTCTCCCGTTCTACCCATCCCCGTCTGGACTTCGTCCAGCATCAGCAAGATTCCACGTTTATCGCAAAGGGAGCGAAGACCGATGAGGAATTCCTCGTCCGTTTCATGAACCCCACTTTCACCCTGGATAGGCTCGATCAGGACTGCGGCGGTCTGATCATCCATTCGGTGCTCGAAGTCGGCAAGGTCGTTGAATTTGGCGAACTCGAACCCCGGAGCAAGCGGAGCGAAGCCCTTGCGGATTTTTTCGCCGTGGGTTGCGGACATGGCTCCATAGGTTCGACCGTGAAAGTCTCCCACGGCAGTCACGATCTTATAGATCTTGCCTTCTTGTCCGCCCGCTTTCTTTTGTCCGTGCAGTCTGGCGAGCTTGATCAACGTCTCGTTTGCCTCGGCGCCGCTGTTGCAGAAGAGCATCTTGCCGGCCCCCGCTTTTTCGACGATTCTCTCGGCCAGTCGACCTTGTTCGGGAATGGCGTACAGGTTTGTGCAGTGGACGAGTTTTTCGGCCTGTTCACGAACTGCACGAATCCATTTCGGGTGAGAATGCCCAAGGCAGGTGACTGCAATTCCCGAGGAAAAGTCCAAGTAGCTTCGACCCTCGGTGTCCCAAATTCTGGAGCCTTCACCCCGCTCGAAGGCAACGAGCGGAGCCGCATAATTCTGCAGCAGGGGCTTTCCATATGCTTGGAGGTCCATGGTGTCCCGATCAATGGATGATTTCGGTGCCGATGCCCGTGTCGGTGAAGATTTCCAGAAGCAGGCTGTGGGGAAGTCGGCCATCGACTAGGTGTACGCGATGAACTCCCGCCTTCAAGGCTTGAACGGCACTCCTGACCTTTGGCAGCATGCCCTTTGCGATTATTCCCGCTTCCTTCAGTGGCTCGACCTCACCAATTGGAAGGCTTGAGATCAGGCTTGAATGATCTTCGGGATTCTGCAGTAAGCCGGGCACGTCCGAAAGGTAAACCAGTCTTCTGGCCCGGAGTCGTGTGGCTACCATTGCAGCAGCAGCGTCGGCATTCACGTTGTAGCAATTACCGGAAGAGTCGGAGGCCGTGGAAGATATTACGGGGACCTTTCCCGCATCCAATGCCTCTTCGATTGAGGAGACTTCAACCTCTGTTACTTCGCCCACGAAACCCAAGTCGTGTTCGGATTCCAGCTTTACGCACCCGAGTACTTGCTTCCCCGGGAAGCGGGCCGCCTCGCAATCGTTCTTGGCTATGTATTCGGCAACTTCCGCATTGATTTTTTCGTTCAGCACATTGTCGACGACATCGATAGCCTCGCTGTTCGTCACTCTTAGCCCGTCTCGAAAGATAGCCTGAATGCCCGCTTCTTCCATTGCCTTTGTAATTGCCTTCCCTCCACCGTGAACAACCACGACCTTGATTCCGACCGTGTTCAGGAAAACTATGTCGCGGGCAACCCTGGAGCGAGTCTCGGTGTCCTCGGAATCCATGAAGCTTCCACCGTACTTTACTACAAATGTGGAACCCCTGAAACGTCTCACGTAGGGGAGAGCTTCGACCAATACCGCGGCCTTGGCCTGCAGGGATTCGATCTCGTGCGAGTCGCTCATTCGCTTTTGTTGAAGTCGACGTAGGCTTCGCTCAAGTCGGTGGTTAGAAGCCTGCATGAGTCGCTTCCCATTTTCAGGTCGATTGTGATTGAGAATTTGTTACGGGAAACGATTTCCTTCCACTTATCCTTGTTGGCTTGGATACGCTTGCCTTTTTCCAAGACCTTGCATTCGTCGTATTGCAAGTCGAGGTTTTCGAAGTTTATGCCAGTCTTGGCGTAACCGGCGGCATCAACGATACGTCCCCAATTGGGATCGGAGCCATACCAAGATGTCTTGACCAATAGAGAATTTGCGATTGAGCGGGCCACTTTTTCCGCGGATTCGGGATCGGGCGCGCCCTCCACTGAAAGCTCGACCAACTTGGTGACCTTCTCACCATCCCCTACCATTTTTAGGGCAAGTCGATTGCATACTCTCTCCACAGCCTCTTGGAAAGAGGACAAAGTTTGCGAATCCTCTTCCGAGATCGAGACACCCGAAAAGCCGTTTGCCAGAATCAGGGCGGTGTCGTTGGTGCTCATGTCACCGTCGATGGTGATCCTATTGAAGGATTTTGCATTCGCTGACGAGAGGACCTTCTGCAAAAGCTCACGGGAAATGGACGCATCCGTGGTGAGGAAGGCGAGCATGGTGGCCATGTCGGGTTGAATCATTCCGCTCCCTTTGGCTACCCCTGCAACGCTGACGACTCCTTCGGGAGTCTCAAACTTTGCCAAGCAGGATTTCGTGGTTGTGTCGGAAGTTAGTATAGCCTCCTGAAAGCTGCGCCCACCGTCGATTTCATCTTTCAAATCTTCCACGGCTTCATGAATGCCAGCCGTGATTCGGCTCATGGGCATGGGCTCTCCGATCCTTCCCGTTGAACAGACGAAGACTTGCTCTGGTTTGAGGTCCAATTGTCTGGCGGTTTCCGATGCCATGGTTCGAGCATCGGTCTCACCTTGTTGTCCGGTACAGGCGTTGGCGTTTCCGCTGTTTGCGGCGACGGCATGGAATTCCTTTCCTTCTTGCAGGGTTTGCATGCCCAGGAGTACCGGTGCCGCCTTCACGTCGTTCGTCGTGAAGACGCCTGCGGCAGAGCAAGGTCGTCTCGAGAAAACGATTCCCAAGTCAAGCCTGCCGTCCCTCTTGCCTCGTACGTCGCAATGTACTCCTGCGCAAAAGAATCCTCTCGCCTCGGTGAGACCTTCCGTGTCGTCGTAGAACTTCATGGCAAGCCCATTCCTTCGTCCAGGCCGAAGCAAAGGTTCATGGATTGAACCGCTTGTCCACCCGCACCCTTCAGGAGGTTGTCTATTGCGGAGGTGATGACGTATTTGCCGGTTCTTTCGTCGGCAACCACGGAGAAATCTATTCTATTCGATCCAACCACGTGGGCGACGTCGGGAAAAGTGCCGGTTGGAAGGACATGGGCGAACGGGCGACCTTCGTATCTTTCGCGCCAGCAGGATTCGACGAGACTCGAGTCGGGATCACCTTTCGCGGGAACTGAAATCGTGGTAGCTATTCCACGATTCATGGGAGCAAGGTGGGGATGGAAGGAGATCACGACTTTGCTCTTTGCCGAAAACGAGAGTTGCTCCTCAATTTCCGACAGGTGGCGGTGTTTGGGCAGACCATAGGCGGTTGCGCTCTCGTTGCGCTCACAAAACAGCAGCTTTTCGGATGGGTTTCGGCCCGCCCCGCTAACCCCGCTGAAGCTGTTTGCAACGATGCCTTCCTTCTCCACGAGTTCACTTGCCAAAAGAGGATACAATGGAATCAGAATGCTTGTGGGATAGCATCCCGGAGAGGCGATCAGGTTGGTCTTTTCCCAAGAGAGATCGATTAGTTCGGGCAAGCCGTACAAGGCTTGCTCGAGAAGCGATGGGGCAGGGTGGCTTTCACCGTAGAACTCCTCGTATAGCGATGGGCTCGAAAGGCGAAAGTCGGCGCTGAGGTCTATCACTTTTCGCCCCGCCTTTACCAAAGGCTCTGCAAATTGAGCCGCCGTGCCATGGGGTAGGGCTAGAAAGAAGACGTCCAAGTCTTCTCGAGCCGACAATTCCTCGGGAGCGATCGAGCAAAAGCAAAGTTTTTCCGTTTTTCCCCGTAAGCTTGGTACGACTTCTTCCAACAGCTTCCCTTCCAAGCTCCGTGAAGTAGCTGCGGCAAGTTCGATTTCAGGATGATTCGCCAGCAGGATGGCCAATTCCCTGCCGGAATATCCCGAGGCCCCTACGATGCAGGCTTTCATTCTGAGAAGTCCTTGAGCCTAATGGTTAAGTTTTATGGGTTGCAAAATAAAAAACAAAACCCCCCGGTGGAAAGTCCGGAGGGTTGGAAATTGAGTGCCGGTTCCGTTTTCTAGCGCTTTGAGAATTGGAAACGTTTCCTAGCTCCGGGTTGACCCGTTTTCTTTCGTTCCTTTTTCCGAGGATCTCTTCGGAGATGCCCCGCCTTCTTGAGGACTTTTCTCAACTCGGGATCCATTTTCTCCAATGCCCTTGCTATGCCATGTCGAACTGCTCCCGCTTGTCCTGAGGAACCTCCGCCCGCAACACTTGCGGTGACGTCGACGGTCTCGGTCATATCTACTTCCTCCAAAGGACTCTTAACTGTTCTTCGATGCTGCTCGGTGGAACAATAATCGTTGACTTCGCGTCCGTTTATCAGGAATTGCCCGGAGCCTGTCTGGATGCGAACTCGAGCCGAGCTGGTTTTGCGACGTCCAGTCGCCAAGTATATTTCTTCTTTTTTCTTGGGGCTCATGCCTATTTGTGGAGAGTTTCTATTGATTTTAAACCTTCATAGGCTCGGGCTTTTGTGCCTCGTGCGTATGGTCGGGTCCTGCAAACACCCTGAGCTTGCGCAGCATCTGCCTGGCAAGTTTGTTCTTGGGCAGCATCCCGCGAACGGCGTTGGTGATGAGGAATTCGGGGCGCTTTTCGCGAAAGTCCGCCACGCTCCTGTATTTCTCACCACCCATGTAACCGCTGTAGAACATGTATTTTTTTTGATCTTCCTTGTTTCCAGTGAGCTTAACCTTCTCTGCATTTACGACCACGACATAGTCGCCGGTATCGGTGTGAGGAGTGTAGGTCGGCTTGTCCCGACCACGCAGGACGTCTGCAATCTTGACGGCCAAACGACCAAGGATTTGACCGTCTGCGTCGACGATACGCCACTTTGGCTCGACTTCACTGTTTTTGACCAGTGTGGTTTTCATGGGTATGGAATTGAAAAAAACGGGTAATACTAGGGTTTTCGCCCGAATCGTCAATGCCGTTTTGTCGAGCCTTGGCTCGAGGATTTTCCGTTCAGTAGGGACCGGAACCGAGTTGCTCCATTGTGTTCTTATAGAACTCGTATCCGTAACCGATCACACGATCATTGGAATCAAATACGACGGGCATGTAGTTCTTTTGGACGTCCTTGTTGGCCAAAGTTCCTTGGTCGGGACCCTTCTTATACTTGTAGAACCATACGCTTCCCCAGCTTTCTCCCTCGATGTAGTTTGCCACTCCGGCGAGTTCGAAGACTTGCCCCTTCGTCATCCCGGGTTGCAAGCCCATTAGGTTGCGTATGTTTTCGTTTACCTCCCCCTCTCCCGACGAAAATGGGTTTACTCCACCCTTTCCGCAACCGGAAAGAATGATGGCCATAATCACAATGGCCCACTTGAGAATGGATGGTAGCGATGGGCTGTGCGCTTTCATGAAATATAATTAAGGAGCCTTTTCCAAATGTCTGCAATACCTTTTTGGGGTGAGTTTACTTGTTCGGGAATGCAAGCTTTTTTAAGGCATCCTTAAGGCGTTTGTGAATTTCGGGGGCTTTTTCCGGTCTCAAGGAGGACTTCTCCTCGGGATCAATGGTCACATTGAACATCTTGCCCGATGCATAAAGCTTGTAGCTCTGGTTTCGGACAAATGCACGACTTCCCCTTGATTCCGCAAAAGCAAACTTCCTTTCATGGTCACTTTTCCCCAGCATCGTTGAAACGAAGCTTTTGCCGTCGATTTTCGGTTTTTCGGGTAGTTTCGATTCGGCAAGCTCCGCCAACGTTGGCAACCAGTCGCTGAAGTCGACCAAGTTCCGGTTTACTTTGCCCGCAGCTACTTTGCCCGGCCAGCTTGCAAGCAAAGGGACGCGAGTGCCTCGGTCGTTCAGGAGTCCTTTGCCGCCGGGCACGTTTTTCCCGTTTTGCCGAACCACGACTTTTTCATACTCGTACTTCTTGCCCGATTTTCCTAAGTGCCGCAGCTTGGAGCGAGCAGCGGTTCCGTTGTCACCCGTAAAAAAGACAACGGTGTTTTCTCTCAGGTTAAATCTTTCCAAGCTCGCCATTAGTTTGCCCACCATGTCGTCCATGGAGACGATCATTTCCCCGTAGTTCATCCAGCGATCCTTGCCGGGTACGTAGGGGACTTGCCATTTCAGGTCGTCGGTCACGTCGTGGGCAAGGGCCATGGAGTAATAGGCGAAGAAGGGCTTGTTTCGCTTTTTGCTTTCCTCCATGAAGTCGCTCAGGAACTCGACGTAGACCTCGGGCCCGTATCGATTCTCCAGACCCTTGCGGACTTCGCCGTTTTGATAGATCATCGGGTTGTGGAAGCGAGCTCCCTCGTGCCAGCCGAAGAGACACCATTGGTCGAATCCCATGCGTCTCGGCTGCTGACGGTCTCTCTTCATTAGTGACAATTGCCACTTTCCCGCAACTGCGGTTGCGTAGCCCGCTTTTTTCATGACGTTTCCGATGGAGCCCGATTCCTCCTCCTTCGGGAACGATCCCCACTTGGCTTTCATTCGAAAAGGGTACTTTCCCGTCATCAGGGCCATTCTCGATGGATGGCAGACAGGCATGCTGTAACAATGTTCGAACTTCATTCCGCTCATCGCGAGCTTGTCGAGGTTGGGTGTCTTAAAGGATTCCCCGCCGTAGCAACCGAGAGGCTCGCAACCGACGTCGTCGGCTAGAATGAGCAAGACGTTCGGTTTGTTTGCCCCTCTCGAGATAGCGGCATTTGAGAGCAGAAGCATGCTTATGAAAAGGCCGCAAACTGTTTGTTTCAAGAGTAACCGGCAGATACGCATTAACGGGCTCATTAAATCAAATTTACAGATTGTGGGTAGCTAATGGATTGTTGAATGATCAAAACTGAATCGAAAGGGAGGACTTCTTGTCGGATTGGATCGGGGAAAGGTTTTCGAAG
>CAZNWO010000032.1:14635-27451 GCA_964576585.1 uncultured Puniceicoccaceae bacterium | reverse complement strand
GGCGACCTATCCCTACCTGTTCCGCCACGAGGGCTCGAGCTGGCTCTACTTCCTGGGGCGAAAGAACGGCAGGGCAAAGTTCTACGACTTTTCCACCGAAAGAGTGGAGTAAGGGAAGAGGAAAGCCCTAAAAAACCCATCGGGCATTGACGCCGAGGGGAAACCACCTTATTGAGACCGAGTATCAACAAGATGAAATCCATGCAAAAGAATTCCTTCAAGTTATCAACGTTCGCGTGCCTGTCCCTAGGCGCACTGCTGTTCAGTTCTTGCGGGGGCGGTTCCGGGGGAGACGACAACAATGCAAGCGGCTCGGGCGGGCTTAGTCTAAAGCAACTTGTGATCGCTCTGAAGTCCAACAAGAACCCCGAGCACATGCTCGCGGAAAAGGAGCAGCTGGAAAAATACCTGGGAGACAAGCTGGACAGGCAGGTAAAGGTAATCATTCCCACAAGTTCCGCCGTGATTGTGGAGAGCTTCAAGAACGGAACCCTCGACATCGGCTACCTAAGCTCCACGGACGCCGCCCGCAACTTGGACGAGGCAGCTGCGTCCATCCTGTTGATTCACCTGAAAAACGGTAACCCCAACTACAACAGCGTCTGGCTGAGCCTCAAGGACAAGGACTACGATTCAGTGGACGACCTTGCGGGCAAGCCGGTGGCATTTGCAAGCAGCAGCAGCACCTCGGGCTACCTGATCCCCACTTGGGACTTGGCGAAGCGCGGGCATGTGGGAGCCGACAAGGCGTTGACCGACTATTTCTCCCAGACCATCTACGGGACAGGTTACGTTTCCGCAGTCGAAAAGGTCTTGAGCGGAGAGGTTGAGGCAGCCGCCGTCAGCGACTACGTCTACAAGGGAGACAACAAGTACCTCTCGGACGAGCAAAAGGCCAAGCTGAGGATCGTGCAGGAACAGGGACCGGTGCCCTCCCACACGATCTGTTATCGGCTCTCACTCTCCGATTCGGACAAGGCAATCATTCGGAATACCTTGCTCGCCATGAACGAGGACAACCCCGAATTGCGCGACAAGGTGTTCAACGGCGAACTAGTAAAGGTGGATCCCGACGAGCACCTGAAGGTAACTCGCGAGGCGCTGAAGGTCCAGGAAAGCTTGAAGCCCTGACTCTCGGGAAGCCGCCACCAGCTTCCCATGCCCAACGATTCCAGCGTCCCCTTGGTCGAGGCGCGGGGCTTGGGCCTACGTCTGGATGGCCGCTGGCTCTTTCGCAAGCTCGACCTAAGCCTGGAGGCGGGTGAATTCGTCGCCTTGACCGGTCCCTCGGGAGTTGGAAAGTCCAGCCTGCTTGCATGCTTGGCAGGGACGATCAAGCCAACGGAAGGCGAGGTCGTTAAAAACCTCGAGGGAAAAGCTGCCATCGGGATCGTGTTTCAGGACTTGTTGCTCACCGAAGGGGCGAGCGTGCTGACCAACGTCTTGTGCGGAAGGCTGTCTCGCTATAGCTTCGCCAGCACTCTGCTGGGCTTCCCGGAGCGGGACAAGTCCGATGCCATGCTAATGCTTCGCGAACTTGGTATCGACGGACTTGCCCACAAATGGACTGCGGAAACCTCGAGAGGCGAGCAACAAAGAGTTGCCATTGCTCGGGCGAGGATGCAGGAACCGGCGCTTTATCTGGCCGACGAGCCTGTAGCCAGTCTGGACTTTGCCCGGGCCGTGAAGGCCCTCGAGATCTTTCGAACGGAGGTGGAGGAACACAAGAGAACGGTGGTTGCGGCCTTGCATGACCCCGAGCAAGTGGAACGTTTCGCGGACCGTGAGGTCATTCTATCGGAGAAGGATCCGGAAGCTTCCAGAATTCGAACCCTTTCAGGCAATGCCGACTGATCCACGAGATTCGGAGGTACCGTGGTACAACCGCCTGAACGTGGTGAATCTGACGTTCCTCGTGTTCCTGCTAGCGGTTGGAGCTTCGTTTCCCGCCTTCGAAGGATCAGGGCGAGACTTGGACTATTGGGAGAACCTGTCTCGATTCTCGGAGAAGTTCTTCCCGCCGGACCTCACGATCCTCGATCGCACGCTCGAGGGGCTATGGGAAACCTTCCAGATCGCCACCTTGGCCACTTTCCTAGCCATCTGGATATCGCTGGTCCTTTCGGTGGGGGCAGCCCAAAACCTTGCCCCCGGCTGGCTTGTAGGAACGACTCGCATGCTGCTGAACGTAATCAGGACGATACCCAGTCTTCTCTGGGCCTTGTTGGCCGTGGTAATCGTGGGATCCAACTCCTTGGCGGGCGTCATTGCCCTCACCTTCTACAGCATCGGCTACTTGGGGAAATTCTACAGTGAGGCATTCGAAGCCGCCGACGTTCGGGTGCGTTCGGCCCTTCAGGCTTCAGGGGCAAGCAGGTTGCAGGCTTTTCAATACGGACTGTGGCCAAACGTGAAGCCAATCGTCTGGAGCCATTCCCTGTGGATGCTCGAGTACAACGTGAGATCGGCCAGCATCATTGGCTACGTCGGGGCGGGAGGGATCGGACTCCACCTAAAGCTGTATGCGGAATCCCCCGACGGATGGAGCAAGTTCAGCACAGTATTGCTGTGCATCCTCGTAATCGTAACGGTGCTCGATTTTCTCGGGGAACGGATCCGTCGCAGGATCAAGCAGAGGCTGACAGGAGAGAAGAGCTGAGTCGATTCAATCGTGCTCCCGAACAAACTCTACAACATCCTTAAGCAAGGGGTTCGGCCAGATGTGCCAAGACGTCGTGCGCCGAACCAAAGAGAAATGGCCGTGGGAAGAATAAATCCTGCGAGTCACCTTGCCTCCTGCAGCACGTACCTTCTTGATAAATTTCTCGGCGCCTTCGACTGCGACTAGGGGATCAAAGAAACCGTGCATAACCAAGAACGGAGGCTCATTTCCACCATCCACGAGACAGAGCGGCATAAATTCCTCGTGATCTCGACCAACGTTGAAAATCTCCCTGTAGAGAAATTCCTTGTTGGGATCAAAGTAGTAGGGGCATGACATGCCGATGACCCCGCGTATCCACGAAAAATCTCCACCTACTTCCTTAAGATAACTCTCGTCCAGACCAACCAATGCCATGCTGTGAGCCCCCGCAGAATGCCCCATGAGAAAAATTCTCGATGGATCGCCACCGTGCTTGGCTACGTTTTCCCGCAACCACTTGACGGCGAGGGAGGCATCTCTCGGGAAGGCAGGAAAACGAACCTCAGGATAGAGACGATAGTTTGCTGTAGCAAAAATAATGCCCGACTTGGCGAATTGCTTGCCGATTTCACGATGATAATCCTTTTGGCCCCATCTCCAACTGCCTCCGTGGAAAAACAAGATGACCGGACAATCTCTGGAGTTTTCCAGATTCACCAAATCGAGCACTTGGTCCTTGTGCTCGCCATAGGCAAGGTTCAGCGACTCGACTACCTTTGGCTTCTTCTCAAAAAGACCTGCCGTCAGGTAAAAGGGAAAAGCAAACGATACGGCTAACAAAAGAATTCCCCTCACGAATGGCATTGATAAGCATCTCGGCGAATTCATGCAAACCCCAAATCCCAAGAAATGAAGAGAATTGGGGCGATAGACCGGATTCGAACCGGCGACCCCCGGTACCACAAACCGGTGCTCTAACCAACTGAGCTACTACCGCCGCAAAAGTAGGAACAAGGGTAGAAAGTTAGGCAATTGCGTCAACGCGAAAGAATAACGCTTGGTCGCCTTGCCTTCTTGACCAAGGGGACGCCAAAGGGCATATTGGAATCTTTTCGCTGAAATGCTAAAGGCTGGAATCGTAGGTTTGCCCAACGTGGGCAAAAGCACCCTGTTCAATGCGCTGACCAAGAGCCGCAAGGCGGAGGCAGCGAACTATCCCTTCTGCACCATCGACCCGAACGTAGGAGTCGTGCAGGTTCCCGACGAGAGACTGGAACCTCTCGCCAAAATGGCGGGAACGACCACGATTGTTCCAGCCGCCATCGAGATGGTGGACATTGCCGGACTGGTGGAAGGCGCAAGCAAGGGAGAAGGCCTGGGAAACAAGTTCCTCGCCAATGTCCGAGAGGTGGACGCGATCGTACACGTGGTTCGTTGTTTCGAGGACGAGGACGTAATACACAACATGGGGGAAGTGAACCCGGTTCGCGACGCCGAGGTCATAATGACCGAACTGGTCTTGTCCGATGCGGAATCCGTCGAAAGTCAGCTCCACAAGAACCTAAAGAAAGCAAGAGGGCAGGATAAGGATGCGGCTGCAAACGTCGCTTTGCTGGAGCGGCTTGGACCGCACTTGAATGAAGGCAAGCCCGCAAACCTTTTGTCGATGGACGACGAAGAAAGGGCACGCATGAGACAATTCTTCCTGCTGAGCGGAAAATCCATGCTCTATGCCTGCAACGTAAAGGAGGAGGATGTTGCCGACCCCTCATCCAACCAACACGTAAAGACCTTGCGGGACTGGGCGGCAAGCCAGCAATTCGCCGACTCGTGTGTGATCTCGGCCAAGATGGAAGAGGAGTTTTCGGAACTGGAAGACGAGGAAGCCGCCGAGTACCTTGAGGCAATGGGAGTGGAAGACTCGGGAGTTTCGCAACTCATTCAATCTACTTACGGACTACTCGGCCTGGCTTCCTTCCTGACGGCAGGAGAAAAAGAAGCTCGGGCATGGACCTTCCGCATGGGGATGACTGCTCCGCAATGCGCCGGCGTCATTCATACCGACTTCGAGAAGACTTTCATCAAGGCGGACGTCATCTCCTATGAAGACCTGATGTCAGCAGGTTCCATGCAGGCAGCCCGAGACACAGGCAAGTGGCGGCTCGAGGGGAAGGAATACGTTTTCGTCGATGGTGACGTCGCCCTCTTCAAGTGCGGCGCCTGATTTATCGCTTGCAAGATTGAATCCCCGGACGATTTCGCTAGGATATTAGGCATGCTGAGAAAACCATCAAAAGTGCGCCTAAGTACAATGATCTGGGTCGTGCTACTCGTGCAGTTGATCTTTTCCTGCGGAGATTCGGGTGAAGTCAGCGTCTACGAAATCCCCAAGGTATGGGCGAAATCGCTAGGTCCTCAATGGGAAGTACCCGAGGGATGGAAACCAGGCAAGGAGTCTGCCATGCGAGCAGGAAGCTTTTCGGTAAGCGACGACAATGGTTCTTCTCTAGACATTTCGGTAACCGCCTTTCCCGGCGAGACCGGCGGACTGTTGGCAAACGTCAACCGCTGGCTTGGCCAAATCGACCTGCAACCCGTTGATGAGGGTGGCTTGGAAAATTACGTCACGGAAACTGAGGTGGACAATACCACAGCCCATCTGGTACAGGCTGAGAACGAAGGGAAAGCCTTGCGGGTTATAGCAGTCACGGTTCACGACAAGACCTGGTTCTTCAAGATGATGGGTGATTCCAAACTGGCAGAAAAGGAAAGCGACTCCTTCGACAAGTTCGTTCACTCCACCGACTTTCACTTTGGACACAACCATTGATGAACGAAAAGCCCATTAACGACTGGCGCAAGGTCTGGCGCAAGAACCCGGTCATCGCGTTCTTTACCTCACTCCGCTTGACCATCGCCCTTCTATCCTTGTCGTTGGCCTTGGTTTTCTTCGGAACTCTGGACCAAGTAAACATCGGGATCAACAAAGCTCAGGAAAAATACTTCGAATCAATGTGGGCAGTCTGGAATTATCCCGATGAATGGCCCATGGGAATGAGGATGGTTCTGGTGACCAATACGGAAAGCGATCTAGCATCCAAACACAATGAGATTTCCTTCGATCACAAAGACCTTGAGAACTTCAAGTTCCTCGGTTTTCTCGACAACACCTTTCACTCCCAGATCAAAAACGTATTCGAGGACTCCGAGGGGAAACTGGAACCGGATCCTGATCTGCGTTTCCACACACTCAGTGAAATAAAGGAGACCTTGGCAAAGGATGAGTTCAAGAATGGCTACGCCGCCATACTTCCTGACTCTGTGATGAATCCCGAGG
The DNA here is from genome assembly GCA_964576585.1 of uncultured Puniceicoccaceae bacterium. GTDB lineage: Bacteria > Verrucomicrobiota > Verrucomicrobiia > Opitutales > Seribacteraceae. Next base: position 21,470 of record CAZNWO010000032.1, on the reverse strand, counting down.
ATTCATCGCCGAAAGACGAGGACTCCAATGCCTCGAAAGAACCAGTTGAAGAAAAACTAAAGGCAATCGAACTGGATGGACAGCTTCCATTCACGCTTAGCGGTATACCTCTGCCACTGCCCGGAGGCTACCTGCTCGGCGGTCTGCTCTTGATCAACCTGAGCCTTGCAGCCTTGTTCAGGTATCCCCTGAAGATTCGCTTTGCCGGCATTTGGGTCACTCACTTTGGCCTTGGATTGATGTTGGTCAGCGAACTAGTCACCGACCTGACCGAGGAGGAGAGCATCATGATCCTCGATGAGGGAAATTCGGCGAACTTCTCCAAGGACTTTCATCTGGACGAATTCGTGATCATCGACGAATCAAAAGCGGATTCGGACAAAGTTCTTAGCCTTCCCGCACAATCTCTGTCACCTTTCAAAGAGACCTTGTTCGGGGAAAAGAAGGAAGCCTTGCCGGAGATCGACCTGACCGAACATGACGCCGACTTCCCCTTCGTTCTGAAGGTAAGGAAGTTCATGAAAAACGCCGACTTTCGGAGTCCAAGGGATGGCGAGGACTTCTATCTGGTAAAGAATCGCCAAGGACAAGAAGAAGAAATCTACGCCTTCGAGAAACCCGAGACCTTCAGGGCGGACGAGATGAACTTTCGTACGGCCGTTATCGAGGTCGTTCCAAAGGGCAAGGATGCTGAACCAAAAGGCGAGTTGCTGGTCTCCTCCTTCTTCGATGCCTTGGGTTATCAACCTCATAAATTCGAGCATGGTGAAAAGAGCTTTCGTCTGGAGATGCGTCGAAAGAGGTACTACTACCCTTTCACTGTCGAGTTGCTAGACTTTCGATTTCTTCGCTATCCGGGCACGGACAAGCCGAAGGACTTCTCCAGCGACGTAAACCTGCACGTGCCGGGTGAACCGACTCGCAAGACCCGCATCTACATGAACCATCCCCTCCACCTTCAGGGGAAAGTGTTCTTCCAGGCAGGCTTCGACTCAACGACCGAACGACAAACCAGGCTGCAAGTGGTAAGGAATCCCGGAAGCATCTTGCCCTATGTCGGCGTGGCATTGGTAGGCTTAGGATTATTCCTGCAGTTCCTGCTCCACTTGATTGGCTTTGCCGGAAAGCGCAAAAGGAGATCGTGAAATGAAAGAGGAAACCTCCGAAAACTCGACTGGGAACGTCTCCGTAATTGATCGGATTAAGAAGAGCCTGCCCCTAATCCTGACCGTTATCTTCGCGCTCTATGGATTGAGCAAACTTCGCCCGCCATCGTTTGATGGAAAATTCGACTACGCCACCTTTGGGAAACTTCCGGTACAGCAGAAGGGACGAGTCAAGCCACTCGATACGGTTGCCCGAAATTCACTTCTCATCATGCGCGGAAAGCAAACTGTGCCGGACGGTCCGGAGGCCAGCTATTTCGAGAGGTTGTTCTACGGCAAGAAGTCCCCGAACTACCTGCCTGCAATCGAGTGGTTTGCAATGCTTGCCTTAAATCCAGACCAAGCAGACGAATACAAAGTGTTTCGAATCGATCATCCCGAAGTACTCGGTCTCTTCGGCTTCGAGCCGGGCAAAGCAAAATACTTCTCCTTCAACGAGCTTTTCCATTCGGGAGAAATTGGTCTTCTCCGAGGCAAAATGGACAAAATTCTTTCCGAGGTGAACGCGTTCGTTGCGGAAAACCCAGACGCCACCGATATCGAGAGGGAGAAAATGAGGGCAGAACTCATTCCCAAATACAAGGAGACGGAAGAAAAACACAAAAAACTTCTGCAGCGGGTATCCGATATCGAGAAGGCGGTTCGCTCAATCAAGCTTGGCGAGGACCTCAATCGCAACAACCGTCTCGATGACGGTGAAGACTTGAACAAGAATGGAAAGCTGGATCCGGGACCGGACTCGAAGAAATATACTCCTTATCAAAGAAACCTCGGTCACCTTTACGAGGCGATCACCCTCTACGACCAGTTGAAGAATTCGCTATACCCGAACTCGAGACGAGAACTGTTCGGCGAATCCTACGAAAATGACTTGGCGGTACTGGAACTGCGCAAGGAAATGCTGGCGATGGGAGCATTGGACAACGAGGAAAAAGCCGTGGAACTACTACGAAACAAGCCTGATGCCATGAGACGCATTCAGGACTTTCAGTCGTCCGAGGCTTTCCTGCGTGGACAATCTCGCTTTGCTCCGCTGGGAATCGTGCCTCCCGTAAGCTTCGAAGGAACGGTAAGCATTGAGAACCACACAAACCAACTGAAGGCTAAGGGAGGAAATCTGCAGGAATTCCTGAAACCACAGGATCAGGTAAAGATTGGTACCTTCTCAAGCTTTGGAGGAATATGGAGGGAGAACCAGCTTCGGGAAAAGCTCATCCAGTCCGTAGAAAATGCTGAATCCGCCACCTTGACCAACGTTCACGAAGGTCGCCCCCTATTGCTTGAATTGTGCTTCTACTTGGCCTTCGCCGGCATTGCTTTCGTAGTGTTCAAGGCAACGGGAAAAAGCAACAAGCTGTTGGGAGCAATCTACGGTGGGAGTACCCTTCTCTTACAAGTCTTGGCATGGAGCGTACTGTTCGGCAAACCTTCCGCCACGATCGAGAATGCCACTCTCCACAACATTGACTGGACTACATTGCCGGAATCTCTTCTGGAAACTCGTGGTCAGTCAACCGACGCCGATTCCGCAAACTACGGAAATATCAATCCGTACGTAATGGCTTATGCGGACATGGCGACAGCTTATCGGAACAATCAACATGCCAACTTCAATGGCATAGTGGAGCAACTGACCCACGACTTCACTGGTCTCCGGGACAAGCAGACACACGACTTAAAGAACATCAAACCCGAGTATCTTTTCAATGGAGCCCAACCATTCGTAACCTGCATGGCTCTCTACCTCTTCTCCCTGATTCTTGTATTCTTGTCCTGGCTATTCTGGCCCAGAACCCTGGGCAAATCCGCTTACGGGATCGCGATGGTGGCTTTGGTTCTGCACTTTCTGGCTCTGGTAGTACGGATCTGGATTCAAGGTCGACCTCCTGTGACCAACTTGTATTCCTCCGCAGTATTCATTAGCTTGGGAGCAGTTTGCTTCGGGTTGCTATTCGAGCGCATCTACAAGAACGGTATAGGAACTGCATCTGCAACCATCGTTGGATTTACCTCGCTGGTAATCGCTCACAACTTGGCAATGGACGGCGACACCATGGAAATGCTGCAGGCGGTCTTGGACACGAATCTCTGGCTGGCCACCCATGTCGTCTGCATTACCTTGGGATACGTCGCAATGTTCATTGCGGGAATACTTGCCATCCTTTACGTGATCCGAGGGATACTGGACAAAAACTTCGACAAACCTGCGGCAAAATCAATTTCCTCCATGATTTACGGGGTTACTTGTTTTGCCGTCTTCTTCAGCTTCGTGGGCACGATGCTGGGTGGAATATGGGCTGATCAGTCCTGGGGACGTTTCTGGGGCTGGGACCCCAAGGAGAACGGTGCCCTAATAATCGTTATCTGGAGCGCCATAGTTCTTCATGCTCGTTGGGGAGGCATTGCTCGGGATCGCGGTATCGCTGCTCTCGCAATATTCGGAAACGTGGTGACAGCATGGTCGTGGTTCGGTACCAATCTCCTGCAGGAAGGTCTTCACAGCTACGGTTTTTCAGACGCGGGCTTCATTTGGCTGATGCGTTTCATCATTCTCCAAATGCTTCTGATCGCTCTAGCATACTTTCCGCAAAAACTCTGGAGAAGCGAAATTGGAGTTGAGGCAAGAGCCTCCTGAATTCTAGCGATCAGACTTGAGAGCTTTCTCGAGCGTCTCAAAGACCTCGTCGACAGGTCGACCAAAAGAGCATTGAAAGGGTAAGGTTTTCTGGTGGTCGGGTTGATCGGAAGAACTCTTGTCCCGCAATCGCACAACGATCAGCTTGCGCTGGGCGTACTCCGAAAGCTCGAATCCAATAATCTCGTCAAACGACAAATCTATTCGTCGAAACCAACCACGCAGTGAATAGCCGTTGTGATCTATGCGAAGGCGAGACCACTCGAACACTTGATCCAGCAAGCTAAGGACCGCCACAACTCCAAAGAAAATTGTTCCTGCCCAACTGAGTACGATGCCAACGTAACCTATGAAGGAAAAGAATATAGATATTAGGAAAAAGAAAAGAGTAAGGGCCGCCTGACGCCACCAAGCGGGCTTGATGACGATTGATCCGTCCGGGCGTTTACCTATTCTGCCCATGCCGAAAAACTACGGCGAGCCCCTTATGAGGAGGGGCGAAGTGTCGGGAAAAGTATAGTGTCTCGAATGTTTGCCGCCTTGGTCAGGAAAATCACGAGTCGGTCGATGCCCAGACCCATACCGCCTGCGGGAGGCATACCGTGCTCGAGAGCGACGAGGAAATCTTCGTCAAGTTCCTGGGTCTCTTCCCCCACTTGTCGCTCGAAGGCCTCACGCTGGAGAAAAGGATCGTTTTGCTCCGAGTAGGCGGGAGCGATCTCCTGTCCGTTTATGCAGAGTTCGAAGACGTCGATGGTGGCGGGATCGTCCTTGGTGATCTTTGCAAGAGGGCAAAGCTCCCGTGGAATGTGGGTAACGAAAGTGGGCTGCACAAGGGTATGCTCGATGACTTTCTCAAAAACATCGTTGGTGACCTCGAAGTCCTCCAAGTCGGGATCGACTTCTATCCCAAGTTCCCTTGTTTTCTCGAGCTTCGCCTTCTTGGGCAACTCGAACCAATCATTGCATCCGGTTGCATCCAGTATCAAGTCCTTGTACTTGGCTTCTCGCCATTCTCCTGAGAGATCGATCACATCGCCCTCGGGACGTTCGATGGAAAGAGTTCCAATTGCTCGCTCGGCGACTCGCTGGATGAGCGAGCGGGTCAATTCCATCATACCACGATAGTCCGTATAAGCCTGATATGCTTCCAGCATCGTGAACTCCGGGTTATGTCTCCGCGAAAGTCCCTCGTTGCGGAAAACCCTCCCGATCTCAAAGACTCGGTCGAATCCTCCTACCAGCATGCGCTTGAGGTGTAGTTCGAGAGCAATTCGAAGATTGAAGTCACAGGAGAGAGCATTGAAGTGAGTTTGGAAAGGCCTTGCAGCAGCCCCTCCGGAAACCGCTTGAAGCATCGGCGTCTCCACCTCGATAAATTCACGCTCCCACAAAAACTGTCGCATCTCACGAATAATCCGACTGCGAGCCTTGAAGCGTTCTCGTGATTCTCCATTAACGACTAAATCCAAGTAGCGTTGGCGATAGATTTGCTCGTTGTCGGTCAGTCCGTGCCACTTCTCAGGTAAGGGTCGCAGGGACTTGGACACCAGCAGATACTCATCCGCACGAACGGTAACCTCCCCAGTCCTGGTACGAAAAAGCTTTCCTCTGATTCCGATGAAGTCACCCAAGTCCAACTTCTTGAAGGATGCGTAAGCATCGTCTCCTATCGCATCCCTCCTGACATAGGCCTGAATCTGACCATCCCTGTCCAGAATCTTCAGGAAGCTCGCCTTACCCATAAGCCGAAAGACCACGATACGACCCGCAACGGAAACCTCGGGTCCTTCCTCGAGATCGTCGGGTAAAAGCCGTATAGCTTGGGTAGAAGTGTGGGTCTGGGCGAAGTTTGAGGAAAAGGGATCGGAGCCCTCTTCGCGCATAGCTTCGAGCTTCGTCTTGCGGACGGCAAAAAGGTCGCTCGTATCAAGCTGGGTATTAGGTTCTCCCGGAGATTCAGGCTCTTGGCTCATCTGGAAAACGGAACAAACTAGCGAAAGGACCGAACGAGGCAATGGAAAAGCCGGCCATCGAAAAGTCTAGAACGGGCTAGGAAGCAGGAGACTTCGCCAAAACAACCCTGAACCCTAAGTTGCGGAAGCGATGGTAGAGGGAATTCGTCGAGCGGGATGAGGATTGACAATCCGAAGCGGGCTTCATGTATCCGCCACCACGGCTAATTCGAAACTCATCCTGCTCGGAATCGCCAAGCAGGGCGTTCTGAAAGGATGTTCCAACCCACTCTCGAATGTTTCCGTACATATCGTGAAGCCCCCAAGGATTGGACTGCTTTAGACCAACCGGATGGATACGTTTGCCACTGTTGTCCTTAAACCAAGCGTGATTAACGAGATCAGCTGGATTGTCCCCGAAATAATAGTCACTGGAGGTGCCCGCCCTGCACGCATACTCCCACTCCACTTCGGAAGGAAGCCTGTACTCGTAGCCCTTGGGAAGGTCGTTATGCTGCTTTGCCAGGTTCGTCATGGCTTTGCCGTAGGAAACCGCATCCAGCCAAGAGACGTTGTTCACGGGCAGGTCGTCTTGCGTCATGAAGTCCGTATTCTGCTCCACATGGCTTGGATTCACCCCCATGATTCGAATATAATTGTCCTGCGTCACCAAGAGACGAGACATCCAGAAACCTTCTTTGATCTCGACCAAACGGCAATCGTTCGCGTACGGAACCCAAACAGTGAGATTTCCAGCAGGAATCCAAGAAAAAACCATTCCGAGCGGATCCTCATGAGAATCCATTTGGGTTGCCTCTTGGTCAGGAGCAGGTTCCACCTTGGCCTCAAGGGCAACGGGAATGCGGGTACCCGAGGTGGGCTTGCGGGAAGTTCTAGCCGTTATCACGCTCTCAGGTATCTTGGGAGGCATGGAAGACTCACGAGGAAGTGATTGGGAATCACCAGAAGGATCCTTCGCGACAGGGACAGAATCCTCGACCTTTTCGGGAATTGCTTGCTTTGATCGCTTTAGCTGAACCTCTCGAACCTCATCCCATGCCAACCAAAGGTCAGATTCA
>CAZNWO010000032.1:5894-14535 GCA_964576585.1 uncultured Puniceicoccaceae bacterium | reverse complement strand
GCCTCGAAAGGTGGAGGTACGTCGCGCGTGGCAATCATTTCCAAAGGATCAAAGGGATTGGAACATCAGCTCAATAGTCGATGTAACCGGGACGCTGCAAGAGATAAATGGGAAAGCTACCGAAACCTTTGGCCAACTCGACATTACCGACGTACTCGAAGTCAAAGTCGTCCTGCCCGAAGGAAAGCAAGGCGGCCACGGTTTCGGAAACGTAAACGCAACCAGGCAACGCAATGGGCTCGATGCGAGCTGCCTGATTTACATGACGGCCGAAGAAGTTAGTCTTCTTAAGGATGGGATCCTCGGCTGCATATGCGGGTCCCACATGCAAGGCGATTCGAGCGCCAAAACCTTGGGGGAGGCCTAGTTTCTTCCAATCCGTTCTGACTACGAAATCCCTCAGGTCGAGAGCCAAGGCAAGCCCGTCTTCCAGTCTATCAAAAACGCAAAAGATGCTGTCGCCCCAAGTATTAAGAAAAGCAGGCGGGCGAGGAAGCTTGTCCACAATCTTGGCAATGCCGCCGAGAAAGCTCTTCACGTAGAGCGGAGAAGCAGAGTCAGGCAAGTTACTGAAACCCTGGACGTCCGCAAAGAGCATGGTCTTGATGAATCGAACGGGACCTTGATCAGGTGTTCTGGATTTTGCCACGAGGAATGCGGGCATAGTTTCTCCCGAGCGAACCACAGGAGCAGGCTGATCGACAACTCGAGGCTCTAAGTTCAAGTTATTCACTATGCTTTGGATGTTGATTATCTCAGGTTCCGCGAAACGAGTTCGCCACTTCTCAACCAATTGCCCCGTACCACCTGTCTTTCCTCCCTTGCCGTCCCACAAGACCAAGAGCTTGGGCTGTTCATCCAAAGTGTGTGCCCGAAGGGCGGCAAAACCAACCAAGACGTCGTTGCAAAGAGAAAAGAGGTTGTCGTCTCCAAGATAGGATTCCTCAGTGACGTAATGAACCGAGTTTGAATCACGAAGCAACTTATCGAAACGACTGACCCAATTTCCTCCTGCCCGACGAACACTGGTCTCGATAAAGTCCTCTTTATTAAAAGGGATGAAGAGATGAACCTCGCGCCCTCGAGCAAGCATGGCTTCCGCAAAAAGAATATCCGTTCCGCAGGCAACGGAACTGAATCCGTAGGAACAATCGAGTCGATCGAGAATGGTTTCGATTTCCCTCTTGGCCGCTTCCTCCGCCTCGGGCGGAAACCTCAAGGCACCCTCAGGATTGTCGATCACATGCCCGGAACAAGCGAGCACCCCCATCATCGGAAAAACAGCTGAAATTTCCCCCAGCACCTCTTCACCATCGTATGCGTTGGCAATTTGCAGGGCCTGGGTTCGAGTGGAAGCTATCTTGGCAGGTTCCGCATCAGGCATGGAAACTGCCATAGCATATGCCTCCGATGCCTCTTCAATTTTCCCATCAATCAAATAGGCTTCTCCTATGGTTGCCTGAGACCAATAATCGGCATCTCCACGCTCTTTCAGGCCTTGGCAAATCTTCAAAGCTCGATCGGCATAGTTTCGAGCCTGCGAAACATCCCCCGAAAAAAGGTACATGAAGGCGACGTTGATACAGGGATAATACTCCGCTTCCAAATCCTGAACGCGGCTCTCTCGAAAAGAATCGAAACTAGTGGTGGAAAATCCCTCCTTGTAACGAGCAATGGCAAGCTCCGAGTATTTTTGTTTAGTCTCCGGGTCCGCGGCATACTCCCAAAGATCCTTGTAGGCGCTGGCAAGAATACCATGGGTCTCGACGTCACGATCTCCATTGGCAACGACTTCCTCCAGAATACGTGAAGCAAGCAAAGGAGAACCAGCATTAATCAGGGCCAAGGCGGCCTTTTGGCTCAGAAGGGGATTTCCGGGAAACTTGGAAAGAGCAAACTTTGCCACATCGTGGGCAAGCAAGGAATCTCCCACATCGATCAAGCGTTGGCAAAAAACCTCGTACTCCTTGACCGTAGCTTTTTCGCGATCAAACAAGTCCCACTCTCGGCGAACACTACGGGTATACTTTGTTCCTGGTATCGTCATGACCGAAGACCAGGAAAATAATGATGCATTAGCATTCCCCAAGCGAGGGGAAAACGCGGGGGCTTCGTCGCGGTGACGTTACATTTTCTCGTAACGCGTACGGAGCATCTGGTTGAAGGCGGCTACTTTGCGAGCCCTTCGCTTCTTGTCCGACGGTTTCTCGAAATAACGCTTGGCTCGAGCATCACGAATGACGCCTTCGCGATCCAACCTCTTTTTCAAGCGGCGAATGGCGCGGTCCATCGTTTCTCCTTTGCGGATTTTGATTTCTACGGGCATGAGGTTTGTTTTGAAAAAAGGAAAAAAATAAGAAAAAGGGGAAAGGGGGTCAAGATTGAAGGGAAAAGGTATGGTTGACTCAATTACCGATCAAAAAGATCAATAAAGAGAACACCTCAATTCTTCCAAGAAGGTTCCGGGGGCGGAGGAGGGTCATTCAACAGAACTCTGGCACCCAAGACCGGGGGACGAGATCGCAGTTCCTTGTAAAGCTTGGGCGAAAGCCTAAGCGTAAAATGTCGGTCGGGTTCAAGAATCAAAGCATCATCCTCTTTGTCTCCTCTCAGTGCAAAATTTACCGCAGTGTCACCGTTGCCTGCTTCGGTCAAAAGCCGAACTTCCTCAAGAAAGGCTCCCGTCTCTTCGTGGGAGGGATCAAGCAGCCAGGTAATCTCCCGTACAATGCCTGAATAAGCCTTGGCCACGGATCGAACGCTGTTCACGTTCATTCTGACCTCTCCATTCCTCGGAGCAGCCACGCCTTCCAAGACAACGATTTCCCCCTCCACAAGGCTTGGCCCGTACTGCTCGAAAGCTTCGCTGAACATGGCCAACGAAAAATCCCGTTCCTTGGTCGCCAAGTTGAAACGGGCCCAGGCTCGACCATCTTTCTTGGTAAATCGCTTCTCCAGATCCGCCACTACTCCACAAAGGCGAAAAGGCCTCTTGGCACTCAATTCATCCAAATCCTCGGAAGTTATGTCGCAGGCAAGCTCGCCCAAGCCTCCCAAGGTATCCACAGGATGTCCCGACAGGTAAAACCCGAGCAACTCCTTTTCATAGCCCAGTTTCTCGAGTTCATCCATTTCCTCGAACCTGGGAACTGGATTAGCGCCGTTAGTCCCATCATCAGCCTTTTTTTCCGAAGGAGCCTCGGGACCTGCCTCCATCATGTCGGCTTCCATGATGTCGAACAATGTGCCCTGCCCCGCCTCACGGTCCTTTCTCCTCAACTGGGCCTCGCCCATAATACGGTCGAGGTCAGTCAGCAAAGCGCTTCGACTTTCGCCAGTGGAATCGAAGGATCCTGACTTCACCAAACACTCGAATACCCTTTTGTTCACTGCCTTGGGATCGACTCGCTCGGCAAAGTCGCTGAAACCTGTGAAAGAACCGTTTTCCTCTCTTTCGGCCACGATCAGCCTAGACGCAACGTCACCGACCCCCTTTACTGCAGCCAATCCGAAACGGATGCTACCAAGCTGACCACCTTTCCCAGGTACGGGAGTGAAACTACCTCCAGACTCGTTGACATCCGGACCGAGAACGGAAATCCCCATATCGGAACATTCCCCGATAAAGTGGGCAAGTTTATCAGAGTTACCCAGTTCACAGGAAAGAACTCCCGCCATGAAGGCAACCGGATGGTTCGACTTCAGGTAAGCGGTTTGGTAGCTGATTATACCATAGGCCGCTGAGTGTGACTTGTTGAAACCATAGCCGGCGAACTTCTCGAGGATATCAAAGATCTGGTTAGCCTTCTTTGCGTCAATGTCGTTGGTTTCTTTAGCTCCCTTTACAAACACCTCACGTTGCTTGGCCATCTCCTCGGGTTTCTTCTTACCCATTGCCCTCCGCAAGATGTCGGCGCCCCCCAAGGTGTAACCCGAAATGCGACGAGCCGCCTCCATGACTTGCTCCTGATAGACCATGACCCCATAGGTTTCCCGGCAAACGTCTTCCAGCAAAGGGTGAGGAAAACGAATGGCGGACGGATCCTCCTTGCCTTTCAGGTAGTCAGGAATCCAATCCATGGGACCTGGTCGGTAGAGAGCTATGAGAGCTATGATCTCGTCCACCGTCGAAATAGTCATCTGGCGACAAAGCCGACGCATCCCGTCAGACTCGAGTTGGAAAACCCCTATAGTACGAGCCTCGTTCAAGAGCTTGAAAGTTTCGGCATCGTCAAAAGGCACCTTGGCGACGTCGAAGGATTCGTCCCCCGTCAACCGTCGCACATGTTCCTGCACCTCAGAAATGACCGTCAATGTCTTGAGACCAAGAAAGTCCATCTTCAACAAGCCCAAATCCTCGACGGGATCTTTCGGGAACTGGGTGGTCAATACGCCATCCTGCAAGGTAAGGGGCACCAATTCTCGCAAAGGCCTGTCTGCAATGATAACTCCCGCCGCATGAGTGCCCACGTTGCGCACCATTCCCTCGATTACTCTTCCCGTATCGACGATGCGTTTGCAAGTCGGGTTCTTATCATACTCGGACTTGAACTCGGGACTCTTCTCCAAGGCATCGTCCAAGGAGATGTTCAAGTCGTCGGGCACCATCTTGGCCAAACGGTCGGCGTCCGCATAGGGTACGTCACGGACGCGAGCGACGTCCCTCACCACCATCTTGGCTCCAAACGTGCCAAAGGTGATGATGTTGGCAACACAGTCCCGCCCATACTTTTCTCGAACGTATTCGATTACCTCTCCCCGCCTGCGCATGCAGAAGTCGATGTCGAAATCGGGAGGCGAAACGCGTTCGGGGTTGAGAAACCTCTCGAACAGCAAGCCAAAACGAAGGGGATCGATATCCGTTATGCCAAGTAGGTACGCGACAAGGCATCCGGCTCCGGAACCTCGTCCGGGTCCTACAGGAATTTCTTCCTTTCTCGCCCAGGAAATAAAGTCTGCCACGATTAGGAAGTAGTCGTTGAAACCGGAACTCTCGATCACTCCTAGCTCGTAGTCGATGCGTTCGCTCAACTCCAGCACCTTGGGATCTACCTCTTCTTCTCTCGCCTTCGGTTCCAAGTAGGCCAAGCCATATCGTTCATCCATTCCCTCCACGCATTGCGCCTTTAGATAAACGGCCTCATCGGTAAACTTTTTCTTAAGCTCCACCGACATCGGGAAGACGGGATAGTTGTTCTCGCCAAATGGCAACTTAACCTCGCACATCTCGGCCACTTGGAAAACGTTTGTGATCGATTCCGGAGCCTCCTTGAAAATCACCTCCATTTCCTCGCGAGTCTTCAAATAGAACTCTCGGGCATCGTAACGCATTCTCTTGGGATCATCCAGTTTCGATCCAGTCTGAATGCAAAGCAAGGCATCGTGAGGATTCCAGTCTTCGCCATGGACGTAATGAACGTCGTTGGAGGCGATCGTCTTGAGGTCGAACTCCTTCGCTAGCTTGAGCAAGTCGGGAATGATCCTAACCTGCTCGGGAATGCCGTGGTTGTGCAGTTCCACGAAATAGTTCTCCTTCCCGAAAATATCCACAAACTGCCCCAAGGCCTCTCTAGCTCCATCGAAATCTTCATGGAGCAAAAGCTGTGGCACTCTACCCTTGAGACATCCCGTGAACCCGATCAATCCCTGTCCATGGGCAGCCAGTTTCTCCATATCGGTTCTAGGGTGATAGTAGAAACCCTCGACATGGGCATTGGACACCAACTGAGACAAATTCTTATAACCCTCGTAATTCCGGGCAATCAGGCCGAGGTGATAGTAAACGTGTTTGTCCCGTCCGGGACGTTCTACGTTCTTGTGATCGGCCACCAAATAAGCCTCGCATCCTATAAGCGGTTTAATTCCGCGCTTTTCGGCATTCCTGAGGAATGAAACGGTCCCAAAAAGGTTCCCGTGATCCGTCAAGGCCATGGCGGAGTGCCCAAGCTCCACGGCTCTGTCCAGCAAACGGTCAATCCGACAACAACCATCCAACAAACTGTAGTCGGAGTGAACGTGCAGGTGAACGAAGTCCGTATCCTTTTTTGTCATCCGGAACTATCCTTCGTCGAGTATCTGAAGCGTTGCAAGTCCAACTTGCTCACGTCCTTCAACAGAATGGGCGGGAACACGAAAGAGGTATCAGCGAGACGGGGAAGCCCTCAAAGCGAGGTCAAACAGCAGGCCGATTGATGTACTTTCGGCACAATAGACGCCAAGCAATGATAATGAATGCCGTGAGGGGAATACCCAAAATCATGCCCAGAATGCCCCCGAGAGCCGTGCCCCAGAAAAAGATCGCAACGATCACGACCACGGGATGGAGCCCGGTCTGGCGTCCCATTATGCGGGGAGTAAGCAAATAGCTCTCAATCAACTGTACCACAACGAAAGTAACACCGCACCAGATAATGATTCCCCAATGGCCGGTCTCGGCGACACCTTCAGGTTGAAGATAGGCAACAAGGAGGGTAGTCGCAACACCGATGATGGATCCAAGGTAGGGTACAATGTTCATCAAACCGAACAAAAGGCCAAGGGCCAAACCAAACTTGAGCCCACTAATTTGAAAGCCGATGGCATAGCCTACGCCCATCAGCAAACCAATGAGCAGTTGTCCTCGGAAAAAGGCTACCAGTATGCCGACGAATTCCCGGATGAGAAAGACCATATCCTCTCGAACGCCTTGCGACAGGAAGCCCAGTTCCTGCTCGAAATCCTCCAGCAAGTCCCTCTTCGAACCCAGAAAATAGAACATGTAAATCGGTATAACCGCGAGGAAGGTGAGCTGAGTAAAAAATTCCAAGAGACCTTCCCAAGCAGACTTCAGTACCTTGGCCGATTGCTCCGCAAATTGCTCTCCCTGCTTCCCGAGGTTCTCGATGGTACGGTTGCGGATTTCCTCTTCCTTTTTGGAAAGGTAAGTGCTGCGCTCCTCAGAATCCTCGATGGCGGTATATGCAGCTCGTTCATTCTCGTCCAGAGCGAGAAAGATCTTTCTATCCTCAAGGGGCAAGGCGTTTAGGGCCTCCTTTTCGCTTGGGGTTAGGCCAACGAGGGAACCCGTATCTCCAATTCCGAACAGCTCGTTCCAATAATCGTTGAAGGCATCCAGTTGTCCCGAAATTGCCTTCGCCAAATCCTCATCCAGCCAGTCATCTGCCTTTTGCTTCACCTTTCCCGGCCACTCCACGGCATTGACGGCAAGCTCACGGGTTTGATCCACCACCTTCGCTCCGACCAACCAGACTAGCCCTCCCGCCGCCCCAACGACAAGGACGTAGAGCAACATGATGGATAGAAACCTACCCAGACGCAGCTTGCTGTCGAAAAAAGCCACGATGGGACGGAGCATGATGGAAAGCATCCCCGCAACGGCCAAGGACCAAATGACTCCCGAAAACTTCTCGAAAATCTCCTGTAGAACCCAGACCACTCCAATCAGGAGAAAAGCCAGCAGCCATGATGCTGCAAAACAGGCCACGAATCCAAGGAAGCTCCTTTGTCTTGCCGTTAGAATGGCGTTCTCCTTGTCGTTGCTCATGGGCGAAAACCTAAACTTGTTTCCTTGCCTTGATCGGCTTCATCCGGAATGTGAATACAAAATCCATGACGAGCCTTCCTCACGAAGTCAAACGAAAGACCACCACAGCATCGCTATAAAGTTATTGTGCGCACACTTAATCCAATCTTCACTTTGAGCCTCTTGGGGTTCCTGCTCTCGCTTTCAGCCGAGAAAAAAGAAAACGCTCTAATCGACGACCCGGCCGTGAGGGAGGCTGTGGAAGCCACCTACCCCGCAATTGTCCGAATCGAGGTCGTCTCAGAGAGAGGCTCCTCAGGCCGAATGCTGAAGTCCAGGGCAACGGGAAGTGGCGTGATCATATCCCAAGAAGGTCATGTGGTTACCAATCATCACGTCGCAGGCAAAGCCACTCGAATCACCTGTCGCCTGAGCGACGGAGAAGAAATTTCAGCGGATCTTCTTGGTGCAGACGCCATGACCGACCTTGCAGTCATCGGCTTGAGACTGGACGAACGCCCAAAGAATGCCAAGCCCCTCACCATCGCCAAATTCGGTGATTCCGACAAGGTCGAGGTGGGTGACGTTTGCTTTGCAATGGGCAGTCCGGCAGGATTATCTCAATCGGTAACTCGAGGAATCATTTCAAACGTCGCCATGATTTCTCCGCAGCGCGGCAGCTTCAGGCTAGACGGAGAGAACGTGGGACAACTCGTTCGCTGGCTCGGACACGATGCGGTTATTTTCCCAGGAAACAGCGGAGGTCCCTTGGTCAACGAGAATGGTGAAATCATCGGCATCAACGAGGTGGGCATCGGAAGTTTGGGGGGAGCCATTCCTGCGAATTTATCTAGGGAAGTCTCAGGCGAGTTAATCAAAACTGGAAAGGTAGCAAGGAGTTGGACCGGACTGGAACCGCAACCCATGCTGGACTCGGATCAAAAAGGCGTGTTGGTCGCCGGGGTGATCGAGGGTTCGCCCGCCGAAAAGGCAGACATCAAACCTGGGGACGTAATCACAACTTTCGATGGGAAGGCTGTTCATGCCAGAATACCCGAAGACCTTCCGATATTCAATCGCTTGGCCCTTTCCATAAAGATCGGGAGGAAAGTTCAGCTG
>CAZNWO010000032.1:0-5794 GCA_964576585.1 uncultured Puniceicoccaceae bacterium | reverse complement strand
TGACTCGGGCAACTCGAAAAATCACCAAGGGCAAGCAGGAAGCAGTACCGACCTTGGTAAGTCTGGAACGAGGCGAGGCAAAGCTGCTCACTGTTGTAAAGTTGGGACCCGAAGCGGAGGAAAACCGACCCATGCAGGCATGGAAACCTTGGCTCGGCGTTTCTACGCAAGTGCTGACTCGAGATTTGTCTGAGGCAATAGGACTCCCTCGAGGGACCTACGGAGTACGAGTCGTGCAGGTTTTTCCCGACACTCCCGCCAAAGACAGCGGCATCCATTCGGGCGATCTTCTGCTTCGAATGGATGGGCAGATGATCCGGGCCAATCGAGTGGAAGACGCCGAGGTCTTCTCCAACATGATCCGCGAATACAAGATCGACTCGAAAGTCACTTTCTCTCTGCTTCGAGACCAAAAGTCGATGGACTTGAACGTAACGCTCAGGAAAAGGCCGACCCCGGCAAACGAACTGGATGAATACGAGGACGAAACCTTCGAGTTCACCGTACGGGAGCTTTCCTTTTCCGATAGAGTGAACAAGCGACTGGAGCAAAATTCGAAGGGACTTCTGGTAGAAAACGTCGAATCCGCCGGATGGGCGGCATTGGCGGGACTTCGCCAAGGCGACGTACTCCTGGAAGTCGACGGAAAGACCATGTCTAACGTGAAAGGACTGGAAAACCACATGAAGAAAGTCGTGAAGGAAAAGGCCGAAAACATCCTGTTTTTTCTAAAGCGAGGCATTCACACCCTATTCGTCGGCTTGGAACCCGACTGGGAAGAAGAAAACTAAGAGTCCCTAAACTCCAATAAAAGGATCACATCCCGATGAACTCGCCCCGTTTCAACTTTATCATTCTGGCCCTGTTCGGCATAATTGTTCCGCTCGTTGGCTTTTCCAAGAAAAGCGAAAATCCGATCAATACTTGGCGAGGTTTACTCAAGAAAAGCTCCGAATGCGTGACGTGGGTGTCCGCAACCGTTAAGGTCGAGATCAATGCCGGTGGCAGAAGCTACCCCCCAAGGGAAGAAAAGCTCGAGGCGCTTGGCACCGTCTTGGCAAACGACGGACTGGTTGCCTTGTCGCTCACCAAAGTGGATCCCACCGCATCCATCATGTCGAGGATTAGAATTCCCGGAGCATCCGTCAGTGTAAATTACACCGAGGTGAACATCCTGATGAAGGACGGGGCGGAAGTCCCAGCAAGCTTCCTGCTTAAGGATTCCGACTTGGATTTGGCGTTCCTCCTTCCCCTGCCCCAACAAGAAACCGACTCAACCCTCGCTACCTTCCAGCCCGTTCCCTCCTCCCCCAAGAAAACATCTCTTCAAGCCTTGGACGAAGTCGTGTCTCTGGGAAAGCTGAACCGCAACCTTTACAGGCAATCAACCCTGCGTCGCGGATGGGTTGACGCAGTAATTAGAAAGCCCAGAGAATATTACGTTATAGGCGGGGTTTCCCCGGGCACGCCCGTCTTCGACTCTTCGGGGAATTGGCTTGGTGTGGGCGTGTACAAGATGGCCTCGGGGAGACCCACCCAAGTCGTCACCTTACCTGCAGCGGACGTTCTGGAAATAGCCGATCAGGTAAGAAAGCGGTCCAAGTAGTTTTTTCCGTTGCCCGATTGCGGCAAGCAAGGGTATCTTGCATAAAGAGACACCGCAAGTACGCAGCAATGAAACTGAGGCCATCCAGTACAAAAAGTTTCCAGGCAATCCTGTTGATTTCCTTGGCATTTCTCGGAGGTTGCGGCAAGGAAAGAACGGTTTCGTCTGAGGAAGTCGAATATCGAAAAAACAAAAAAGGCACTCTCGTACTATACAGGATTAGTGAGGAAAGCCCTCTCACAGCCCTAGTATACGAGGATCACGGAAATGGAGAACGTCACTTTGAGATTTATGTGAAAAATGGACTTAGGGACGGCAATTTCACTTTTTGGCGAGACAACAAAATCCCAGTAATGAAGGGTGCCTACCTTAAGGGAGAAAGACACGGCCGATTCACGGCTTACGGAAAAGCCGGCGAAATGGTCTACGAAAAAACCTACTCCAACGGAAAGTTGAACGGAATTTGTCGATTTTACTACCCTTTCTCGGCCGACGACGTTGAAAACTTTTTCAGGAAGATGGACGACGAAGATTTAGAGGTCGGAGAACTAAAGGCCAACTCAAGACTTCGTTATTCCTGCGAGTTCAAGAACGATGTCCCGGTAGGGGCATACAAGGCCTACGATCACATAGGAGAGGATGAGAACTCGACTTACCAACACCTGCGCGAAAAAGGTCACTTCGACGACAACGGGAGCTTGATTCAAGAACAGGAGTTTTACTTCCCCGAGGTGAAAACCCTAGGAATCAAACTTCCCGACGGCGTCAGACTGGAGGATGGCTATGAGGCAAACGAAAAGGGCCTTGCAAGCGCGATTAAAGCCGCATACGTGGCAATAGAAGATCTCCCTGCATACAGGAATGAGAATGCCAAACCGGCAACGATTTTCGCCTTGGACGACAGAGGGAATGAACTGGCTCCGATTTGGAACACACAGATCTACAAACTGGCGATTAGGGACTTGAACGGTAGCTTCCTCCCCAAAAGATACGATGCGGGATTCGAAGCTTACCTAAGGGCAAAGCAAAGAGCAGAGGACTTGTGCGACGAATATGGAATAGTGATAGAGAAAGGAACCTCAAGAACTATAGTCCAAGAAGTTGTCTCTGATGCCGACGGCGGAGGGGATTCCGAAGAAGCCCAAACCGTCCTCGAGGTAGTGGGACTTAACCGAAACGGGAAGGTGATAGAGATTCTCTGGACAAGCAACCCCAAGAGCCGATTCATCCCTCTTGAAGAAAGAATCACTAGAAAACGTTTTCGGTTGGTCAGGGCTTGGCTGGAGGGCAAGTCATGGGGTTCGAAGTGGTTCCTTCCCGACGGAAGTATGGTCAGCATCTTGGAGGAACAAAGCCAAGAGATAGTCGATAGGTACAGAAAGCGTTGATCCCCAAGCAACAATAACTCGGAACCGTTTCCGAAGTTTGCCGGCGGGGAAGAAGACAACTTTCTTTTAGACTAGTTAAATGGATTTGCCGGATTTGCCGGTTGGGCGTCGAAAGGGTTGCCGGGAATAGTCGGGGCAAACGGATTGCCATGCATCGGGGCAATTTCAGGAGTGGCATCAAAAGGATTCACCGCCTGACCTGGTGCAGCATCAAATGGATTTGTCGCAGGATTGGGAGGAGTGGCAGGCAATGCGTCAAAAGGACTGCCCGAAGAACCAGCAGGAACATTCGGGGAGACTTGATCGAAGGGACTGGAACTGCCACGGTCAAAGGGACTGGAGGGATCCGATGGAGAAACCGAATCAAATGGATTCGAAGGACTTGACGAAGGTGAAGATGGCCGAATGAGATCCTTCCGTTCGTAAAAAGGAACAAATGCGTCCTCTTCATCGTCTTCACTATCCAATCCAAAAGACAAGATGCGCGGACGAACGTCATAGCTCCATGTGAGCCTTACCTTGTCTTCCACCTTCAGGTTATCCAGAAACTCCAGCGTAGCTTCATGATAGCGGCCTCCATGCTCAGGAGAACCGCCAATCCAACGGGCATAGTAACGAAAAGGCGTGCCAAACTTGGTCGGCGTAATTTCTATCCACTTGTCTCCCTTGTCCAGTACTTGCCCCGTCAAGACTCCCTTCTTCTTGGAAGGGAGAAGGGGGTTCAACCTCTCCACACGAAGGTGTCCATCCCAATACCACTTCAATTCCACTCTGTTGCCAATGGCCACATCGCGCATTTCACCAAGAACCTTCGGAGAAAAGCCCCCGCCACGGGAAGGAGAACCTCCAAGCCAACCAGCTAGGTAACGATGTGAATAACCGGCGTCATTCTTGACCTCGATCCAAGCCTGCCCCTTGGCCGTAAGGATTCCGCGCAAATTACCTTCAGTCTTGAACGGCAACGCTCCATTCGCCGAAGAGAAATGGCAGACCGAAAGTATTACAAGGAAAGTCTTGCTACGGGAAAAAATGCCCTGAACCACAGACGCGACCATAGAAAACTCAACTCAATAGACGTAGCGATAGTAAACCTCAAGCATGAGGGTAGAAAGGGCGGTACGGTAAATCTCCTTGTCCTTCCCACCCCGCTTAGTGGTGAGTCCACTCCCCTCTGCAGGCCAGGAACCATCATCATTTTGAGCCTTTATCAACATGGGCTCCATCCAACGATTCCAAGAAATCCAATTGATCCCTCCATAGTTGAACAAGGCTTGGGCATCGTAATACCAAGAGTAAAGATTTGAGTCACCACTGTCGTAGCTTATCCCCTGAGTCCTCTTCTTAATATGACGTACGGCATTCCGGAGGACTTCTTTTCTCTTTGCCTCAGAGGGATGACCAAACTTCCACGACTGAAGACCCAAGGCACCTACTCCCGTAAGCTTATGACTCACATTACTTGAATCGGATGCCTTTCGATATCCAAAACCACCGCTCTTGGGAGAATAAACACGATAAAAGTTCTTAACTGCAGCCTCCAGCGCAGGCTCTATGCCCGGGAAAAGAACTCCTGAATTGTAGGCGGCTTTCAAAGCCTGAAATTGCCATCCGCTTACGGAAGTATCACTTGCGGCCTTCTCATTTTTCCCAAAATCATCAAAACGTAATCCATTCGGACCTTTCCTTTGCTCCAGGTAAAACCAACCCCCATCCTGTTTTTGGCCGGCCACAATGCGATGAATCGCTTTCTGCAGCACAGGCAGGATGAACTCCTTTTCGGTCATCGAGTAAGCCTCGGCCATGGCATAAGAGGCAATACCGTGGGCATAAGCTGCTCCATGACGATTGTTGGTGGTATAAAGCCAGCCGTTCTTCTTATCTCCGAGCTCTACTAAATACTTAATGCCATCCGAAACGGCTTCACCGTACTTGGCGGAATCGGTAAGCTCGCAATGCCCCAAATAGCAAAGCAGGGCAAACCCCGTCATGGCGCCATGGGCAGTCTTGCCCCAAGACCCGTCGTCATTCTGGTTCAAGGTCAGCCAGTCGAGCGCCTTGGTAACGGCAAGCTCGACGGCTTCGGGGTTCTGTACCTGAGCCCGCAGCAATTTAGCCTTTCTTCCAAGCTTGTCGCAGCGACCACTCATCGACTTCGGGACGGCAATGCCGAGGCTGTTCTTGTTGGAACGAACATTGCGTACTACCTCCCCTTTTAACCGACGTTCCTCCGGATCTTTTTCTTCACCCCTGAAGACGGTGACGTCAAAGGCAAGAGATTCGTCGTCCTCCTCGAAGACCAACTCGGCGTCCCGTTTACCGACATCGACGTTCTCGTCGTCTTCTCCAACTCTAGCCAAAAGCTGATCCACAGCATTAGCCTGACCAATGTCCGCTTCTCCAGGATCGACTTGATCGGGCGCCTCTTCGGCGGAAACATTGGTCACCTCGCCTGTACCTTCTGCAGCACCAGCTATCTCGGGATCGAAAACCTGTGCCTCACGCATTGCGTTCTGGTTGTCCTCGTTGGCTCCACCTTTGGTGGCATCATCACCCTCTCCTCGACCGACGTTGCCCAATCGCGCACGCTCTCCGCCGGAAGCAACATCGGTCCCCAAGCTCTCGGGGATCTTCTGTCCCTCGGTCTCGTCACCGGGAGCTTGCCCCGCCTTGGCTATGGTGTCTTTTCGAGAATCATCCAAAAAGGTCTTCATCAGGAACAAACCCAATGCCATTGCAACCAAGAGATAGGACATGCCCAAGTTGAGCCAAGGCAGTGGACCAACCCTACCTGAACGTCGCC
>CAZNWO010000031.1:16945-27504 GCA_964576585.1 uncultured Puniceicoccaceae bacterium | reverse complement strand
CCACGAAAACCCGCTGCGGGTCTTCCGGAAGAGGGCGCGGACGGCGCTAAAAAGGCATAGGGCAGGCAATGAAAGCCGAGCCTGCGCCCGTAATCCCGGCTTGATGGTGGCGGAACGGGAGAGGATTTCCTCCCGTTTCCGGCGACTTTGGGGTTTTCGACGAAAAGAAAAAGAGGCGGCATATTTGCATTATCTGCATATTAGGTGTAAATATATCAAATAATGTTTGAAACTTAGAAAGGAGGAAAATGATGTTCGAGAAAATCCTATCATCCATTTTGGGGAGGAGGTCGCGGCCTGCGGTTCCCTTGGAGGAATGCGTGCCGCGGCTGAAGCTTCCGCCGGGCGAGGCGTCCGCGGTTGGCGACGTACTTGCCGATGGCGACGAGAGGCTGCTTTGCTACTACGGCTGCAGCAGCCTGAAGGAGTTGAGCCGAGCGGCGACCAAGTCGGGAATCCGGGAGGAGTACCTGCTGCGGGTTGCTGGAAGGGCGTGATGGAGGTTGCATTTCAAGTTTTGCGAGGGGATTTCATCGACTCCCTCCCTTGCTCCGTTTCCGGGCGACAGCCATGGAACGGGCTAACCTGGTGGGTACGCACTGTACGTTCGCCACCTTAGGAGGCTTCGGTTTCTCCCAAACCTGTCGATCCGGGCAATCGGGGGCAGGATCCGAGCTCTCCTTGACTGGTTCGAGGAGGGTTTTTTGTTTTGGTTTGGATGTGGTGTTTACTCGTTGGCGGGTCTTCCCGGGAAAAGCTCTTTTTTCCCTTAAAGCTTGTTGCATTTCCGGAACAAGGCTCCACTATATCCTGAAACTTCTCAATGTTTGCCCATCCATAAGGTAGTTGCGATCGAGGTTGTTCGCCTGAAATCCTCGAAAGTCGTTGCCGCAGGTCATGGGAACAATTCTACAAGCGATGCGCCATAGATTCTCCAAGTCCACCTCGGGTCTCTTGGCATTTTTGTTCTTTATTACGGGCGTTCCTTTCTCCGCATGGGCAGTGGATGATCCCGTACTGGAACCTTATTTCATAGCCAGCGCCGCGTACAATCGGAAGCTTTACCCGGTGGCGGTTTCCCAGTTCGAGGCCTTCCTCAAGAAGAACCCGGACCATGCCAAGGCGGACTTGGCCCGCAGGGGCTTGGGCCTGAGCCTGTACGCGCTGAAGCTTTACCCCAAGGCAATCCCGCATTTCGAGGCGTTGCTGGCGAAGCCGAGCCTGGACAAGACGATCAACCGCGAGCGGCTCATCATGCTGCAGGGGCAATGCCTCCTGTATTCCGGCGACAAGGACAAGGCGAGCAAGCATTTCATGGACTGGCACGCGAAGCTGAAGACGCCCGCTTTCAGGACGGCCGCCCTAGCGAAGGTTTGCGACCTGTCCTTCGAGAAGTCCCAGTGGGAAGTGGTGATCGAGTGGACGTCGAAGCTGGCCGCTTCAGGTCCCGACGACAACCAGGCTGCCCGGGGGCTTTACCAGCGTGGCTTTTCCCTTTACCAGACGGACAAGATCGAGGAAGCCGCCGTTGCCCTCGCGAAGGTGGGCGCCTTGGAGACCATTCCCGAGTGGAAGACGCGTTCGGCCTACCTGCAGGGGGAATGTCACGTTCTCCTTGATCAACTGGACAAGGCCGAACCCGCCTTGGCCGCCGCCCTGCCCGGCATGACGGGCCCCGAGAAGGCGACCTGCCAGTACCGCCTGGGTTTGGCCAGGTACCTGCTGAAGAAGTACGAGCTGGCGATCGTGGACTTCGAGGCCTACCTCAAGCTTCCCAAGGCCGAAACCGATGAGAAAAAGCCGCGCAAGGGCAAAAAGAAGAAAAAGTTCCTCGACGCGGGAGCAAACGTCGAGGACGCCAGGTTTTTCATCGCCCGCAGTCATTTCGAGCTGGAGGACTTCAACAAGGCCGAAAAGGGCTTTTCCTCCCTTGCCACCGGGGCCAACCTGATTGCCGCCAAGGCAAACCTCTGGTGGGCGCGGGTTCATGCCCGGGGGAAGTCGAATTACGAGCGGGCCGCCCAGATCCTGGGTGAATCCACGTTGCGCCTGAACAAGCCTTCGACGGGTCTTCACAACGCGCCCATCATCGACGATCTGGAGTTCGATTACGCCAATGCCCTGATCGGAAGCAAGAAGCCCGACTGGAAGCTTGCCGCGGGCGCCTTGTCGAACGTCGAGGGTCGTGGGAAGTTCGCCCAGATGGCCGAGGTCACCGCCCAGCGGGCCACCTGCCTGCACAAGCTGAAGAACTATGCCAACAGCCTGAAGGCCGCCGATCTCTTTATTTCCCGCTATAAGGATCACGCCCTGTTGGGGGATACCCGCTTCCTGCGCGCGGAGAACCTTTATCTCTTGAACAAGGGCGACGAGTCGGCCGAGGCTTTCTCGGAGTTCATCGCCTCGCACAAGGGGCATGGCAGCGTGTTCGCCTCACAGATGCGCATTGCCCAGATTCATCACAATGCGAAGCGCTGGGACCAAGCCCTGGCAAGCGCGGGTCCCTTGTTGGCGAAGAAGCCCGAGGGCAGGTTCTTCAGCCAGTTGTCGTTCGTGGTGGGCGATTGCTTGTTCAGGCAGGAGAAGTGGAAGGACTCGACCAAGCCCCTGGAGGACTTCGTGGCCGAGCGGGTCGAGATCACCGAGACTCCCAACGGCAAGAACAAGAAGTACAAGGTGACCGTAGGACCGAACCTGGACACGGCTCTCGTCCAGTTGGCCGTGGCCTACGATCGAGCGGGCGAAAGGGAGAAGGCTATCGGGCACTTGGTCACCCTGGTCGACCATTATCCGGAGGAGACCCCGCACCTGCCCTTGGCCCTTTCCGACCTCGGCAGGCTCGCCTACCAGACGAGCGACCTGCGTCGAGCCCGATCCGCCTTGGAGCGTTTCCTGAAGGCCGACAAGCTGGACAAGGAGCCTTTCAAGAATACGGCGGGGGCGCATCGGACGCGGGTGAATTACTACCTTGGCTGGGTAAACGCCATGGCAAACAAGTACAAGGAATCCGCCGAGCATTTCTCGAAGGTTCCGCACAACGATCCCTTGGGTTCGGACGCCGCCTTGCAGCATGGGATCGGGCTGATCAACATCGAGGACTTCGAGTCCGCGGCGAAGCACTTCCCGCAAATGCTCAATCGTTTCAAGGAGCACGAAAAGCTGCAGTTGGTCGTCTACTACTCCGGGCTGTCCGCCGCCAAGCGGGAGGACTGGAGGAACGCCGCAACCTACCTGAAGCGAGTGCTGGCGGATTTCCCCAAGGCCGAGTTCGCCGACCAAGCTCTCTACGAATGGGCCTGGGCGGAGCGATCGATGAAGCGCGACAAGGAAGCCACGGCCCTCTACGAGAGGCTGTTGGCGGAATACCCCAAGAGCTCTTTGGCGGTAAAGGTCCAGAGCGAGATGGCCGAGCTGAACATGGACGCCGGGGCTCAGGAAAAGGTGATCGCCGAGTTGACTGCCACCTTGGAAAAGGTGACCGAGGAACCTCTGAGGGAGTCCATTCGCACCCAGTTGGCCGCAGCCCACTTCAAGAAGGGGGACCACGAGGTCGCGGCCAAGATGTTCGAGGAACTGCTGGTGGCTTATCCCGCGACCAAGTTACGGGCATCGATGCTGTTTCAGGCGGGTGAATCTCGCTTCCAGTTGAAGGAGACGCTTGTCGCGCGGGGGCACTTTGAGGCTGCCGTCAAGGTTTCGCGGCGAGATGCAGTTTTGACCGAGACGCTAGTCATGAGGCTTGGAGAAACCCAGGCCAAGACGGGCCAAAACAAGGAGGCCGTGAACACTTATCGGGATTTTCTCAAGCGGTTCGAGGACAGCAAATGGAAGAGGAACGCCCAGTTCGGCCTAGGGTTTGCCCTGGAGAACAGCAACAATCCATCCGAGGCGATAAAGGAGTACCGAAAGCTGTTCGACGACCAGAAGAAGGTGGACCTGTGGACCGTGCGGGCGCGATTCCAGTCGGGCGAGTGCTATTTCAACATGCAGCAGTACGAGCAGGCCGTGGCCGAGTTCGTGAACATCGAGATCAATTTCGGCAAGTACCGTGACTGGCAGGCAAAGTCCGTCCTGGAGATTGCCAGGGTACTGCTGGCTCAGAAGAAGAAGGAGGAGGCGATTGATCGACTCAAGGACGTAGTCAATAACTTCTCCAAGGAGAAGGCGGCCACGGTCGCTCGCCAATACTTGAATCAACTGCGCTCCGGCTAAAAAAGCTTTTTAGAAAACCATACCATGAAACGACATCATCCTAAATTCATTCGCATCACCTGCCGGCGCTCGGCACTAACCTTGGGAACGATTCTATTCCTGTTCCTCGCCCCCTTCGCCATGGCCCAAGAAGAAGCCCCCGAAGGTGTGGAGGAGGAAACCATGTTCAGCTTGGTGAAGAAGGGGGGACCCGTAATGATTCCCCTGGGCATCGCCTCGGTGCTCGCCCTTGCCTTGGGGATCGAACGTTTCATTTCCCTGACCAAGGACAAGGTGCTTCCCGAGGAGTTTACGACCGGCTTCGGAGAGGCTTGGGACTCCGACCCCAGCGGCAAGGCTGCCGAGGACTTCTGCGATGAGTCGGGTGGGGCCGCAGGGCACGTCTTCAAGGCGGGCATCCAGTGGCGAAGTCAGGGACACGAGGCCGTGAGCAAGGCGATCGAGGATGCGGGAGGCAGGGAGGCCGACAAGATGAAGCGCAGCGTGCGTCCCCTTTCGGTGATTGCCGGGGTCTGTCCCTTGCTCGGATTGCTGGGAACCGTTTACGGCATGATCGACGCCTTCCAGAAGACCGCTTCAAGCGGTGGTGCTGCCAAGACCGCAGACCTGGCCAACGGCATCTACCAGGCCTTGGTCAGTACGGCCGCGGGATTGACCATCGCTATCCCCGTCCTGCTTCTCTATCAGTGGCTTTCAACTCGGGCAGATCGCGCGATCGACCACATCGACGAAACGGGAACCAATTTCATCGTGAAGCATGCCTTGGGCGACAAGGCAACGACCGCCAAGAAAGCCCCTGCCGGCAAAACAGCTGCCGCCAAGAAGGCTACCACCTCCACGACGGCGAAGAAGCCCGCCGCGAAAAAGCCCGCCGCGAAGAAGCCCGCCGCGAAGAAGCCCGCCGCCAAGAAGACCGAGGAGTCATGAACTGCAGACGAAGGAGCGCTTCCTCCGACGGGGAGATCATCAACATATCGAGCATGCTGGACGTCATGTTCATCCTGATCATCTTTTTCCTGGTCACGACGACCTTCAAGGAGGAGGAGATCGATCATATGGTGAACCTGCCCGTGGATGCCCGCAACCAGTCCCTCACCCAGTCCACCGGCAACTTGGCCAAGATCAACATTCGCAAGAGCGGGGCATACGTAGTCCTCGGCAAGCAAGTGACGGAAGAGCAGATCGAGACCTGGATGGACGGTGAAGTGAAGAAGAAGCCCGACCTCAAGGTCCTGATCCGAAGCGACAAGGAGGCCAAGCACCTCTACTTGGCCAACGTCATGTCCATCTGCCGCTCGGTGGGCGTGCCAAAGGCGAACATAGCGGTGAAGACGGAAAAGTAGATGCCGAAGACCTCCCAGGAAGATTCGGAGAACAAGGAGTCCGGCATGGACTCTCCAGTGGAGGAGAGAATTATTTTCGGGCTTCCTCGAAAGACCAGGTATCGAATTTACGGTTGGGGCGCCTTGGTCATTGTGTTGGGAGCCATCGTCTGGAGCCTTTCCTACCTTCGTCCTTGGCGATGGCACACCTACACCGACAAGATTTCGGTGGAGAAGGTGGCCGTGGACGTGGATCCTGGTTACGTCTTGTGGGACAAGGCTCAGCCTCTCGACGCGGGCATAACGCAGGAGAACTACATCGACCAGACCGTGATTTCCTCCGACGGCGTCCGCATGGTCTACGTCGGCAACGAGGATGGAAACGACTCCAACCTGTTCCTGCGCCTATGGGATGGGAACGAGTGGGGAGAGCCTCGCCCGATGCGAGCCTTGAACAGCAAGTTCGACGAGACCTCTCCTTCTCTCAGCGGAGATGGAAACCTCTTGGTGTTTACGAGCGACAGGCCGGGAGGACAGGGGGGCAAGGACGTCTGGATATCAAAGTGGGACGGGGCCGAATATGCCTGGCCCTTGCCGCTGACCACTCGGGTCAATACGCCCTTCGACGAGATCGATCCTTCCATCACGCCCGACGGGATGACCGTCTTCTTTGCCTCCAATCGTCCCCATCAAGCTGCGGACATAAGCGAGAAGGAAGCGGCCAAGGCCATGGAAGTCGAGCAATTGGCAAACGTCGACGACCGCAAGGTGGACTACGACCTTTATTCCGCTGACGTTGCCAGTGATCGTCTCTCGGGGCTCATCGTGGAACGTCGGCTCAGCATGCTTTATTCCCTTCGCGAAGGAGCCTTGGCGGACAAGGAGGTAATGGGCAAGCTCGGCGGGACGGATGAAAGCGAGTCCTCCGTTGACAAGGCCCTTGCCTTCATCGCTTCTCAGCAAGAGGAGGACGGTCGCTGGGACATCACGAAGACGGGCGGACAAAAGGGGCACGACGTTGCCGCAACCGCATTTAGCCTTCTTGCGTTTTACGGAAGAGGCGAAAGACACGACGTTGATTGCCGATACCGGGACAACGTTAAACGCGGGCTCGACTGGTTGGTCTCCACCCAGAACGTTGCCAGCGGGGACTTGCGTGGACCGGGTGGGAACATGTACGACCACGGGATCGGCGCCCTGGCATTGGTCGAGGCCTTTGGCGTGACGAAGGATCCCGACTTGAGGCCCAAGGCGCAGGCAGTGATCGACTTCATCGTCGATTCCCAGCACGAGGAGGGTGGCTGGCGTTATTCGCCCAAGCAGGCCGGAGATCTTTCGGTATCCGGCTGGATGGTGATGGCCTTGGCCAGTGGAGAGATGTCGGGAATACCTTTCCCCGACAAGACCAAGGACGGAATCAGAAATTTTCTAGACTTTGTGAGGAGCGGAAAAAACGGTGGAATGTATGGCTATACCACTAGCGGAGGTGGAACAAAAGCCATGAATGCGGTCGGGTTCTTCTGCTCCCAGCTTCTCGGTTCTTCCTCAAACACGCGCAAGGCCTTTGAGTCTGCCCTTGTCCTCGACCAATCGGGTTTTTCGCTTCAGGACGTCTATTACGCTTACTACGGCACCTTGGCCGCCTACCAGCATCAGGGGTCTGTATGGAGGGAGTGGTTAAGGAAGATGCATCGAGAGTTCCTGAAGGCACAGTTGGAGGATGGCTCGTGGCAAGTGAGCGGACCCCATGCCGGGGCAATGGGCAAGGTGGTCATGACTGCCTTGGTTACTCTTTGTCTGGAGGCTCACTATCGTTACACGCCGCTTTACGGTTTGGGCTTCGAACCCGATCCCGCAGGCCCTGCCGACGACGTCCTCGAGGGAGAGGCGTTGCCCGTGGCCCCGATTTTCCGTCATGCCAAGCATCTTCCGATTCTCAGCTCGGAAGGAAACGACACTGCCCCGGTGGTTACCGATCACGGGGACTTTCTTTACTTTGCCTCGAATCGCTCGGGAGGCTTCGGGGGATCGGACATATACAGGTCGAGGCTTATCGACAACGTCCCGCATGCAGCCAAGAACCTGGGAGAGGAAATCAACGGAAAGTTCGATGAATCCCATCCCGCCGTCCGCATGGCCGGGTTTCACCTCTTGTTCAATTCCAATCGGGACGGCAATCCCTTTGGTCTCTTCGATGCCAAGAGCAAGAGGGTGGTGCGCCGTTACGACTACTCGCAAATGCCTTCGTCGGATTGGTTCGGCAGAAACCTCGGGTTGCTTTTCGTCTTTGCTCTATCCTTGGGTCTGCTCGTCTATCTTTATCTTCGTTGGTTCAGGAAAAACCCGCCCAAACCGCTTCAGGAGGAGGTTGCCGCCGAGCCGCCCGCCGGATGATCCCTGATTTCGCATGATGGAAGAGAATACAGAAGAGAAGACGAGCAAGAAGCAAATGGTTGCTAGAGTTCTTGCGTTCTCCGTCCTTCTGCTGGCCTTTTCCGTTACCCTTTGGTTGCTTTGGGGAAACCTCCGTGAAAACGTCTGGGTTTATTACACGGATGATGCGAACACCACGGTCGGCGTGGAAGAGGACAAGGCGCGCTTCGTCCTCTGGCAGGACCCAACCCAGAACCTCTTCACCGAGGAGGCCGATCCCCTGAACCCCGGAGGCATCGACGTCGTTAATCAGGCGGGACAGCGACTGGAGGCCACCTTCTCGCCGAACGGCACCTCAATGATTCTCGTGCGGCGTGAGAACAACGAGACGGGCGCGGAAATGTTTTCCTCCCAATGGAATGGGCGGGTATGGACGCGCCCCGAGCCCCTGGAAGTTCTCAACAGTCCGGCGAACGATCGAGGCCCTGCGTTTTCCGAGGACGGCTCCTACCTTTACTTCTCTTCCGACAGGGAGGGCGGTCTTGGCGGTTACGACCTTTACGTTTCCAAATGGAGCGGGACGAACTGGGGCGAACCCCAGCCTTTGAGCGAGGCGATCAATTCGGACTCCGATGAAACGGGACCTGCGGTCTCCGGGGATGGCAAGAGGCTGTTCTTCTCCTCGGATCGAGTTGGCGACAGCGACGATATTTTCTTTTCCGTCATCTCTTTCCCCGCGACGGATCCGGAGGAGGAGGAACCTGAAGCCGAGCCTGTCTACCCGACGTTTTCCGCTCCCGAGCCACTGCAGAACGTCAACTCCGAGGAGGAAGACGTCCAGGCCGCCTTGAACAGGCGTGGCGACCATGTGTTCCTGGCATCGGATCGAGACCGTGACGAGCAATCGGGTTTTTCCCTCTACGTCAGCAGGGTAGTGGAAGGGAAGGAATTGCTTCCCGAGAAAGTCGACCTGTATTTCGAGAAAGGAGAAGCGACCGACCCGGCCGTCAGGATGGATGGATTCGATCTCCTGTTCAGCAGAAACGAACAAACCGAAGCAGAGGACGACGAGGCCGAGAATTACCTTCTCTATCGTTCCACCACCCGCGAGGTCTTCGAATACATAGACAAGTCTCGCTGGGATCAGTTCATGGAATTGCTCGGCAACATCATCTGGTGGATCCTTCTCGCCCTTGCCGCTCTTGCGGCCCTCATCTACCTTCTCGAGCACTGGCAGGACATAACCAGTCTCTACCACAAGTGCCTCGCGGGATCCGTCGCCCTCCACCTGATCGTCCTGCTGCTCCTCATGATATGGCTGATCTCCAAGGAACTGGCCCCGGGAGGGCAGCCGCAGTCCCCTGAGATTGCCATAAGCATAGATGCTCTCGCGCAGGAGGAATTGGCCTTGGAGAGCATGCCCGACGAGGCCCAGGTTTCCGATACTCCCGTGGCATTGATTGCGGATCAACTCGAGAGCGACTTCCAGATTCCGGTCTTGGAGGCGCAGGAGCACGTAAAGACCACGCCCATTGTGACTCGGACAAGCAAGACTTCCTTGGTCAGCGACGTTCGCCCCTCCAAGGCCAACGTGGAATCCGCCGAAGAACCCGTGACCAAGCCCGACAAGATTTCCCCCCAGAGCGCGGCTTTGCCTGAAACCTTGCTTCCCGAGATGGAGGAACCCGTCCTTGAGGAACGTACCGCCGGGGAGCCTCAAAAGGCAGAGGAGCAAGCCAACCCGCTGGCCGACTTGTTTCGCCCAACCGAGTCGGTTCCTCAGGTCGAAACTCAGAAGTCGCAAGAAGTTGCCGAGGTTAACAACGTTGCTTCCGAGGCGGTTACCGAGGCCGACCAAGTCGAGCCCGGCGACGCCGCTGCCGAGACCACGGATACGGGAGGAGACATTATCGTCGCCCACACCGGACTCGAAGCCCAGGGCAAGCCGCCAAAGCTGGAAGGCAAGGGTACCATTCCTTCCCTCAGCTTGAACCTGCCGGGCACCGACCCCGAGAGCGATCCCTTCCTTCCCGGAAAATTGCAGACGCCGAAGGATACGATCGATCCGCTCGCCCTCACCAATCACATTCGCAAGCAGCGCGAAAGGCCATCCTTGGAAGTGATCGAGCAGCTTGGAGGTTCCGATGCAACCGAGCGCGCCATCGGGCTTGCCCTTCAGTGGCTTGCCCGCAATCAGGAACCGGACGGAAGGTGGGATACCCGCAAGCACGGGGGCACGGGGGATTTCGATACCGCTTCCGCCGGCTTGGCCCTGCTTTGCTTTTATGGCTGGGGAGAAAGTCACAAGAAACCGGGGAAGTTCCAGAACACGGTGCGTAAGGCAATCGATTGGCTCGTCGCCCAGCAGAAGGAGAATGGTGATTTGCGTGGAAAGGGGCGGATGTATTGTCACGGCATTGCGGCGATCGCTCTTTGCGAGGCTTATGGGATCAGCAAGGATCCCGCCCTCAGGGAACCTGCCAAGAAATCGATAGACCTTATATTAGCTGCCCAAGATTCGAAAAAGGGTGGTTGGCGCTACAACCCGACTCCCAGCGATTCCGACACTTCCGTGACCGGTTGGCAGTACATGGCTCTGCACAGCGCCCGCATGGCCGGTCTCGAAGTGGATGACGTCGTTTTCGAGAACGC
>CAZNWO010000031.1:0-16845 GCA_964576585.1 uncultured Puniceicoccaceae bacterium | reverse complement strand
CTGTATCAGCACCAAGGTCCCATTTGGCACGACTGGAACGAGCGCCTCAAGGACAGCCTGCCCACCATTCAGAAGAAAACGGGTTCCGAGGCAGGAAGCTGGGACTTCAGCGCGGCTCATGCAAGAGCGGGTGGACGTGTGGTCTCAACCACCTTGGCGACCTTGAGCCTTGAGGTTTACTACCGACTGCTTCCCATGTACGGCTTTCGCAACCAAGAGATTGCTCCTCCTCCCTTGAAGCTCAAGGGCAAGGATTAAATTGAGCGTTTTGGCCCGAAAATAATTTCTTTTTCATTCTTTTTCAGGTATGAATTAAGGGGTGAAACGTTTTTCCTGAAATTGAAAGTACGATCATGAACTTGACCAGGCGTCACTTCCTCAAGACCAAAGGGGCGGCAGTTGCGTTGCCTTTCCTCCCTTCTCTTCCAAGTGCCCTTGGAACCACTTCTGCCGGCGCAATCAAGCCGAACAAGAAGCTGGTCATGATGTACATCCCGAACGGGATTTTGCGTCGCTACTTCTTTCCCGGTGAAGAAGAGGCGGTGCTGCCGGGTTTCGTCGGCGGGTTCAACGCCGACAAGTTCAAGAACAAGAAGAGGATCCTGAACAAGCCGGGAATCTATCCTCTCGAGTTCACCTCCACCATGCGTCCGTTGATCAAGCACAAGGACGACGTCACCATGATCACCGGCATGGACCGCACCTTCAAGAACGGCCAGGACGTTCATGCCCAAGGCGCCTCCTGTTACCTGACCAGCGTCTCTCCCGTGCAGGCAGCCGAAAAGGGCATGAGGCATCCCAACGGGCGAAGCCTCGACCAAGTGATTGGAGACCGGGTGGGTCACACTACCGTGTTCAACACCCTGGAGATCAGTTGCAACGGGTTCACCTCGGGCAAGGAGGATATTTTCTTCGACAACATTTCCTGGTACGGTCCGGGCAAGATAGCTCCGTCCATCAAAAATCCCCGCAAGCTCTACGATCGCCTCTTCATGGCCGACTCCTATCGTGACCACGTACAGGACGTGACCGAGTTGATTCTGGCCGATACCAAGAGCATTTCCCGCAAGCTGGGCAATCAGGACAAGGATACTCTTGATGGCTTCGTGACCATGATTCGGGAGATTGAATTGCGGATCGAGAAGCTTGAAAAGATGATCAGTGGAGCGGACATCAACCAGCCCACCAATGAGATTTTGCCAAGGGGCGAATACATCAGGCTGCAGGCCGACCTGATGTTGGCCGCCCTGCAAATGGGGATCACCAACGTCAGTACCTTCATGATCGGTCCCGAGCGTTGGGACGCCTCCCTTATGTACGAGGGAGTTTTCCCCAAGCCCGTTCAGCACCATAGCATGACCCACAACCAGAAGAAGTTGGAAGTGGCCAAGGAACTGCAGAAGATCGACGTTTTTCACCTCGAACAATTGTCCTACGTAATTTCCCGCATGAAGGAGATCAAGGAATCGGATGGCACCAGCCTATTCGAAAACTCACTCCTTACCTACGGAGCGGGCTTGGGCGACGGGGCCACCCACCAGTATTTCGACCTCCCCATGATCGTGGCAGGAAAAGGCCAGGGCCAGATCAAGCAAGGCCGCTTCATCAAGTGCAAGAGCGGAACCTTGAATTCCAACCTCTGGCTCACCTTGGCCAACCTGATGGGGTTGGAAATAGAAAGCTTCGCCGACAGCAACGGCGTGATCTCCGACCTTTGGACCTAGTTCATGCCTAGGTTCTTCCTCCCTTTTGCTTTGCTGGGGCTCTTGGGGGAGGGCTTAAGTCCATCCCTTTCCGCCAACGACTACGACGGCTTCATCAAGCCTCTCTTCGAGCAAAACTGCATCAAGTGTCATGGTGGAGAGAAGACCAAGGGCAAGGTAAACCTCAAGGAGTTGGGTTCGGCCAAGGATTTGCTGGCCAAGCCGGCCCTGATCAAGGAGTTGATCGAGGCGATTGAGTTTGCCGACATGCCGCCCGAGGACGAGGGCGAACTTACCGAGGAAGAACGCCGAAAGGCGGTTGCGGCTCTAAAGGGTTTCATGAGCAGGGCGGCGCAGGCAAAGGATGCCGGGAAAACAAGGCTCAGCCGCTTGAATCGTTTCCAGTACAACAATACCGTGAGGGATCTCTTCCGTCTCAACAAGGACGTCTTCGAACTACCGGAGAAGATGATGACCCGCCATCAGAATTACCTTTTGACCAAGGAGCAGAAAATACCGGACCAAGTGCGGGTAGCCAGCCACTCTCTCAAGCCTCTGCCGGGTTTTCGGGAAGTGCGTCCTTTCCCCAAGGATTTGCGAGCCGCCCACGGTTTCGACAACCAGTCCAACCAGTTGACCCTTTCACCGCTCCTTCTCGACACCTTCCTCAAGCTCAGCGTATCCATCGTGGAAAGCCCTGACTTCAACGAGAAAACAGTTGGTGTCTGGAAGGAATATTTCGCTTCCCCGGAAGAGAGCGAGGACTTGGAAGACACAATCAGGCAGCGTCTGCAGCCCTTTATAAGACTGGCTTTCCGCTCCGAGGTAGAAAAAGAGGTGGTAGACCGTTACGTTCGCTACGCCGTGGCCCAGGTCGAGTCGCAAGAGTCCTTCACCGAGGGAATGAAGAAAGTGGCTTCCGCCATACTTTCCTCGCCCTTGTTTCTCTTCCGTCACGAGACCGTTGCCAGGGACGATCCTTATGCCTTGGCCTCCAGACTCTCCTATTCGCTCTGGGGCAGTTGCCCGGACGACGGACTCCTGAAGGCTGCAGAGGAAGGCAGGTTGGGGAACGCGGATGGACTCGCCGAGGTTTTGGACGGAATGCTCAAGGACCCTAGGATCGAAAGGTTTCTGGATATTTTTCCGTCCCAGTGGATGCAGTTGGAAAATGCCCTCGCGGCCACCCCGGATCCCAAGCTCAGCAAGTACTTTTCGATCGACAAGGATTACCCGGCCAGCCTGACCATGGTGCTCGAGCCTCTGCTGTTGTTCGATGCCGTGTTTCTGGAGAACCGTCCCATCGTGGAGCTGATCAAGCCGTCCTTCGGCTACCGCAACGACTTCCTCAAGACTTGGTACGGGGGGGATATCAAGCCGGGGGAGGAGAACCTCCAAAGGGCCCTCGAGGAAAATGCGAAAAAGAAGCAGAGAATCATCGACCTCGGCTTGACCTTGGAAAAAAAGGAAGATGAATTGAAGACCTTGATCGGTCCGGTTCGCGAAAAGCTGTTGGCCAAGAGAGTGGATCAGGCGGAGGTCCGGGAAGCCGTGGACCTGCACCCAGTGGCGGCTTGGGAATTCGACGGCGATCTGAAAAGCTCGGTCGGCGCCTTCCCGCTCAAAAAGCATGGCAACGTTCAGTTCAAGAACGGGATGGTCGAGATTGGCCCGAACTCCTATTTGCAAAGCCAAAACCTTCCCTTCGAGCTAAAGACCAAGAGCCTGGAGGTCTGGTTCCTTGTCAAGAACCTCGACCAGCGGGGAGGAGGAGTTATGGGTATCCAGGGTCCGGGCGATTTCTTCGACACCATCGTGCTGGGAGAAAGAATGGCGAGGCATTGGATATCCGGAAGCAACGGATTCAGCCGGACCAACGACTTTGCCGGGTCCAAGCCCGAGAACTTGGTCAACCAGATGATTCACCTCATCATGACCTACAAGCCGGACGGCACCATTAGCCTTTATCGAAACGGTGAACTTTACGGCAAGCCCTACAAGAAGTCGCTGGCCACTTTCCCGAAGGGCAAGACCTCTGTCATCTTTGGTTTGCGTCATCTTCCCAGGGGTGGAAACAAGCATCTCGCCGTGACCATCGACAAGGCCATGCTCTACGACCGGGCTCTCGGTGAGAAGGAAGTAGAGGAAGCGGCCCGAGGCAACCAGCTCTTCGTTTCCAACAAGGAGTTGACCGCCGCACTTTCCAAGGAAGAAAGAAAGGCCAAGGAACGCTTGGAGAAGGAAATTCGAAACGGGAGGAATACCTTGGCCAAGTCCCCCAAGCCCATCGACCCCAACAAGCTCAAGGGGGAGGCTCAGAAGCACTTTGACAACGAGATGAGAAGAAAGCTGCGCTCTCAGGACTTCAAGAGGGTTGTCCTGACCGACCCGAGGTATGGTGGAATCATCACCAACGCGGCCATGCTGAGCATGACCTCGGGGCCCAAGCGCACTCACCCGATTGCCCGCGGAGCGTGGATCATCGAGGTCATCCTTAACGACCCGCCACCACCTCCTCCTAACGACGTTCCACCCCTCAAGGACGATGCCAATTCCAGAAAAATGACGATCCGCGAACAATTCGCCAAGCACCGTGAGCATGCCGATTGCGCCGGTTGCCACTCCAAGCTCGACCCTCTCGGCTTCGCCATGGAGAACTTCGACCTGACGGGTCGCTGGCGAGACAAGTACCGGAACGGGCGCGAGGTCGACTCAAGCGGGAAGCTTATGAGAAAGCATGTCTACCAAGGCGCCGTCGACTTCAAGCAATCACTGGTCAAGGAAGAGGACCGTTACGCCAAGGCATTCGTGGGTCACCTCCTGCGTTATGCAACTTCTAGGGAGCTGCGTCCTGCGGACAGTCTCGAGATCGACCGCATCGTTGCAAAGGCAAAGCAGGAGAACTACCGTTTGAAGTCGCTTATTCGTCAAGTGATCCTCAGCGACACCTTCGTAGCCGGGAATTGAATTCCCTCGGCTTTCCTCAATCCTTCGGCGAGTTGTGGTTTGGGGGTTCGATCCCCTTGAGATGCTTGAGGAAGAATTCCTTGCGCTTTCGGCTTCCATGCCTTCCGTCACCTCCATGACCTGCTCCGGGGATTACGATCAGATCGAAGTCTTTGTCAGCCTTGATGAGGGCGTCGGCCAACCTGTAGGTTGACTCCGGCGGCACGTTTTTGTCCAGTTCCCCGACAATCAGGAGAAGTTTTCCCTGCAGGCGATGGGCGTTGTCGACGTTTGAGGATTCCGCGTATTGAGGACCCACGGGGTAACCCATCCATTGTTCGTTCCATGAAGCCTTGTCCATTCGATTGTCGTGGCAACCGCAGGATGAAACGGCGACCTTGTAGAATTCCGGGTGAAAGAGCAGAGCACCCGTTGAACTTTGTCCACCGGCTGAACCTCCGTAGATTCCTACCCTGGAAACGTCGTACCAAGGATTATTCTCGGCATAGGCCTTGTGCCAGAGGATGCGATCGGGAAAACCGGCATCCTTGAGGTTTTTCCAGCAGACGTCGTGGAAGGCCTTCGACCTGTTTGCCGTTCCCATTCCGTCGATCTTGACAACGACGAAGCCCAAATCCGTCCAATGCGAGTAGCGTCGACCGGAACTGAACTGCTTGGGGACGTACGAGTCGTGAGGTCCGGCATACATGTCTTCGAGCACCGGATACTTCTTGCTCGGATCGAAGTCCGCAGGTCGGCAGATGATTCCCCAGACATCGGTTTTTCCATCCCGTCCCTTGGCTCTGAACACCTCGGGCGGTTGCCAGCCTTTCGCTTTCAGTTCGCTTACGTCGGATTTCTCCAGAGCGCAAACCAGTTGCCCGTTGGATACCCTGCGAAGTTCGTGCACCGGCGGAAGGTCGACTCTCGAATAGGTGTCGATGAGGAACTGCCTGTCGGGAGAGTATTGAATCCTGTGGTAGCCGTTGCCCTTCGTAAGATGGGTGAAGTCGCTCCCATCGAAATTTACTCTGTAGTAATGGATCAGGTATGGGTCCTGCCCGGCATTGAGGCCCGATGCGCGAAACCACACTTGTCGCTTTTCCTCGTCGATCTTGTCGACGTACCTTACGACGAAACCACCCTTCGTGATCCTGTTCTTGGTTGTTCCCGAATTTGCGTCGATTAGGTAGAGGTGTCGCCAGCCGTCGCGTTCAGACAGATAAATGATCTCGTTGCTTTTCTCGAGCCTGTTGACCAAGGGGACGCCCAAGTCCAAGGCATGTTCCGTCCAGATGAAGGTATCTGATTTCTCGTCGATGACGTTTCGATGATTGCCCGTGAAGGTATCCACCTCAATGAGCCTGAATCGTTGATGGCCACGATCTATTTTTTCGTAGGTGAAGAACCTTCCGTCGTTTGACCAACGCATGGCTGGCCATCGGAAGTCGAGCAAGCCGACCTTTGGCTTGATTTGTTTTTTTTCCGTTACGGCAAACCAGTTCAGTTCGTGACTGGTGAACTCGTCTCCCGGCAAGGCGTAACGACGCTTGTGGAGTCTTGCTCTTCCGCCTCCTCTTGGAGAAGATTCCAAAAGGTAAACCTCGCCCACCTGTCCGGGTTTTACTCTCCATGCCACCAAGGATTCCGAGTTGGTGGCCCAATAGGGAGCTTGGTAGGAATGGCCCTCTTTTCCGTCCTCACTCAGTTGGATTTGTTTCCCGCTCTTGATGGACTCAACGTAAAGGTTGTGCTCCTTCACGAATGCTCGCCACTTGCCGTCGGGCGAAATCTTTCGGCTTGGTCGATGCTTTTTTTCCGTTGTTGGGGTTGCGCGTTTCTTGGAGGATTTGTCATGAAGGGAAGGAAGATATGTGCTGTCCGGGAGACTTTCCACTTTTTCCAGTTTGTTGGTTTTGCGTTGAAACCTGAACCCTTGTCCCTTGATCTCGAAGCTTGCGAAATGGCGATCCAAGTCGAAGGACAATGACTTTATGGGCAGCCTGTCTCCTTCCACCTTGCCGATTCCCGATTCCGAAAGGACGCTCGCAAGGCGCATGTGATCGAACGCCTCCTCTCTAGACCCTTTTCTCAAGTCAACCAGTACGAACTGTCTCTTTCCGTCCGGAAGGTCGTTTTTGTACCAGAAGTGAGAATTGTCTTTGGCCCAATGCGGGGTAATGGAAGCCTTGTAGGCTCTGCCAAGAGATTCCAAGGACAGGAAGATCGCTCCTAGAGCAAGGATCAACGCCGGATTTCCCATGCAAGTGATGTATTTCTTCTTTGCCTGACCAATCATTTTTCCAAACGTCCATAGCATGGAAAGAAGAGGGTTAGAAACTTTTTTTGCCTTCCCGTGATCGGTTTGAATTTCGAATCGAGATATCCGGCAATGAAACGACCCGAGGTTGAATAAGGTTTTCCCTGGCAATTCGCCATTTCCCGTAGTCCAATTAAATTTCACGCTCAAACTGATCTTGCCGTGGACATGAACCGAGTTCATGCGTTAGGGTTGCATCCCGAAAATTTATGAAGTTTTCGTTTGATTCCATCTTCATCCCGTTCACCGAAGGTTTGCGTTCCCTTGTCTTTGCTTGGAAGCTTTTTCTCTTTGGCGCGACCTTGGTTTTGCCTCTTTCCGCCGAGAGGTGGACCGGACAAGTCTCCGCTCTTGATGGGCATCGACTGATAGTCTTGAAGCCATCGGACTTCCTAGCTGCCGGAGTTTCCGAAAATGCTCGCGTAATGAGGCATCGCGCAACTGTTTTCGGCAGCGCGTATCCTCTTCGCGAGGAATCCATGGCAAAGGTGTCCGTCCGCTTCCCGGGGAAGTATCAGCTTTGGGTTCGCATAGGACGTCCACGGAAGTTGCCGCGTCCCGTGCTCGCGACCCTGTCTTCCTCGGGGAAGGTTTTGTCTCAAGCTTTGGTGAATGGTTCGGAGGAATCCTCCGGCGTTGGCGGCAAGTCCGCCTTCATCGCCTACCTTGACGCTGCCCAGAAGTTTTCAAGGACCATTGATCCAAGGAAGTCCAACGATAGGATCGGAGAGGATCTGCTGACCGAGCTTGCGAACTCCAAGGTTCAGGCCATGAGCAGGTGGGCCGACTTGAACCGTTTGGAGGATCTCGACTCGAACTTGCCCTTTTACTGGTGGAAGCTTCCTCCGGTCGAGTTGATGCCCGGAGAATACGAATTGAAGTTCGTTCCTCAGGAGGTCGATCCGAAGAAGATGGTCGTTCCCTTTGTCGATGCCGGGTTTTTGACGACCAACATTGATTTGCCCTATCCCTTTCTCGGAGAAATTGATGCCAAGCCCGCAAGTTACCTTCGTTTCCGAATCGACTCGTTTCCTCCCGACAAGGAGTCTCTGCGCATTGGCTTGCGAGCTCAATTGCACCACGGGCCATGGGGCGCGGGGGCCAACCTTTCTCCCAATGGAATCAACCATCCCAAACCGCCGATGCACTCCAACAAGGGTTACACGCGTTGGTACAGGTTGCAGGACATCGAGAATTTTTCTTCTTTCGGCGCCGCAAGCGTCTCGCTTTCGATTAACGTGGAAGAGGGGAGTCTGGGCCTGACTGAATTCGCCGTTTTCCCCCATGAGGATTTCGTGCTTCATCGCATCGACTGGAACGAACCGGATGGACGAAGACTGGCAATCAAGACGGACTTCGCGAACTTCCCATGGTCCATCAAGACCTTCAGGGATTATGCAAGGGAACATTACCGCATGGCCCTTGGCGCTACGGGGAACAGTCTTTTCCAGTTATCCAGGCCTCCACTGTTCTTCAGTAACGGATGGGGCAACGAAAGTGGCCTCGGCAACGACTATCTCGTCAAGACGCTGCGCTTGCTCGGCTTCAACAGTTGCGCCGCTCCCGATAACTTGCGTAACAGTCGAAGGTATGGCTGGCGAAAGGCGGGCGGTCACTACTGGCCTCCTGTCTGGATGCCCTACGACGATCGCAATTCCACGGAGAGGTACCTGCGGCACTACAAGCGAGAGTTCGTCAGGAACGGGGACAAATGGGGCGACATGGGAACCTTCCAGATTGCCGACGAGCCACAGGAGATGAAGACCAAGGAGCTTTCCACCCCTCTCTGGATTTATCGTTCGTCCGATGACGTCCCCGCAGCATGGCATGACCCCACGGGTTCCAGTGAACTTCTCACAAGGAAGAAAGACTTGAGCAATTGTGTCCTGGAGGGAATTCTTCACTGTGGAGGCATCTTCGATTTGAGGGTGGGCAGCTTTTCCGGGAAAAAGCCTTTGTATGGCTTCTGGAGCGTGGGAAAGAGGCAGAATAGCCCGGTTAATTTGGTCGCGGGCGTCAACGGGGTGAACCAACAGGGAATGAGCAGGCCCGGAGCTGCTCCCAACCAGAGAGGCCTTCCCTTCAAGATCGTCTATCAATCCGGCAACGAGAAGTCCGGGGGGGACGTTTCCGAAGCCATTGCCGCCCTGTACTGCAACAATCAATTGATGTCCATGCTGAGGGGTTTGCCCGCAAAAGGTGCGTTCGCAATTCTTGGTGGTGGAGTGAAGTCCGTCAGCAGCCTAATGCTTCGGCCGATTTTGGAGAAGGAGCGTTTGACCGGGGGAGAGGTCGCGCTCGACTTGGAAAAGAAGTCTTCGCCGACTGAGGATTTGTTGTCCGAATTGATCGAGGACGAAAAGAAGGAATCAATCTTCGTCAGGAAGGATCTCAAGCGTTTCGTCGACGAGGATTGGGTCTGGGGCGGGGGAGTGCCCGAGGCCCACTTGGGTTTCAGGAATTGGCTTAGGGAGCGCAAGTTGTCGCCAAGCGACGTCGGCGCCGAGTCCTGGGACAAGGTTCGAATTATGACTATTCGCGAGTTGGCGGACACTCCTGCCCTGCGCAGGCAGTATTACTGGAGCCGTCGTTACGCGAACTACCTCACGCCCCGTGCTTTTGCCCTTGCTGCCAAGGGGATCCGTTCCGCAGCGCCTAGCAAGGACATGAAGGGATTCGTCGCCCTCAGTGGCCATGCCCTCTACCTCGGCAAGACCGAGATGCCCCTGGATATGTTTGAGCTCGCAAAGTACCCCGAGCTAACTCCTGGCGTGAGCGACTGGATGACGTCGGGGAGTTGGCGCTGGGATAGCCACCAGTCCGTGGCCTATTCGGTGGCTCCCTTTAACGCAGGAGCTCGCCGTTATGGCGACCCACCCGTCAATTTTCCGATGATGCACTGCGTTTATCCCACTGTCTTTCGTTCCTACACGCAGCTTGCCAACCAATGTAAGCTGATCAGCTATTGGACTTTCGGCCCTTCCTATTCATCCACGGAAGGATTTTGGTCGGACAATCCCTGGAGCTATCATGCCGTTCACAAGATGAACAACCGAGTCTCCCAGTTGGACGACGTCATCGGGGATGCAGTCATGCGTCCCAGTCGCGTCGCCATGCTCTATTCCCACTCCACGCACCTGTGGAGTTCCGCCGACAGTTATGCCGACAAGCGAGCGGCGTTTCTGGCTCTCTCGCACGAGTACTTTCAGCCCGAGCTCGTGACCGAGGAACAAGTAGTCGACGGATGTCTTCGCCACTACGACGCCCTTTACGTTCTTGAACCGAACGTCACGAGGCGGGCTCAAGCCAAGATCAGTCGATGGACGGAAGCGGGCGGATTGCTCTGGGCTTGCTCCAACTCGCTCGTTCGAGACGAATTTGACGAGCCATCCGACATGCTCGCCGATAGCTTTGGCATTCGAAGGAAGGGCAAGTTCTCGGATGGGAAACGGATCATGAAGGCGGCAAAGGACCAAACGGGCTTTCGTCCGCATGCAGTGGTGAACGGGAATTCCTTCAGGGAGGTTGCCTTTGAAGGCGGAGTCGTTCGCGCAACCTATGCGGATGGTGGTCCTGCGTGGGTCGAAAAGTCGATTGGCGAAGGACGCGTCGTCTACTTGGGGCATCGTCCCGGGCTCACCTACTCCAGTCAACGTGTCTCGATTGGCGGACGACCCGTGATTTGGGGGGATGTCGGCAGGGAGGTTCTCGTGCGACCCTTGAGGGAAAGAAAAGTATCAAGGGACTTGATTCTTTCCAAGTCCAAGGTCATGGCATCCGCCCTGACCGGCGAGAACGGATCCGTGGTCGTTCTCTACAACATGAGGCCCAAGGCCGTGGAACCGCTGTCCATTGTCCTGAAGGAGGATTCGAAGCCTAGCTCGGTACAGGTTTTTGAGGCGGATCGGCTTGTTGATCTCCCATTCGAGTACGTCGGTGGGGAATTGAAGCTCTCGCTGCCTTCCCTCAACGTGAACGAGGGGCAAATGATCCTCATCCGAAAGGGTCCTGCCCGCAAGGATTCTCGCGCTTCGGACATGAAGGCTCGCGCCTTGCGCTTGTTGTCTTCCGACGATCCTTTGGACCTTAGCGCGGGAGCATGGTTCGCAGGGTTTCATCCCGACTGGAATCAAGCTGACTCCATCGCGTCCCTGCTGGACCATTCGAGATGGGAAGTGCGCCGTTCCGCAGTTGAGGCTCTCGGACGTCTGGGGCACGGCCCGTCTGCCGAACGTCTCAGTGAATTGGCTAAATCGGATCGAGACGAACACGTTCGCGCGGATGCCCATTATGCCTTGGCTCTCGTTGATTCGGCTTCCTTTTATGAGACCGCCAAGAACGTCTCCGCTCGGAAAAGTTCAACGGTTCGACTTGAAGTTCTGCGGGCGGTCGGATTGCTTCTCGATCAGGGGGGGGACAATGCCGAGAAAATTGCTTTGCTTGCTCTCGTGCGAAACTTGATCGGAGACGAGGTTCCCGGCATCAGGCAGCTTGCAACGAAGCTTTATGGTCGGTTGAATCCCGAAACTCTGCTTTCCGATGCCTTGAAGAACAAGGACGACTCCGGAAGTCTCGCTTGGTGGGCGAATGCCGTTGCAGCGAGCGACGAAGCGTTTTCAAAGTATCTCGAGGAGGACATGCCGGGGGGAGAGGCTTTCTTCTTCGCCGTTTGTCGAT
The DNA here is from genome assembly GCA_964576585.1 of uncultured Puniceicoccaceae bacterium. GTDB lineage: Bacteria > Verrucomicrobiota > Verrucomicrobiia > Opitutales > Seribacteraceae. The sequence continues at coordinate 5,199 of CAZNWO010000031.1, read as the reverse complement.
ACAGGCGGGATGCCGGTCTAGTTGCCGAGCTCAAGCGTCGTTTCGAAGCGGGAGAGAGATCCGTGTCCCTCATGCAGGCCGTGGAAAGCCAGCGCGACCCGAATCTCGTAAAACTCGTTTTCAGGAAAAGGAAGGATTTGTCCGACGTCTGGCGAGGGCGTCTCGCATACCAACTGGAATCGACCTTTGATCGAGGAGTTGGCAGCGACTTGAATGCTTGGTCAGATGAACTTGAAAGCATCGAGTGACAACTTCTCTTTCAAGCCGTTGGTGTGAACCTTCGAATTGAAAATTAAGCTACAGTCATGAAGAGTCTTTTTCCCTTTCTGATCCTGTTTCTTTTTTTCGGATGCGACACCAGTCGTGACACCAGTGAGAATTCCCAAGGAAAGGCCATTCCGGCATCTCCGTCTTCAACCAGTCAAGGTAAGGCTGACGAGAATGCCTCTTACGATCCGAACAGCGATTCTGGATCTGGCGGTTCAGGGGATGCCGTCGACATTGCCTCGAAGGATTCTTCCTCGGAAGAGACCGTTGACCCGAAACCGAGTGATCCGGGGAGCGGCGACGATAAAGATAATAAAGGCGCTGAGTCTGTCGACAAAGAGGATGCAGAGGTTTTCCGTACCACAGCTGAATCGGAAGAGCCCGAATCCAATGCCACTGTCCTTGGTTTCCCATTTCCTGAAACCGTTCTCGTCGGTAATCCGGGGAACCCCTCCGACGCTTCAGGATTTGGCTCGGTTTCCTATGCCTACAGAATCGGGAAATACGAAGTCACTAATTCCGAGTATTGCGAGTTCCTGAATGCAGTGGCAAAGAGAGACCGCTTCAGGCTTTACGATTCCCGAATGGCGGGAGAGCATGGAGGCATTGGGCGTTCGGGGATATCCGGCAACTATACCTACGAGACCAAGGACGATGCTGCCAAGAAGCCCGTAAGTTACGTGACTTGGGAGTCATGCGCTCGCTACGCCAACTGGTTGTCCAACCGTTCGGGCGATAGCGACCTGCAGGACGGGCCTTACCAACTTAAGGGGGGAGTCCAAGCTAAGGTCGCCTTGCCCGATCACGTTGCTCTAGCCGCAGGCAAGAAGACCCAATGGGTCGTCGCCGGTGAAGACGAATGGTACAAGGCCGCCTACTACGATCCCGACAAGCCCGGTGGCGGAGGATACTGGCCCTTTGCCGTTAGAGGTGGTTCAGCTCCGAACTGCAACATCAACTCCAACCGGATTTCGGTGGTCGGCGCATTCAAGTCGGCTAGTCCCTACGGTACCTATGACCAGAACGGCAACCTTTGGGAATACAACGAGACTCGCAAGGGCAACAAAGTGGGGCTGAGGGGTGGTTCCTTCTTCATCAACGATCATGAGGGTTATCTTCGTTCGAATACCAGGTACGATGTGTTGAGCGCCAAGTGGCCGAATTACGGATTCAGAGTGGTTGCCTTGGGTGGAAACCTGAATTCGATTTCGAATGCAGAAAAACCAAAGGCGAATGAGGAATCCGGTGAAACGTTGTCCAGAGTCAATGATTCGCCTTCGGATCCGCCTGAAGAGATTGTCGTACCTGTCCCTGCCCGTAAAGGTGATGAGAGTCCTAAAGGTGGAAGAGTATTTTACGTCAGCTCTTCGGAAGGCGACGACGACTGGGACGGGGCGTCTCCCTCTGCTAAAGGTCCCGATGGACCTTGGAAAACCTTGACTCGAGCTTCGGTCGAGTACCTGCCCGGAGACAGGATTCTATTAAAGAGAGGGGACTCGTGGAATGAGGAATTTCGGCCGAAGGGTAGTGGAACCCCGGACAAACCCATTGCAATCGAAGCCTATGGGAAAGGTTCCAAGCCTCTGATCGACAGGTTGGACTACAACAAGGACTTGACGGGTATTCGCCTGTCGGATCAGGCGGGTTTTAGGATCGTTGGGATCGAGTTTGCTCGGTGCATGACCGGGATTTATGCCGATTACTCCGACAATGCCGAAGAAAGGAAATTCCTGTGGATCGAGGACTGCTACTTTCGCGACTCATTGAAATATCAACATTACGAAGATTATCCAAAGCGCAAGATAGGTCTGGGCGTGTGCCTCTTTTCGTATGAGCGGGATAATCGAGTGGTGCTGTCCGATATCACGGTCAAGAACTGTGTCTTCAGGAGGCTTGCCTCGGGTTTCTGGACCAACAGTCCGGACAATTTCAACAAGAATGCCTCCTACGTTTACAATTTTCGGAACCTCGTTTTTGAAGACTGTCTCTTCGAGGAAGGTTTTCAATGGCAGCAGGGGATTCGCGGAGTGGACACCGGGGCAATGCGAAATTGCGTGACTCATGACGTTGGTCGCAAGTTTCGCTCTTTCAACGGCGTGGCCGGATCCATGTTCTTTCGCTGCAAGAACTGGGTTTTCGAGAATTGCGAGTGGGGTTTTATTTCAATCGGTCTTGGCAGTGGCGACGGGCAGGCCTTCGATTTCGAGGGCAATTGCGACAACATGATCATGCGGAATTGTCTTTTTCACGATACCGATGGTCCGGGATTTCTGCTTTGCTGCTATGCTTCCGATGGTCACCCGCACACCAAGATTCTCATGGAAAACTGCGTTATCAACGGCAAGTCCAAACGGCCGATCGGGTTGCCTCGATGCGCCATCGTGAATACCACGGATTGGAACGAGTCCACATGGCGAAAATGCCGGTTTTATCTTTCAAAAGGAGAAGCGGTGATGAGAGTGATGGATCCTGAGAAGGACAAGCGGACGACTTTCGTCGATTGTCGAGTGAAGGATTTGGCTTCGGCCTGCAGTTCTCCCAAGTTGTGGGGAAACGTAACTCAATCGGGAAAAGAATCCGATCAATACTGGATTCAGCTCAACTTCGGAAAACCTACGACGGTCAACGAGCTTAGGATCCGAGAGAAGGAATCGTCCAAGGTTTTTCGTTACGTCATTGAGGCTTGGGACAGCCGAAACTCATCTTGGCGGAGTTGTTTCAACGGCCGATTCATCGGAGCGGGTTTTGTGGCTCCCATCGTTGAAAGACGAACGACCAAGGTCCGTTTGCGAGTCATTGGGTCCGAGCACGGAAAGCCGGCAATCGATGAGTTTTCCGCTTTCAATGATCCCGTTGGTGAGGAATGGAACGTAACCCGAGGCGAGAGCGCGCCTGCCCGAGTGGGTCGCGGTTTGGATGAGATTCAGACCCTTGCCAGACTGCGGGAGAGTAATTCCGACAAATCGAAAAAAGTTGAATCCCTTGAACGCATCATGGCTTGGGACGTCGAGAAGCTGTTCGAGAAACCCGTCTTGCATGAAACCGAAGAGCGCCCTGCCAAGGGAATGCGATCCTTTTTCTTCGAGGGGGCAGAATACAAGGGGAAGCCAACCAAGGTATTCGCCTATTATGCTCTTCCCAAGGGAGATGCCCCCAAGGGTGGTTGGCCTGCAGTCGTTTGCGCTCACGGTGGGGGAGGCACGGCCTATCCCGAGTGGGTTAAGTTCTGGAACAACAATGGATTTGGGGCAATAGCGATGGACTTGGAAGGCCATTTTCCCGGCGGGAAATCTCATCACGTCGAGGGAAACTTTCCTGTTGGAGTCGGTCATCCTGACGCAGGGCCTTCTAGGGTCGACTGGTTCGGAGATCGCGACTTGCCCGACAAGGAGCAATGGTTCTATCACGCCCTTGCCGACGTAGTCAGAGCCAATTCGCTGCTTCGTTCCTTCAAGGAAATCAATCCCGGGAAGATTGGACTGCACGGCATTTCATGGGGCGGAACGATTGCCGCTGCTGCCGCGGGCGTCGATTCCCGTTTCGCCTTCGTTGTTCCGGTCTATGGGGGAGGATTCATCCATGAGAGCGATAATGAAGGTCTTGCTCAATGGTTTCCCCCCAAGAACATGACGGATGCTCAGTACAAGGATTATCGGAGCAAGTGGGATCCGTCGGTTCACCTGCCCTTTGCGAAGATGCCCATGCTTTGGGTTACCTCGGTAGCCGACCCTGTCTTTCAGATAAACATTTTCTCGAAGTCCGCTCGCTCAACTGCGGGTGAAAGTAGACTTTGTCTCAGGCCATGGATGATTCACGCCCATGGCAGTGGTTGGAGCGATGCGCCGGAAATCGTTCAGTTTGCAAACAGCGTGGTTAACGATGGACCCAGTCTGCCTCGACTCAGCACTCCCGACGTCGACTCGAAGTCCCGTCGGGTAAGCACCCCCATACGGGGCAAAGAGAAGATCACCGAGGCTTGGATCTATTACACGACCTCCGAAGGCAAATGGAAGAATCGCAAATGGCATTTCATCCGGTGCGCCATTCGCGACGAGCAGCTTGTTTCTCAAAAAGCGCTGCCGAGAGCCACCAGGGCCTTCTACGTTTACGTTTTCCGGGACAAGGGAGGATATCGCGACAACCATGTTGCCACTGAGCTAGTCGAATTGGATTAAGACACCTTGGATTTCCATGCATTAAGCAGGAAGAGGGCGGGGGACTTGTTCCTCTACGAGCAGATGCCCCTGACTACCTTCCCATGAACGTCGGTCAACCTGTATTGTCTTCCTTGAAACCGATAGGTCAGTCGCTCGTGATCAATGCCCAGCAGGTGCATGACGGTGGCTTGGAAATCGTGAACGTGCACCTTGTTCTCCTCTGCGTTGAAGCCGAGGTCGTCGGAGGCGCCGTAGGTGGTACCGGGCTTTGATCCGCCTCCGGCCATCCAGACGGTGAAGGCATAGGGATGGTGGTCGCGTCCCCAGCGTTTGCGGTTCCTTATGTCTCCCTGAATGAAAGGCGTGCGGCCGAATTCACCACCCCAAATGACCAAGGTGTCGTCCAGCAGTCCCCGCATCTTGAGGTCTTGCACGAGGGCGGCGCTTGGCTGGTCCGTGTCGCGGCATTGGTTGTAGAGTTCGGTTGTAAGACTGTTGTGCTGGTCCCAACCTGCATGCATGCACTGTATGAAGTTTACTCCGCGTTCGGCCAGTCGCCTTGCCATGAGGCAGTTGTAGGCGAAGGTGCCGGGCTCCTTGACCTGTGGTCCGTACATCTTGAGGACGTGTTCCGGCTCGTCCGAGAAGTCGGTTAGCTCGGGGACCGAGGTTTGCATCCTGTAGGCCATCTCGTATTGGGCGATTCGCGTTTGGATCTCGGGATCGCCCGCTTGCTTGAACTTCAATTGGTTCAATTCGGCCAAGTCGTCGAGCA
>CAZNWO010000030.1:13420-28283 GCA_964576585.1 uncultured Puniceicoccaceae bacterium | reverse complement strand
TTGGCTCATGAACCGAAAACGAAGACGCGGAAAAGGAAAACCTTTCCCGCGCCTAACGAAAGATGCTGTGGGCGATGAATCAACCGTAGGCTGCTTGAGCTCCCTTGATGTTCTTCTTTGGAATCCAAGGCATGAGGGAGCGAAGGTGCCGACCCGTGACCTCGATCGGATGGTTCTCTCCCTCGTCGAGGAGCTTGTTGTAGTTTGGAAGGCCGGCTTGGTATTCCTTGACCCATTCCTTGGCGAACTTGCCGGACTGGATTTCCTTCAGGATAGCCTTCATGGAACGTTTCACGTTTGCGTTGATTACGCGAGGACCTCGGCTGACGTCGCCGTACTTGGCGGTCTCGGAAATGGAGAAACGCATGCCCGCGATGCCCGACTCGATCATCAGGTCCACGATCAACTTCAGCTCATGGAGACACTCGAAGTAGGCCATCTCGGGAGCATAGCCGGCTTCCACCAAGGTCTCGAACCCAGCCTGGACGAGAGCGGAAGCACCACCGCACAGGACTGCTTGCTCACCAAAGAGGTCGGTTTCAGTCTCTTCCTTGAAGGTGGTTTGAAGAATGCCCGCTCGACCGGCGCCGATTCCGGCAGCCCATGCAAGCGCCACTTCCTTGGAATCACGCTTCGAACCCTTGTTCACGGCAATGAGCGAAGGGACGCCCTTGCCTTCCTTGTATTGGGAACGGACGATGTGACCGGGTCCCTTGGGCGCAACCATGATGACGCTGACGCCGCGAGGTGGCGTGATCAGGCCGAAGTGGATGGCAAAGCCGTGGGTGAAGAGAAGCGTCTTGCCTTTCGAAAGGTTGGGCTTGATCTCGGATTCGTAGACCTCGGCCTGTTTCATGTCGGGTACGCCGATCATGATGACGTCGGCCCTGCGGGTGGCCTCCGCGACGTCAACGACCTCGAAGCCGTGCTTCTTGGCCACTCGGATCGATTTGCTTCCCTTGTAAAGACCAATGATGACTTTGCATCCGCTTTCCTTGAGATTCAGCGCGTGAGCATGGCCTTGGGAGCCATAGCCGATCACGGCGAGCGTTTTCTTTCTTAAGGGCGCTACCTTCGCCTCTTTTTGCGTATATACTTTTGCTGGCATGAACAAACTTATAGGGTTGAATTTGTTGGGTGAGAAAGTGAAGAGCCGGGCAAGCTATTCCTCCAGCTTGCCACGCCTGAGAGAGACCGTACCGGTCCTGGCCTGCTCGACGATGCCGAAGGGAGCGATGAGCTCGAGGAATGCGCCTACCTTGTTCTCGTTGCCGGTCACCTCGACAATGAGGCTATCCGTGCAAACGTCGATGATCTTGCCCCTGAAAATATCGCAGATTTGCGTGATCTCAGGACGGGTTTCTGAGTCGGCCTTGACCTTCAGGACGACCAGTTCCCTGCCGACGGCCTCCCCCTCGACGAAATTCTGGATGTCGATCACGTCGATCAGCTTGTCGAGCTGCTTCACGCACTGGTCGAGAGCGGTATCGTCGCCTTCCAAGGTTGCGGTTATACGAGAGCGACCTTCAACGTGAGTATGACCCACGTTGAGGGTTTCGATGTTGAACCCGCGCCCACTGAAAAGCCCCGCAATGCGAGCAAGCACACCGAACTTGTTTTGAACCAGAACTGAGATGACGTGACGCATTGGAATTTGTGGAGAATGGTGGACGGCACAGGACTCGAACCTGTGACCTACTGGGTGTAAACCAGTTGCTCTAACCAACTGAGCTAGCCGTCCGATGAAAAAAGTTTGCCTATGGTATATCCTTTGGGAGCCGACGCAAGCGAGAAGCGAACAGCTACTTTACGCTTACGCGGACTTTTTTGGGTCCCAGCCTCGGCAGGACCGAGGGGGTGACCTTTCTCAAGTTTGGGGAAGGCAGCATGGAACGACCACTCGCGGACGAGGCGCCGGAAACCAAGGAACGACTCGACCCTGTGACCGAGCCTGCGGTGGATGAACGAGCGGAACCTCCTGCGGTCACCACCCGTCGCGGGCCCATCCGGTAGCTTGGCCGACTGGTGGAAGGATTGCCGGAAGAGGGAGCAATGCCACGCAAACCACTCGAGCCCAACCCTCTGCCTACGGAGGGTTTCGGCAAGTCGCGGGAACCCGCCTTTTGTACGGGGAAGCCGGGCTCGGTAGACCGTCCGCGGCGAAACTGGTAGCGATTCACGTCTTGGAGCGACATATTGTTCACCTTATCCATCCACTCATCAACTCGCTTGTCCAGCTCCTCGTAAAAAGAATCCCTGAAATCAACGGATGCAACGGCAGGTTCCCTAATTCCCAAGGAAGCCTCGTTCGCCTTTTTGCCCGCAAAGGCGGACTTTTTTTCGAAACCACGATTAAAAGACAGCGTATTGGTCTTGTATGGCTTCTGACTGAATGGGGCCGAACCCATCGGGAAGCGTTTCCCACCGAAGCTGGAGTAATTCTGCGGGATTTGGCTGACGGGAATTCGCCGATTCAGCTTGCTCGCGATACCGGGCGAGGCAAAACGTTTTGCCGACAAGGCGTTTAATTTTCCGTCGAACGCGCGAATGCGCTTGGTGAAGTCGTTTTGCCTCTGTTGACCCTGCAGGGGCAAAATCCATCCGGAAACAAGTAGGACTAAAATCAAGCCGCGTGAAAATTCGGAGAAGCGTACCATAAACTTTTCGGGAAGCATTATGCGAAACCAAGGGCCTTGGGGCAATGCAAACTTTCTTGGTGAATTTTCGAGTTTCGGCTCAAGGACTTCTTTCCTGAAGCGGGATGTGAACTACGGTCATTCCACAGGTGTTGAACTTGGCCCTGGTACCAAGCTTTTCGCGCGGAGTTCCGCGGTTTCCGTTCCAAGTAACGTAGACCTTGTCGCCCTTGGGCGAAACGGCGCTACCGAAGGTTCCAAGGGGAATAAAACCGAACTTGTCGTAAAGGTAGGGATGAAGAAAACAAATTACCTTTCTAGTTCTAGTCTTAAGGTCATACTGGACCAGCGGAGAACCATCCAGTTCGGCTCCGCCGTGTGCTCCCGGAACATAGTAGAGGTAGCGGTTGGTGGAGTGGTCGGCGTCGATGGAAGTGGTGTAGGTCTTGCTTGCTACAGCCGAGGCCCCCAAGGAACGGGCGGTCTCGGTCCGAACGTCGAATTCCCATAATTCGTCGTGGTCGATGGTGTAGACCTTTCCCGTGGAAAGTTCGCCCGTTGCCGCCCGCAGACCAAGCTTGGCTCCAATGGAACTGGGTTTGCCGGGACGAGAAGGGTCAAAGCGGGCCAAAGAGCGAGGACCCTCGGTCTGACCAGGCGTACTTCGGCCATCATGAAAATAGAGCAGACCCGTAGACTTAGCGAAAATCGCATAACGACTGAAGCCGTTGTCGTCGCTGTAAAGGACTTTGCGACGCTTCAGGTCGTATGCAAGAAACTGAACACGATTATTCTTGTAGTCGCCATCGGCGGTTCCTGCGTAAAAGATCATGGAATCGGGATCAAGCACGCTTGCAGGCAAGGTCTGCATGGGCAAGGGAGCATGGGAGACAATCTCGGTCTTGGCAGTGTCGGGATGAGTTCGCAAAATCCACCCTCCCTTGAAATGATGCTTGGTGGTGGTGACTCGAGTCGATCCGCGGTGGGTAGAATAATAGAGCCAGCCATCCTTCCCCATGTCGATACGACTATGAATTTTCCCTGGAGTGTAATGGCCCTTGGGCAGGCCGAGAACCCGACGCAAATCCGCTAGCACCCTGATTTTTCTGGCCTTGGCATCGTACTCGTAAAGGAATGAGTTGCCTTCGGGACCCTTGTGGTCGCCTATCGACGAATAGTACTTTTCTCCCCAACAAAGACTTTCTCCCCAAACAGACCAAGGATTCCCCGGGTAGTCTTGGGCGGGATAATAAAGAAAGTCCACGAGGGGAGCCACCTTGGCGACGGTGACCCCCGAACGCAACTTGGAGCTGATCTTCAGAAGCTTGGGCGATGAACCCGAATCCACGAGCTTTCCGCCAGGTAGTTTTGGAGGCCAAGCAAGCTCTTGGCCAAAGACTAGGATGGGCAAGAGAAACAAAGCAGGCAAACGTTTCATAATTCTTCCTCAACGACGTGGCGACGGTTGGTTAAAACTCCTGAGCGACGTATGAGCCGACCATCGGGAAACTCAACCGTGAGCGAAACCACGTCATGTTGCGCCACCCCAAAGTTAGCAATTGCAGGCTGGCCTGAAGCATAACCGAAACCAGTGGTGATTTCGCCGAAGCCGATCAACTTATCGGTCGGGGAAAAAACGGAGACCTTGGCCCCGATACCCATCCGGTTCATACCCCGACCTCTCACGACCACTTGAATCCAATGTCCGGAAGGACTCACGTTTCTGAGCAACCTTGAGTGGTTGTCGCGGTACCAGTTGACAAGAAACAGGTCGACGCGACCATCGTTGTCAAAATCTCCCCCGGGACCCGCGGGGAAGTAGACCATTGGCTTGTCCAAAGGACCGTTCGCCTCAAATCGAGGAAGACCATTCCTCATTCCCGTGTGGCGAAAGACAACGGGACGCACAACCCCTTTCTCGGACAGCCAAGCCATGCTGAAATACAGATCGGGCCAGCCATCGTTGTCGAAATCACGAATCTCAACGTGAGGCGCCTTTTGGCCAAACCGTTCCGGCAAGCCGACTTCAAGGGTCACTTCCCGAAATCGCGGGACTCCATTGCGAAGCCCCTCGTTGAGATAAACCTTGTTGCGTGCCCTCTCGTGATGGATGGAAAGCACAAGGTCGAGCCTGCCGTCACGATTCAGGTCGCCGAATGCCGCCCCACAGGGCCAATCCTCGTTATCCTCGGGTTTCCAAGCAAAGAGCCTCTTGAGCTCGGGCGGTTCGTGAAATTTCCCTCCCCTGCTCAAGAAAAGCCTGTTGCAGTGGGCGATGAAAAGGTCGGGACGACGATCTCCATTGAGGTCGCCGATTGCACAACCCAGCCCATACAGATCGCCGGGCAAGCCCACTGCAGCGGTGACGTCGGAAAACTTCAGGTTTCCGAGGTTGCGCAAGAGAATGGTTCGGCCCGACTTGTCCCGACTGTTGAACCTGTCCTCCACGACCAAAAGATCCAAAAGCCCATCGTTGTCATAGTCCAGCACGCCTATGTTCCGAGCAGTGCCCAAGGATGAGGGTGATGCCCCGGAGGCTTTGCTGACATCGACGAACTCGCCTTCGTCGTTGCGAAAAAAACTGGAACGGCGCAACTGAGCGCGACGCTGGGGAACGTCCTCAGCAATCCCCGACCGCCCATTGTAATTGTTGGCCGAATACAGCTCGAGGTCCCCGTCATTGTCGAAATCCGCAAATACGGCACCGCTCGTCCGGGCGAAGAATTCCACGGCAGGCTGCTTCGATCGGGCAAACTTTCCATTACCCAGGTTCTTGAAAAGGCGATTGCCGGTGGGGCCTACGGCAGGTGCATAGGATGCATTCGGTCGATCGGCATATTCCCCGACGTAAAGGTCAATCAAGCCGTCACCGTTAAAATCTCCCCAAGCTCCACCGTGGCCCATAATGCCTTTTAGGGGCTGGAAGAGTCCCGCCGATTTCGTGACGTCATCGAAACGGATCTGCTCCGCATTGCAAGGAAGACGGGGAACGCCCAATGCAAGGGAAATACAAGCGAAGCGAATGCAAAAGTTCTTCAAGAACAAAGTATCCATCAGTCCGAACAAATGCATGTCAAGAGAAGAGAGATGTGAAAACAAAGAATCAAAAAAGGTGACGCTCAATCCAGACGAAATGAGGGTCGATCAACTTTACGCTTTCCAGAAGACCGCCGAGGCGACATTCAAAAAGGAGAAAAAACACATGAAGACCTACCTGAAGTTGCTGGAGAGAATTCTCGAGGATGGCGCGGAACGGGGCGACCGCACCGGCACGGGCACCCACTCGGTGTTCGGCGAGCAGGTTCGATTCTCGTTGGAGGAAAGCTTTCCCCTGCTCACGACTAAGAAGCTTCACCTTCGCTCGATCATTCATGAACTGCTATGGTTTCTCAAAGGCGACACGAACATCAACTACCTGAAGGAAAACAAGGTCCGCATCTGGGATGAATGGGCTGACGAGGAAGGTAACCTTGGCCGAGTATACGGGGCGCAATGGACCGACTGGAAAAAGCCGGACGGAGGTTCGGTGAACCAGATTGATCAAGTCGTTCGTTCGCTGCGCGAGAAACCCGAAAGTCGTCGCCACATCGTTTGCGCTTGGAATCCCGGCGAGCTTCACCTGATGGCCCTTCCCCCTTGTCATGCTCTCTTTCAATTCTACGTCGCAGATGGCCAGTTGAGCTGCCAGCTCTACCAGCGAAGCGCCGACGTCTTTCTGGGCGTCCCCTTCAACATAGCCTCCTACGCGCTTCTCACAATGATGGTGGCAAAGGTCTGCAACCTGCAGCCAAAGGAATTCATTCATACTTTCGGGGATCTTCACCTCTACTCCAATCACGTCGAGCAAGCGAAGCTCCAACTGGCAAGGGAACCTCGAGAACGCCCGAGAATGCTAATTCACGGAGAACAGGAGGAAATCGGGGATTTCAGCTACGAGGATTTTGAATTGGTTGACTATGACCCGCACCCTGCCATCAAGGCGCCGATAGCGGTGTAGACAGGCCAATGGAATTTACCCTGAAGGCAATTGCAGCGGTTTCCTTGGACGGCGTGATCGGGAGGAACGGAGACCTTCCTTGGCGGTTGAAGGAAGACCTTGCGTGGTTCAAGAAAATTACCTCGGGCCATACCGTGCTGATGGGAAGGAAGACTTGGGATTCGCTTGGCAGACCTCTGCCAAATCGAAGAAACTTGGTGCTAAGCCGGTCGCTTGAGGCTGAAGAGGGCATGGAAGTTATTCGCTCCACGGAAGGTTTTCAGGATTTGGGCTTGAAGGGAGACGTTTTCGTGATCGGTGGAGGTGAAGTCTATTCCATGCTTCTGCCCAAGTGCGACGAGCTATACCTGACAAAAGTTTTCAGGAATGTAGAGGATGGAGACGCCTTTTTTCCTGAATACGAAAATCTTTTCGAGCCGATGGAAACCCTAGCGAAAACCGAGGAATTTGAGATCAGGAAGTGGGCTCGAAAAGTGGATCAGGAATAGTAAGGGCGAAGCAGAAGGTATACAATCGGCCCGGTAATCGCCACGTAGAACCAGACCGGAAAAATCTTTTTTGCCAACTTGCGATGCTTGTCGAAACGGTGAGTGAATCCGTGGACGAAGGTGAGCAAAATGAACGGGAGGCTGATGGCCGCCAAGGAAACGTGGGAAAGCAATATGGCGAGGTAAAGGGAACGCATCCAGCCTACTTCCGCAAGCTCTCCATCATCCAAGATCCCATTCTTGTCGGCATCTCCAAAAATCGTTTCGGGAGTGGTAAAATGGTAGCAAACGTAAGAAAGAAGGAAGAGCATTGAGCAAGCCATTGCCACGTAAATCCATCTCAAGTGACTGGCGACCTTACCCTTTTTAATGGAAAGAATAGCCACCGTTAGGGCTATCGCGGCACCCGTGTTCAACAGGGCGTGAAAGGGCGGGAGAAAATGAAGGCTGACGCCCTCCGGCAAGCCGATCTTTACCTGTCGCATGAGTCCGACGAGGAAAAGGACGAGAGCGGAAACAACCCAGACTGCAAGGGTAAGCTTCTTGGCCAAAGGCTCGTTTGGCTCACGAGCTCGGAAAGTTTCAATTTCGTTCATTAGGTTCTGCGAAGAAGGGGATTATTAGTCAGGCATCCACCATCAGGTCGAAAGGCACGAACAATTCCTCGCCCCCGATGCGAACCTGAGCCCAAAGCCTAAAGTGTCCCGAGGAAGGGGGCCGAAATCCAAAGGTGAGCGAACCCACAAAGTCCTCGGAGTCGTCGACTGGCTGGATGCTCTCGCCGGGATGAAGGTGGGCAAAGCCTCGACGATCATCGTCAAAAGCAACCATATGAGCAAAGGCACCCATGACTGGCTCGAAAGCTACGGGCTTGCCGGATTCGTCGTGAACCTCAAGTCGCAACTTGGCATCCTCGCCCGACAAAAAGGAGGGACTCTCGCTGGTCATGGAAAAAGAGTAACCGGAAAGCTGGACCTTGGATCTCTCGGCAGGCTCATGGGAAGAGGATTCGCCGGGGAATTGAAAGGTGGATGTAAGAAGGACCCGACGGGGACTTCGGATTGGAATGAAATCAAAAAACATCTTGTACTCCCCCCCCCTTGAGGGAGTGACCGAAAAGAGCCAGTCACCCGGAGAATCAGGAACGGGAACCGGGTGAACGTGAGAGTAATCCTCGAGTGATGAATCGATCACAAGGAGATGAATTTTCTTGGTGTGACTCAATGCGACGTCGTCCGCACCTAGGGGAGTTCCATCATATTGACTGATCTTTGCTCGAAATCGACAAGGAGTGCCAATGCGTGGCTCGTCCAAAGCTTCCAGTTCGAGAGTAAGCGGCCAAGAGCGCTGGGTAAGATCCACAAAGGCCGAATCTCCGGGGCCGCAATAATCCAGCACACCTGAAGAATTGTAGGTCTTGGCGTGAAGAAAATCACAGGGCTCGACAGGTAAAGAACGAATGAAAAAGTATGCCAAGAAGAAGGGAACCGTAAGAATTGCCACAGAAAGCGCGATGGATTTTCGCGAGGGTTCCGAAGGTTTTTCCATTGTATTCATTGCTTTGGGAGAAATTCCTTGATCCTGTCCAGAAAGTCGTCGACCGACCAACCCTTTCCTGGAACTTGATACACGATTTTACGTTGTTTATTGACCAGGATCGTGCGCATGGTGTGATCCAAGGGCAAAGCATCGGTTTTTCGGCGACTGATTCCGAATTGCCTGACAAGATCTTCGATCACCGGCCTTGGTCCAGTAGCAAAGGAAAAATTGGTTTCATCTATTTCATAGCCCGCGGAATAGGTCTTGAGGACTCCAGGCGTGTCATGCAGAGGATCCAACGTAAGGGACAGGAATTGAACTTGGGGAAGTTCTTCCGCGTAGACCAAATTCTGCAGACGTCTCATTCGGATGGTTGACGCAGGACACATTTCCGCAATCGAGCAGCGGGTAAAGATAAAATTCAAAACGGTTAACTTGCCGTTAAAAAAATCCGAGGTCAGCATGTTGCCGTTCTGATCGTAGAGCGCAAATGGCGGCAAATAGTCGCCGATGGTCCGAGTGGGATCGTCGCCTCTACTCAAAGTATCCCTGCGCAACATGCGATTGGAGGATTGAAACCTGAGTCGATGCTGAGGGTCATCAGGCCAAATGGAAGTAAGTTTATAAGCTGATTTTGTCGAATTTCCGCTAGGAACGACGCCGGGGCTTGCAAGAAAGACCCTACCCTTCGCCAAATAGCCGAAGTCCCCAGGCCCAACGTGAAAGGCAAATTCCTTGCCGGCGACAAGTTCGGGAAACTTTGCGAGAACATCTCCTCCCAAGGCCTTCACTTGGACAATAACTTCGGAATTGTTGAAGTCTGCAAGTACAACCTCCCCCCTCAAGTTGTGGTCGGGAATGGACGGGACGTAATTCTCATCAACGGAAGAACCGCATGATGCCAAAAGAAAGTGGCAAATAGAGAAAAGAAACATTGTCCGAAACAAGAAGAAGTGATGTTTCGTGCAATGCAGATGATGCTTGCGGGACTTGAAAACGGCGCTCGCGACAAAGATCAAACGACTTGCGAACCAAGGAACGATCATTAGACAGAAACCTAATTCGGAATGAGAAGAAGAATATAAATTAAAGTGCAAACTAACGAAAAACCAAAGAGACACAAGATCACCTTTGCACGTTCTGCATGGATCAGCTTTGCGGCAGTTTTGATCCTGATAACCGTTGGAGGCTTGGTTCGAGCAACAGGTGCGGGCTTGGGCTGCCCCGATTGGCCTACCTGTTGGGGATGCTGGATACCCCCAACCTCAATCGAGAAAATACCCACCGTTTCAGACGAGAACGGGAACAAGTTTTTTAGGGACAAGAAAGGCAAGGAACACCCGATCGAAGACTTTGACTTAGGCAAAATGTGGATCGAATACCTGAACAGGATGTTGGGTGCGGTAATTGGATTGCTGATCACTTGTACGTTCTTGTTCTCAATCCGCTTAAGAAAAACCGACCCGCTTCTCTTCAGGGGCTCCCTTGCAGCACTTGTTCTCGTAATCGTCGAGGGTTGGCTGGGAGCGTTGGTCGTGCAGTCAGGCCTTCGACCCGGCTTGATAACAATTCACATGCTGCTGGCAATGATCCTGCTGTGCTTGCTCTTGGGAGTTGCGAGGAAGGCAAGCAGACCATGCGGAACGGACACTAGACCAAACAAGCTGGGAAAATTCATGACGCTCGCAGTTTTGTTGCAAATTGCTGCAGGAACGCAAGTTCGAGAAAAAATCGACCCATTCATCAAGGACCACCAAGGCCTTCCGAGAGAAGAGTGGTTGGACCATTCGGGATTAGCATTCGACTTGCACAAGACGATGTCATGGCTGGTTGTGGTTGCATCGGTCGCCACTTGGCTAAGCATTCGGAATGATGGCAAATCCCGCGAAAAGCTGGGCTTACTCGGCATAACGCTAGTTCTGGTTCAAGTCCTAATTGGGCTCTGGCTTGAAAACTTTGACCTGCCGCCAGTTTCGCAAGTACTTCATTTGACATTCGGATCAATGCTAATATGCATAAGTTTCTGCATCGGATGGCCAAGGGAAGCAGCACATCCGAAAACCACGTAAAGTAAACTAAGCAAACTTATTAGAAAACCTTTAAAGTATCCTACTCGCGCAAAGACCTTGCAAGTGAGTCAAAAAATGATGTCCTAGCTTTGGTTTATAAGAAAATCTTACCATCCAATGAGTTTCCAAGGATCCAAACAATGTGCCGCCAAGGCTGAAACCGCAGGCCTTGAAAGTTCTGCGGGCTTGAGCCTGAACGGCCTGTTTGAGCTGACGAAGCCGCGATTGAGCATGCTTTCCGTCTTAACTGCCGGTTTGGGTTACCTCGCCCACCACCCGCTGAACAAGGAAGTATGGACTTTTTGGTCCTTAATGCTAGGCACTTCGCTGGCTGCCGGTGGCGCCGGCGCTCTCAACCAATGGCTTGAAAGAAGAGAAGATGCCAGAATGCCGAGAACCGCAGGACGACCCTTGCCATCTAGACAAATTGAGCCAGAAACTGCTCTGGGCTTCGGATTAGGTCTTTGCGCTGCGGGGCTGTTGATTTTGTGGTTGGGTACAAACAATTGGGCGACAGGCCTTACATTTGCCACTCTCGTGACGTATTTGGCGCTGTACACTCCGATGAAGAAGATCACTTGCTACGCTACGGAGGTTGGAGCCATTGCAGGAGCCCTTCCTCCACTTATCGGTTGGGTGGCTGCAGCAGGTGAGCCTACGGCTTTCGGCTGGATTCTCTTCGGTATACTTTTCGCATGGCAGTTGCCCCACTTCATGGCAATTGCCTGGATGTATCGCGAAGACTATAGGCGAGGTGGATTCGTCATGTCTTCCCACCTCAAGGATGGTGGCAAAAAAACCGCAGGCAAGAGCATGACTTATGCAATCATTCTCACATTGTTTGCCATGGCACCCTTCTTTCTATCACTTGAGCAACCCTCACCGGGCACGATATACTTGTTGTCCGCCACGGCGCTCAGCTTATACATTTTGACTGCTTCCGCCAAATTCCTTTGGTCAAAGGATCGAAACCATGCCGCCAAAAAACTTTTTTATGCCACAATCATCTACCTGCCATTTCTCTTGTTGGCGCTTGTGGCAGACAGGTACTTGTAGAATTTTATCCACCACCGGACAAGACGTACGAGCCAAGAGATGAACAAAATAGCCCAAAAAGCTTACGCCCTCACAAGGACTTTCGGTTTCACAATTCTGATTTGGTTCTCGGGAGGTTGCTCAAGAATCGACCATAAGCAATCTACGCTAGACCCCAAAGGAGTTGTGGCCCAAAACCAATACGACCTTTTCATGCTGTCGGTGTGGATAACCATTTTCTTGTTTTGCGCCGTTGGTGGCTGCCTACTGTTCGTTTTATGGAAATATCGTGCGAAGGATGAGGACGATGCGAAGGAAATCCCTCCCCAAACGCACGGCAACCCAAAGGTTGAGACATCCTTAATCTTGGCTTCTGCAGTGATCCTCGTGATCCTCGCCATACCGACTCTTAAGGGAGTCGTGCTGCTACATCGAGTTCCAAGCCCCGACGATACTGAATTGCTGGAAAAGCTAAAGCTTGATCGCTCCGCAGTCGAGAAAGCCGTCACCGTCAACGTCACGGGCAAACGCTTCTACTGGGTTTTCGAGTACCCCGAGTATGGCATTGTTACGGCCAACGAACTTGTTTTTCCGGCCAGCAAGGCAGTTAGGCTAAACTTGCGCACGACGGACGTCATTCACAGTTTCTGGCTTCCAAAGCTTGCAGGAAAGATGGACCTGATGCCAGGACAAGAAAACTTCATTTGGTTCGTTGCAGACCAGAAAAAGCTCTTATGGAAAACGGATAAAGACGGAAACAAAGAAGAGGCAACAATTGCAGAGGCAATGCCTGCAGTACATGATGGAACCTTAAGGAAAGTTCTCTTCAAGGATCGAAAGTTTGACGATGATTTCGACCCTGTCGGCGGTCTTTTCTACGGGCAATGCGCTGAATATTGCGGCAACTCCCACGCCTACATGCAGTTCAGGGCAATGGCTCAAACCGACGATGACTTCGACAAATGGGTTCAACGAATGCAGGATTCGCAGAACGAGGACAAGCATCCCAAGGCTTACGACAGCAAAATGGGATATTCCGAGGGAGACGTCGTGAAACACAAAGACCCCGAACTGGGGGGTGCAGATAGAGAATGGATCGCGACCGAAGACATCACTCAAGGCACTCCTCCTGACCTTTCGGAAGGAAAATGGAAGAAGAAAAACTCCGATCAATATGAACTTGGCAAAATAGAGTTCGCCAAAAATCAATGCGTTCAATGCCATTCGATCGACAAAATAGGAAACGGATATGCGGACTTGGGTCCAAACCTTACGCTTTTTGGCTTACGAACTTCCCTTGCCGCAGGATGGAGGCGAAATAACAAGAAACAGCTCGTCAAATGGCTCGAGAATTCAAATGACCTAAAGTTCGGCAACCTGATGTGGAATGGTGAAAACGTAAATGACGATCACCCGGTTCGAACGCTGCATAAGGATAAGGAAAAAATAAATCAAATCGTGGAATATTTGCTGGGCCAAATATAAGGAACTTTAACTGCATCTTGTCATGGCTACCGAATCCGTAGAATACGTTGCCCCCGAAACGAAACCCAAGACTTTGTTGAGTATTTTTCGGAGACCAGACCAACACACCAAAGGCATCGTCGATTGGCTGACGACGATTGACCACAAGAAGATCGGTCTGCTCTACGGGCTCGTCGCCTTGTGCTTCCTGATCTTCGGCGGCATGCAGGCTTTGGCAATTCGAACACAGCTTTGGGGACCGGGCCAAGAATTCCTTACGCCAAGACAATACAATCAAATGTTCACCATGCATGGCACCATCATGGTGTTCTTGGTGATCATGCCCCTCAGCGCTGCTTTCTTCAATTTCGTCATGCCTTTGCAGATTGGAGCAAGGGACGTGGCATTTCCCCGCATGAACGCCTTGAGCCTCTGGACTTTCGTCGCAGGGGGAATCATCCTCAACATGAGTTGGTTTTTTCAGGGAGGAGCTCCGGCAATCGGATGGTTTGCCTACTCGCCCCTTACCGACGTTCGTTTCGAGGAAGTGGCCCGTGATCTCGGTCCCGACTTCTGGGTATTCGGAATTCAGGTACTCGGTCTGGCATCTTTGCTGGCATCATTCAACTTCATCGTGACCATCATCAACATGAGAGCACCGGGCATGACTTTGATGAGAATGCCAGTCTTCACTTGGATGACGTTAATTGTCAGCTTTCTGATCATTCTTGCCTTTCCAGCCATCACGATCGCCTTGGTGGAGCTGATGTTCGACAGAAACTTCGGAACGAACTTCTTCGATTTCCTCGAAGGAGGAAAGCCTCATCTCTGGCAGCACATTTTCTGGATTTTTGGTCATCCCGAGGTTTACATCCTCATACTTCCCGCAATGGGCATTATATCGGAGGTCATTCCGGTTTTCTCTCGCAAGCCCTTGTTCGGCTACGGTTTGGTAATTTTCTCAGGAGCAATCATCGGGTTCATGGGATTCGCAGTATGGAGTCACCACATGTTCACTACAGGCATGGGAATCGTGGCAACCTCGGCGTTCTCCATTTTAACCATGCTGATTGCAATTCCCACTGGGGTCAAAATCTTCAACTGGATTGGTACCATGTGGGGAGGTAAAATTCGGTTCACCACTCCCATGCTTTTCGCTCTGGGCTTTATCACGATGTTCATGATCGGGGGCTTCACGGGCATCATGCATTCCTCGGTACCCATCGACATGCAGCAACAAGACACCTATTTCGTGGTTGCCCACTTTCACTATGTACTCATTGGCGGTGCACTGTTCGGACTTTTCACCGGGTTCTATTTCTGGTTGCCCAAGATGACGGGCAGGATACTCGACGAAAAAATGGGTAAAATCGTATTCACTCTCATGTTCATTGGCTTCAACGCTACCTTCTTCCCCATGCATTACCTTGGCATGATCGGGCAACCTCGTCGGACTCATTCTTACAATGCAGGTAATGGTTTCGAGGAATGGAACCAAATCGCAACCGTAGGGTCGTTCATATTAGGTGTCGGCATCCTACTGGGCGTCATCCAATTCATGCGTTCCTTTTTTGACAAAAAGCTCAAGCCTGCCGGCAAGAATCCCTGGGACGCCCGCTCTTTGGAATGGACCCT
>CAZNWO010000030.1:0-13320 GCA_964576585.1 uncultured Puniceicoccaceae bacterium | reverse complement strand
TCCATGATAATGTGGTCGCTGGAAGGTCCTGCCGGATACCATCTATTCCCCGAGGAGGATGAGGAATAGCGATTAAGTTCGAATAAGTAGTGTCCCTTCCGATCCCACCTAAGAGAATTTACTGAACATGAGCGAAGCAGCAGCCCACGCCGAAGAACATCACGAACCCTATTCCAGCACGGGAATTCATCCGAAAAAAGTCCTGATGTGGGCCTTTCTCGGATCCGATTGCATGTTTTTCGGAACCCTGATTTCCACACACCTGATCTATCGAAAGATTTCCGCAACGGTGAACGGCACTTATCTGGACATCAGGGACGTCTTCGACATCGAGCTTACCTCATTCAGTACCTTCATTCTCTTGGCTAGCTCCTTGTTCATGGCCTTGGCGGTCTCGGCGATTCATAAGGGAAACCTGAAAAGCACGCGTTGGATGCTCTTCGGAACCATTGTGTTCGGCAGTATTTTCCTAGCCTGTCAAGTATACGAGTTCACACACTTCGTTTATGCTCCGGGACATGAGCTTACTCTTTCAACTTATCAAGGACAAGCACATGTATTCGGTTCAACCTTCTATGTGCTCACGGGCACACACGGGACACATGTGGCAATAGGCGTATTTTGGCTGCTTGGCTGGCTTGTATATTCCTTTACCGGAAAAATGAGCACGGCGGATGCCATGGACGTCGAATGCTGCGGCCTCTACTGGCACTTTGTGGACATCGTATGGATCATCATTTTCCCAGTGGTGTATCTCATGGAATACGCCTTCTAAATCATTACCAATTTATAAAATCATGAGCGGACATTCCGAAGATCCGGTTGCCGAGGAAAGCAAAAGGTTTTTTACGTTTTTCAACCTATCGATGGCGTTGACCGCTATCACAGGCCTTGAAATCGTAATAATCTACGTACAGGTTTTTGAAGGCTCTTCCATAATTGGGATCCTTTTCGCCACCTCCATAGTAAAGTTCTTCGGCGTCATCTGGTGGTTCATGCATTTGCGTTGGGACAAGATTCTCAACACAGTGCTTTTCTTGATGGGGCTAGTAATTGCCCTCGGAACATACTTCGCAGTCATTTACATGGCGGACCACTCAGTAGACGTTGAGAATTTCGAGGTTGCAGCGATTGAGGAATCCCTGAAGCCCAAAACAGACTACAAATCCGGTGCATTCGTTAAGCATGGTGACGCCTATTATAAGTCAGTCTCCAATCACAGGACCGGGGAAAGCAATGACCTCAACAAAACACTAGCCGACAATTGGGAAAAGGTGGAAGGTATACCACACAGGATTACATGGAAGGTAAATCAGGCAGATTTAGTAGAAATCAACTCAAAGAAACCCGGTACGCCCTTCTTTCATTTATACAATCCCGAGGACACTCAAAAAGTCGAAGGCTCCCTAGTCAGGGTCTTGCCTAATGCCGTCACAACAGCCGACTTTCGTCTGAAGGCTCGCTCCGAAGCGTTTTGGGGCGAATCGGAATAGTTTTTTTAACGAAGGAGGATCTCCCCAAATGGAGTTTGCCTCACCGGTAAACCTCAAGCACTGGCACGTAGAGCCGACTCTGATCGGAGGCTTGCTCTTCTTTTCCTGGAGCTACTGTCTCATCGTGGGACCGTTCCGTGAGAAAATGGCTCCGGGAATGGTTTTCCCAAAAAAAGAAACAGGCTGGTTTGCGGCTTCGATTATCAGCTTTTACTTGGCCGTCGGTTCACCCTTGGACGCCTTGGGGGAAAACTTTCTATTCTTTGCCCACATGATTCAACACAACGTACTGATGTACGTGAGTCCGTTGTTCCTCATACTGGCAATTCCCGAAAAATTGTGCGATTCGCTATTCGAGAAGAGAGCCGATATTGAAATCCTTTGTCGAATTCTCTTTCACCCGATCGTCGCAGGTTTGGCTTTCACCCTAGTCTTTAGCTTTTGGCACTTTGGCACCTTTTACGAAGCAGCCATCCAGAACAAGATGCTTCATGCCGCCGAGCATCTCTCCATGTTCATGACATCCTTCGCGATGTGGTGGCCGATCGCAAGCCCTTCGAAAAAAATTCCTCCGATCAGCTTTGGTTCGCAGATTCTCTACGTATTGGCACTGATGTTGGGCCAGACCCCCATCTTTGCAGTGCTCACCTTTTCCGAGGAAGTACTCTACGACACCTACTTTTATGCCGAACGAATCATGGATATCAGCCCACTGGAAGATCAACGGGCTGGAGGAGTGTTGATGAAAATTGCCAACATGATCGTATCCGTGGGTGTGATCGGATCTGTATTCTTTCGGTGGTCCAAGGAAAGGTGAAACTAAATAAATAAGTCGAGACCGACCTCACAGTCTCGCCACCAAAGCCTCTCGTTCGAAGAGAAGTTCCTTGGGAAGGGTTTCCGCCAGTTCAAGAAAAAGTTCCTCGTGGCGAAGGGTTTGCATGCGAAGTCGCTCTTTGTCCGTGGACATGAGTTCATCCCAAACCTCGTCGGGGAGATCGAGACCACTCCAATCCACATCCTCCCTGCGAGGCGTCCAACCCAAGGCGCCTTCGTGACCGAGGGCCCTGCCGGTTGACCGTTCCACGATCCAGCGTAGGATGCGCATGTTGTCCCGGAATCCAGGCCAGAGGAAGGATCCGTCCTCACTCTTCCTGAACCAGTTGACGTGAAAAACCCTAGGCTTGTGTTCCAAGCTTTTACCCATGCGAATCCAGTGGCGAAAGTAATCTCCCATGTTATACCCGCAAAAGGGAAGCATGGCCATGGGGTCTCGGCGAAGGTTGCCCACGGCTGACTCGGCGGCAGCCGTGGTTTCCGAAGCGAGAGTGGCACCTAGGTAAACGCCATGGTTCCAGTTGAACGCCTGGTAAACCAAGGGCACGTCCGACATGCGCCTCCCGCCGAAGATGAACGCGGAGACAGGCACGCCGGCGGGATCCTCCCAAGCGGGATCGATGGTGGGGCATTGGGAGGCTGGTGCGGTGAAACGAGCATTGGGATGTGCGGCGGGATCCTTGCAACCGGGACTCCAGTCGTTGCCTTTCCAGTCCGTCAAATGCTCGGGAGGTTCTTCGGTTAGGCCTTCCCACCAAACGTCGCCGTCATCAGTAAGAGCCACGTTGGTGAAAATGGCGTTGGCTTTCATCGACTCCATTGCGTTCGGGTTGGTTTCCCAAGAAGTTCCTGGTGCAACTCCGAAGAAACCCGACTCGGGATTGATGGCCCGGAGAACCCCCTTCTTGTCCGGCTTCAGCCAAGCTATGTCGTCACCGACAGTCCACACCTTCCAATCCTTCATTGAATCCGGAGGCACGAGCATGGCCATGTTGGTCTTGCCGCAGGCACTCGGAAAGGCCCCTGCTACGTAAGTCTTCTCACCCATGGGGCTTTCCACCCCGAGGACAAGCATGTGTTCGGCCATCCAACCTTGATCCCGAGCCATGCATGAGGCAATTCTCAAGGCAAAGCATTTCTTGCCCAATAAGGCATTGCCTCCATATCCACTGCCATAGGAAACAATCGTTCGTTGCTCAGGAAAATGAACGATGTGGGTATTTTCCGGGTCACACGGCCAAGGGACGTCCTCGACCCCTTCCACCAGTGGCATTCCGACAGAATGCAGGCAAGGCACGAAAAAATCCCGAGGACCGAACGCGTCGAGGGCTGCTTGACCCATCCGCGTCATGATACGCATATTAAGGACTACATAGGGCGAGTCGGTCACCTGTACGCCAAAATGGGAAAGAGGAGAACCGATCGGGCCCATCCAGAAAGGAATCACGTAAAGCGTGCGACCGACCATGCAACCTTCAAAAAGATCCATTAGCTTGGCGCGCATCTTTCGAGGGTTTTCCCAATTGTTGGTGGGGCCAGCCTGATCCTTGCCGAAACTGCAAATGAAGGTGCGACTCTCGACTCGGGCAACGTCTCTAGGATCGGAACGTACGAGGTAACTGTTCGGGCGCTTTTCCTCATTAAGCTTAACCATCGCCCCATTGGTGATCATTAATTGGCAAAGCTCGTCCCATTCCTCGCGGGAACCGTCGCACCAGCGCACGGCCTCGGGCTTACACAACGCCACCATCTTGTCCAACCACTTCAGGAGGGCCTTGTTTTGAGTCTTGGAACGATCGTAGGCTGCAGTCTCTTGCATATCTCTTGTCGGTAGGTGGTTCGGCCGGCGAAGTCAAACACTCATGAAGAAAAGGGGTTCCCACCCGATTGGGTTTGCCACGAAGAAAGACAAAAGGTATCCGAATGGCACCAAATGGATAGAAACGAAAAAACAAGCCAGGAAGCGGTCTTGGCCTTGGAAGACGGAAGCGTCTTCAGGGGCAGATCTTTTGGTGGAAAAGCAACGGTCGTCGGAGAAGCCGTTTTCAACACGAGCATGACCGGCTATCAAGAAATTCTTACCGATCCTTCCTACTATGGACAGATCGTCACCATGACGGCACCCCAAATCGGGAATTACGGCATAATTCCCGGAGACAATGAATCGGATAGCCCCAAAGTAGCGGGCTTCGTGGTTCGCGAACTAAGTCCGATCGTCAGCAATTGGCGAGCACGAGAAACGCTGGATGAATTTCTATCCAAACACGGTATACCCGGCATTGAGGGAGTCGACACTAGGGCCATCACTAAGAGAATTCGGATTGAGGGAGCATTAAAAAGCTGCCTAAGCAATGAGGGTATTTCCAACGAAGAAGCCTTGGACAAGGCTCGCCAATGGCCGGGATTGGTAGGAGTCGACTACGTGAAGGAAGTGACTTGCAAGGAAAGCTTCGAGTGGGATCCGGAAGGAAACGACAGCCAATCATTCACGGTTGAAGGCACGAATCTGTCCGAGGACAAGACGACCAACACAAGGTATCGAGTAGTAGCGTTGGACTTTGGTGCAAAGCATTCCATTTTCAGGAACCTCAGGCGACATGGATTCGAGGTACAGGTTTTGCCGGCCAACGCCTCTGCCGAACAAGTTCGCAGCAAAGCACCGGATGCCGTCTTTCTCTCCAACGGTCCTGGAGATCCAGCAGCCGTTACCTATGCCCATGAAACCGTGCGAGACCTCTTGCCCGACTTTCCCGTCTTTGGCATTTGTCTGGGCCACCAAATCATCACACATGCCTTGGGAGCTTCCACCTACAAGCTGAAGTTCGGACACAGGGGAGGCAACCAGCCCGTAAAGAACATGGAAGCCGGCAGGGTCGCAATCACTGCGCAAAACCATGGTTTCGCCGCCTCTGTTGATGACCTTGAGGAAAACGAAGCCATTGTTACCGAATACAACCTGAACGACAACACGGTCTCGGGCCTGCGCCACAAAGAGCTTCCGGTATTTTCCGTACAATACCATCCGGAAGCCGCTCCAGGCCCAAACGACGCGACGGACCTCTTCCAAGCCTTCCACGACCTGATAACCGATGCCAAGGCGAAGAAACGGCAATGAGGTCTCGTTGATTCAAGCTTTCCAATTATGCAGAAGCAAAGTGTTCTCGTCTCCGACTTAACCTACGAGAAACACGACACCGGTCACGGACACCCCGAGCAACCTGGCCGAATCAAGGCTGTGCTCAACGCCTTGAAAAAGGCCGAATTGAGCCACAAGTTCAGAAAAGTCGAAGCCCGCGAATGCAAAGACGAAGACATCCTCCGATGTCATACGAAGGAATACCTTGAAACGGTCAAGGCGGACTTGGCAAGAGGAGCATCAAGCTTAAGCACAGGAGACACCGTCATCAGCAAGGACTCACTTATGGTTGCTCGTCTGGCCACCGGCGGAGTCCTTCAAGCTGCCGATGAAGTTTTGACGGGCAAAGCCCCAAACGCCTTTTGCGTCGTTCGCCCACCCGGACACCATGCTACCCCCGACAAGGGAATGGGGTTTTGCATATTCAACCATGTAGCGATCGCAGCTCGATACGCACAGGAAAAACACAAGGTTGGTAAAATTCTTATTGTCGATTGGGACGTACACCACGGCAACGGCACACAAGACGTTTTCTACGACGACGAATCCGTCTTCTTCTTCAGCACTCACCAATCACCATGGTACCCGGGAACAGGCTCCAGGGAGGAAACCGGCAAGGGGAAGGGGTTGGGTACGATCTTGAATAGACCTCTGCCGGCAGGCTCAGGGAAAGAGGCGATCGTAGAGTCTGCATTCGCAGAAGACCTCGCAAAGGCCATGGTAAGATACAAGCCGGAGCTGATCTTCATCTCCGCAGGCTTTGACTCTCGCATAAACGATCCGCTTGGACAATTTCGCCTTGTAGATCGAGACTTCGGAAACCTGACGAAGATAATCCTCGGCATGGCAAAGGAATTCGCAGACGGAAAAGTAATCTCCCTATTGGAGGGTGGCTACAATCTTGATGGACTTGGTAAGGCAGCATCGGCTCATGCAGAAGCTCTTTTAGCCATCTGATCATATGCAACAAGATTTCAGATTGTAATCGCGCCTTGATAAAGTCGGCGTGTATCCTCTTGGTTCCTTTCTAATTCCATGAAATCGCACGAAATACTTAAATCCTCCATGGAAAAGGTTGGCGTAAAAGCCATTGCCTCGGACATGAACTTGTCTTCATCACTTCTCTACAAGTGGTGCCAACCAAGCGAAGAACCCGACGAGAGCGGAGCCACCAATCCTCTTGATCGACTGGCAAAGATTTTCGAAGCGACTGGTGACGAACAAATCATTTCCTGGATTTGCCAACAGGCCGACGGTTTCTTTGCCCCTAATCCCAAAACCGGGACCGACACCTCGGAAAGCCTTTTCTCCAATACCCAGCAGTTAGTCGCCGAGTTCTCCGACCTTTTACAAGCCGTTTCCAGCAGCTATCAGGAAGACAGCAGCATCTGCGAGGAAGAAGCTCTGCGAATCCGTACGGAGTGGGAAGAGCTCAAGGGTGCAGGGGAGTCCTTTGTTAGGGGCTGCGAGAAAGGAATTTTCACGGCCAAGGAATAATTTTTCTCTCCGGCATTTGACCAACGGCCAATCTTTAGCTAAATTAATACATCTACAAGTCGACTATGACTAGTAGAGACTAGGAAAGTTTGGCAAAGGAGACACTGCACCTTCGACAACAAGAAAAAAAATTGCCCGTAAAGGAAGGGTTGCAGCTCCAGAACCAATTTCTCAAGTCTGTAAAGCGTCGTGAAAGCGGCGCTTTTTTCTTGTTTGTCACGAATCCTTCCGGAAACCTTCCAAGGAAATCCATAAAATAGAAATCTATTCACTCCAACCTTAGTTAAACATGCTTCGAGGAATCTCACCACTCCTGAGCCCAAAACTCCTGGAAACCCTTTACAGGATGGGCCACCACGACGAAATCATCTTCGGCGACGCCCACTTCCCCGGCGAAAGCTGCAACGACACGATCATCAGGGCAGACGGCCTCAGGGTCGACCATCTTTTGGACGCAGTATTGCCTCTCTTCGTCCTCGATCACGTGGTCGAGAATCCCGTCATGATGATGGAGCCCTTGCCCGAAGATAAGGCCAACGAAAAAATTGCCGCCGACTATCAGAAAGTCCATGACGGTTACCACGAAATTGTGCAAAAGCACTACCCCGACACCGCCCCAATAGCTCAAGTCGGCAAGTGGGATTTCTACGAGCAAACCAAAAAAGCCTTTGCCGTCGTCATGACAGGAGACACCCGCATTTACGCCAACCTGATTCTAGCCAAGGGCGTAACCACTTGGTGAGGAAGAGCCATCCGACTTTAGTGAAAGCTCAGAGACTAGGCGTATTGCTTCTAGCCTCGAGATTTGCCGCCGGAGAGATTTACGGTAGTGCCGTGAACATAGGAAGCTCGAGTAGAAGCCAGGTAAACGACAAGGTCGGCAACTTCTCCCAGCTTACCGCTTCGTCCCAAAGGAATTGAGGATGTACTTCCGTACTTGGAACGCAACTCCTCCACGGTAAGCCCTCTGGTATAAGCTAGGGATTCTTCATAGGCTTCGCTTCTCATGCCGGTAGTCTCCATTATTCCCGGGGCAACACCCACCACACGGATTCCTTGCTTGCCCAGTTCCTTGGC
This sequence comes from uncultured Puniceicoccaceae bacterium, assembly GCA_964576585.1. Taxonomy (GTDB): domain Bacteria; phylum Verrucomicrobiota; class Verrucomicrobiia; order Opitutales; family Seribacteraceae. Next base: position 5,280 of record CAZNWO010000030.1, on the reverse strand, counting down.
CCAAGAACGAGTCAGGTTATGGTTCGCCGCTTTGGTGGCGGCATACACGCTTTGACCCTCGCTGCCCTCTTGTCCGGATTCCGAGGACATGTTTACGATTGTTCCGCCTTGACCATCACTCAGCATGGCCCGGGCAGCGGCTTGGGCGCAAAGGAACTGACCTTTGACGTTCACGGAGAATACCTTGTCCCAGATTTCCTCTGTCAGCTCTTCCTTGCCTGCCGGATCGACAAGCAGTCGGGGAACGTTAATGCCGGCGTTGTTCACTAGAACGTCGAGTCGCCCGAATCGCTCGACCGCGGTAGAAACGACCTTTTCAGCATCGGCCTTGGAAGTAACGTCGCATTTCACGAACAGAGCTTCCCCCGAGCCGATGTCGGCCAACTCCTTCACCGCTGCCTGCCCTTGTTCCTCGGCAAAGTCGGCAAGGATAACATTGGCCCCGACTTCGACGAAACCCTTGGCAACGGCGAGACCGATCCCGCAAGCACCACCAGTAACTACCACGGATTTTCCATTCAATTGCGTCCAGCTCATCATGATGTAGTTTTTCTAGATTAGGTAAGGTCGAGAGGATATGGCAGGCTGTGTGCGGCGTAAAGAGCTCGTTCGACGTCGGGGGACCAGACCTCTCCATTGGATCGAAGAACCTCAGCACCCGCTTGGAGCGCATCCCGCACTTTACCTTCGGCCTCTTCCGAGGCTTGTTCGAAGGCATGGGCGGAAACTGGGACATAGGGAAGATCGGGTAACTCGGTAAAAGCAAAGAAGGAACCGAAAGGTTGTTTCTCTTCAACATCGGCCATCATTGCCGTCACATGACGAAGGCCGCAGACTCCCTTAACCATCCAATCAAAGTCGACGGGGTCCTCAGCCTGCTTGACCATGTCATCGGAGTGGGGCTCGGAAGTGTTGGTAAGGTGCCAAGGAACATTCGAACCACACAACTGATGGCGAGAGACGTAGTGAGCGTGACGCGAACGAACGGGAACGACTAGGTTCCCGTCCACAAAGTTTACGGCGGCGGAGCGAGCCAGCTTGCTCTCCACATCGCTATAGAGGGCGGAGGCGGGTTCCCCAACGGAGGCAATGAAGACGTCGGTGCGAAGGGAGTCGGCTTCAACAGGCCGCAGACCTCGGCTGGTCAACTCATCGACAGATGCTTCAGGTGCATCCACCTCAGTGCCTGGAGGAATCGCGTCAAGATAAACGACAAGACGTTCATGTTGATCATGGAAACCCAGCAGTGAGACACAGGGTTCCTTGGCAAGACCCCTATGACGACGAGGATCGTTGGGGCCAAGGTTGTGATGCATGGCCTCGACTTGAGATGCGACTTCCTCGGAATAGTCGGAAAAGGTTTTAGGGGCACCTACGGGAACGTTGATCAAAAGATCTGGATCGGAAGCTCCAGCGTAGCTGTTGAGATTCCCCCCGGAGGCAAGAATTGCAACGGCTTGGTCATAGGTCGACTGGGAAGCGTAATTGGTCCAAACAACATCGGACTTTCCAAACTCGGTAAGCCTGGAAAGGATGTCGGGATCGTTCCGATCGATGAGCTCGACTCGGGTTCCTCTCCTTCGCAAGTCGCGCACCAGAGCATAGCCATCCATCTCCGCAAGCTTGGCGGGAGAACCAGTGACGTAAACGACTCGGGGAAGCTCCTCGTCCGAAACTGCGGCAACGATGGTTAGGTTAATCATCGCCATTCGCGCAGTACCCGACAGGTAGGCGACAATGGATTGAGCAGGAACCCCGTAGTGAAAGGAACCGTCTTCGTTGATCGTGAAAATGTGTTTGTTGGTACCGTAATTGCAGGCGAATGGTTCGGCATGGGCCAAAGAAACAAGGCTTATGTTTTCATACTTTCCAACCTTGTTGAAGAGGTTGCCGAAGCCTTGGGCTCGAACGAAGGAGGGGGCAGAGCCAGGAACAAGGTTGAAGGAACGAAGTCCTCCAAGGTAACGGTAGGAATACCCAAGGGCTGCAAGAACACCATCGGCAGTTGGTTCAAAAGTTGCGGGATCGATGGGCTCACTGGAGTGACCAGGTGTAACGGCCACAAGGTGACCAGGCGAGAAATCCGAACCTTCGGGGGCTTGAAGGACCAACTGGAGAGTCTCATGGCCGAGAGCTATCTGCTCCACCGAATCAGGAACGCGAGCATGGGAATCGAATTGACGGATGGCTTTGGCATCTGAAGCGCAACGACAGTTCCCGAAACTAGCCAAGACGAAACCCGACCCATCGAAAGCCTTTTCCGGCAGCTGGTCTGAGAGAAGATGGATCTCCCCTGGACCCGTGAGAAAGATTCCTTGGTGCTCGCTACGCGCGGCTTCAAGTAGCTCGGCAGCGCGTTCTTTTCTGGAGAGCGTGTTTTGGGCCATGATCTTCAGACTCCCGCACGATGACGACGCTGCAGCTCGCCATTACTTGGGTTTGTGCTGAGTTGATGCCCTTCAAGCGGAAGGATGCGTTCGTGTATGGCGTCAAGAATCCAGCTCGGCTGAGGAAAAAAGTCTTCCTCCACTTCGGCGCACGGCGTGATCCAGTTGCGGGACCCAACCACGACGGGCGGCGCGTCGAGAAAATCGAACGCTAGCTGACTGAGGTTGGCGGCGACGTCGTTTGCAAAGGAACCTCGTTCGCAGGCATCGGATGCGACCAACACCTTTCCTGTCTTGCGAACCGAATCTACGAGCGGTTCGTAGTCGAGAGGGTTGATCGAGCGAAGGTCATAGATGTCGCAGGACAAGCCATAACGCTGCTCGAGAAGGTCTGCAGCTTCGACGGCTCTATATAGAGTGGCTCCAATGGTAATTAACGTCAAATCGCTGCCGGTGCGTCGGCGAGCGGGTGGACCCGGTTCCACTTCGTAGTAATCAGCAGGCACCTCGGGTTCGAAAAGCTCGCCAATATCGTACAGTCGTTGGCTTTCAAAAAATACGACGGGATCGCTACCGGCGAGGGCAGCGTTGAGTAGGCCCTTTGCGTCATAGGGCGTCGCAGGAAAGAAGACCTTTAGTCCGGGCATGTGCGCGGTAAGGGCAGTCCAGTCCTGAGAATGCTGGGCACCGTACTTGGAACCCACTGAAACTCGAAGTACTACGGGCATTTCCAAGATTCCGGCGCTCATGCTTTGCCACTTTGCGAGTTGGTTGAAAATTTCGTCTCCGGCACGACCCATGAAGTCGCAGTACATCAGCTCGACGAGAGCTCGCCCACCCTCCAAGGCATAGCCAACGGCAGTCCCCACAATGGCAGCTTCAGAGATAGGAGAATTGAAGAGTCGGTGATAAGGAAGGGTCTCGGTAAGGCCTCGGTAGCAGGCGAATGCTCCACCCCAATCACGATTCTCCTCACCATAGGCAACCAGTGTCGAATCGTTTTCGAAACGATGCAGGATGGCTTCAAAAATGGCATCACGATATTGAAAAACCTTGTTCTTGGAAACAGGCTTGCCGTTAACCACACCCGCTCGACTTTTCTTGGCAAGAGCCTGAACCCTAGAATTTTCATCATGGGCTTGAAGGATTTCGGGTTCGCGTGACTCGTCATAGCTTTCGCGACGACGATTCGAGAACATCAGCTCGCCGATTTTCTCGGAGTCCAATCGTGGAGAGACCTCGAGATCTGCGGCTCGTAAACACGCCTTGCGCATAGCCGATTGAACATCGGTTGTTATGGCTTGGGCGGCATCATCATCGAGGACTCCGATTCGCTTGAGTTCGGCTGCGTAGGCATCAAGAGGGTCGACGGCCTGCCAAGCCTCGATTTCCTCCTTTAAGCGATAGGACGAGGCATCGGAAGGAGAGTGGCCTGAAAAGCGATAAGTAATGGTCTCTAGAAGGACGGGGCCTTTGCCACCTTCAAGCAATTCACGCTTCCGACGGATGGCATCCACCACGGCAAGAGGGTTGTAACCATCCACCCGCTCGGAATGCATGGCATCGGGGTTGACCCCCGCTCCTACCCGGGCGAGACAGTCAAAGGCCATCGTCTCACCTGAGGTTTGTCCGCCCATACCATAAAAATTGTTCATGAAGTTAAAGATCACGGGCAGTCCACCTTTGCGGGATTCATCCCACAACTCGTGAAACTGGCCCATACCGGCAAAATTCATGGCCTCCCAAGTGGGGCCACACCCCATGGAGGCATCACCGATATTTGCTATGACCAAGCCTGGCTTGAGGTTGACCTTCTTGAATAGTGCGGCGCCCGCCGCAATATCCGCCGAGCCTCCCACGATGGCATTGTTAGGGTAAACCCCAAAGGGCGTGAAGAAGGCATGCATGGAACCACCCAAGCCGCGGTTGAAACCCGTCTCGCGCCCAAAGATTTCGGCCAAGGCTCCATAGAGAAGGAAGTCACGGGCCAGCGACTTCACCTCGGAAGGTCCATCCTTTTCCACGACACGCAGGCAATCGCCACCAAGAAAGTCCTGCATGATAGCCTGGAGGTCATTGTCGTCCAACTTTCGAATCGCGGACATGCTCTTGGCGAGAATCTCCCCGTGCGAACGGTGGGAGCCAAGAACGTGATCGTCCGGACTCAAGAGAAATGCCTGACCTACAGCGGATGCCTCTTGTCCGATGGAAAGGTGAGCGGGTCCCTTGTGGTCGTACTCGACGTCTTGGTAGGCTCCTTGAGTCTTGATGGCTTGGAGCATGTTCTCGAATTCACGGATGAGGAACATATCCTCGAAGATGCCGACAAGAGCTTCCGCTCCATAGGTTTCGAGCTCCTCTTCTATGGTGGCGGCGTATTGGTTAAGAGGAATGTCAGGGCAGCTCAAGGAGCCTGCGCTACGTTCCTTTTTTGGCTCGACGATTTGTGACTTAGGCATGGCGAGAAAAGGTTTTTCGAAAAATGGATTTAGACAGTATAGAAAGACTTGGTTTAACGCACGGCCATGAAGACGTCCTTCATGACTTCGGAAGCAGTGGGATGAGGAAAGACGATTTCGTCGATTTCCTGCTCCCGCAATTCGGTCTCGAGCATGGCGGCGGCACCAAAAATCATTTCCGAGCAGGCTCCTCCAATCATGTGCACGCCAAGCAAGCGACGCGAACCCTCCTCGATGATGACCTTGCAAAGCCCCCTTTCACCCGGATGCTCGGCAACGTATCTGGCATTTATGGTCATGGGTATTTTTCCCGTGGCAACCTTCAGTCCACGATCCTCCGCTTGCTCCTTGCTCAAGCCGACCATGGCAACCTCGGGATTGGTATAAACGACTGAGGGGATGGCATCGAACCGCACATGATCCTCCCGACCAAG